>CAZVBC010000359.1:0-7428 GCA_964625155.1 uncultured Pirellulaceae bacterium
GTGGCTTCTCTGCAATTGGAGCCGTCAGCTTGGCGGTGCTGGACTCAACAGCTCTTCTGTGGACCAGTGATTTGCAGGTTTCTATTGGCCTGTATGGCTGCGGTTGGCATGTTAGTCGTACTGCGCGGTTGGGAACCACCGTTCCCGTATCGCGAAGGCTATGTCCCAGCGCGAGCGGTCGTCGCCCGCGTCTCGTTTCAGGTTCCGGACGACAATAAGACCGAAGTAGTTCGCGAACAACGACGTCGCGAGACACTCTGTTTTTACGAAAATCGCCCCGAAGCGCTCACGCAGTTGCGAGACGGAATCAAAGATCAACTTTTCAAGCTTTTGGGGGCGAAAGCTCTTGAGGAATTGGACGCCGACCAGCGTGAAACGCTGCAGAACTACATTCCTTCGACAGGTGGCGAATTGGATTTTTCACCGCAAGACGCGTTGTCAGCTATTCGCAGTATGTTGGCCGAACAATCGCAACTAGACAAGTTCGACGCAGTGATGCGGTCTATCATCGAGCCGTTTGAGCAAACCGGACTGCTCAAGTCGCTGGAGCATGCGATCGAGCTTGGTAATCAGCGATCCATTCTCGTCTATTCGACCGGCTCTCCCAATTCGGCGCAGGAGTTCGAGGTGGCTCGCGTGCGGCACGCTGAGGTTGTGGCACAATTGCCAGACCGAGTGATTGACGAGTTTCGGGAGGCATTCCCACAGACCGAATCGTTGATCGTGGCCAAAATGGTCAAACACTATTTGATACTTAAACTACCTGTGACGTTGTCGTACAGCCACGAGCATAGCGAACAGGCTCGTAAGAACGCCGTGGAAGCCGTCCCACCCGTGATGATAGTGTATGCACCAACAACTAGCGTGCTGGCGCGAGCAGGTCACCCGTTGTCCGCCGATAGTGATCTACCGCTGCTCAAACGTGAGCATCAAGTTTGGGTTTCGCAGCTCCCTTGGACTCATGCGGCCATTCGAGTCCTCGCGTTTTTGGGAATGGTGGCCGCCTTCTACTTGCTTTGTGCCGCGTATATCTACTATCAATTCGATCGAACTTTGTTAGGGGATTTTGGAAAACTGTTTCGCTTGTTAACGTTGACCTTAGCTACAGCGCTGCTGTGTCGCTTGGTTGCAGGCGATCCGTGGCGCGCAGAGATCATTCCCATCACTATTTGCGCTATCACTGCCACCGTCGCATATGGACGACAGGTAGCGATTCTGATCAACAACTGCCTAGCGTTGGCGATCACGTTGGCATTGGGCTTGGACTTGGGAGAGTTTGTAGTTTTGGCAAGTGGCATCTGTGCAGCCATCTTGTTCTTGGGACGCATCCGTACCCGTACTAAATTGATCCAAGTGGGCCTAGCAACTGCCACAGTGGTTACCTGTTCGCATCTAGGGGTCGAGAGCATGTTGGGACAGCTCTATGGCAGCCAATCACTGCGAGGCATTGCTATGACAATCCAAGACGGTATGTTTCAAGAATCGACTTGGCAGAGGCTCTTAGTCGGCCTGACTTGGGAATCTGGAAGGTTGGGACTTTTCACGCTTTGTGCCTGCTCGTTGATGCCAGCCTTACTACCGTTCATCGAACGGGTCTTCGCCGTGCAAACAGATCTTAGCCTGATCGAATTAGGTGACGCCAGTTTGCCGTTGATGCGTCAGTTAGCTCAACGTGCTCCGGGAACCTACAACCATTCGATCAACGTTGCGGCTATTGCAGAAGCGGCGTCGGAAGCGATTGGTGCACATGGTTTGTTGACTCGTGTAGGTGCCTATTACCACGACATTGGTAAGATTTTCAAACCCAATTATTTCGTGGAGAACCAAGGTGCGGGGATGAATCGCCATGATTCATTGCAACCCGCCATGAGCACGCTGGTGATTATTGCACATGTGAAAGATGGAGCTGACTTAGCTCGCCAGCATAAGCTACCTCAACCCATCATTGATTTTATTGAACAACATCATGGCACCACATTGGTCGAGTACTTCTATCGTGAAGCGGCCAAACGCAGCCAGCAAGATCCGCATGGTGAGGAAGTTTCGGAAACGACTTTCCGGTATCCGGGCCCCAAGCCGCAAACGCTCGAAGCGGCAGTACTCATGTTGGCAGATACAGTTGAAAGTGCATCCCGTTCTTTGGTCGAGCCCACAGCCTCGCGCATCCAAGGATTGGTCGATCAGATCGCCATGAAAAAACTGCTGGATGGCCAATTCGACGAATGCGGATTAACTCTCAAGCAGCTCGACCAAATCAAGTCTTCTTTGGTTAAGTCGTTGACGGCCATCTATCATGGTCGTGTCAAATATCCTGGGCAGCAATCAGCGTAATGGCG
Organism: uncultured Pirellulaceae bacterium; assembly: GCA_964625155.1. Lineage (GTDB taxonomy): Bacteria > Planctomycetota > Planctomycetia > Pirellulales > Pirellulaceae > Aureliella. The sequence goes on from CAZVBC010000359.1 coordinate 2,337, forward strand.
AAACGCAATCAGCAAAACAAACTACGACTGTTTGTCAATTATCAAGTCGATTCGGTGCGGGACGATTCTCTCCGTTTTCGGCAAGCTCTCGCCTGGATCGCTGCTGAATACGGCCTAGTGGAGATGGAAGTCAGTATTGCCATCGTCGATGACGCCACGATCCATGCGCTCAATCGTGAGCATCTCGACCACGACTGGCCAACGGATGTAATCAGTTTTGTTTTCGAGCAGAACGACGAGCAGGTCGAGGGTGAGATCATCGCCAGCGCAGATACCGCCAGTCGACTTTGTCAAGCCGCAGGTTGGTCGACGGAAGACGAATTGCTGTTGTACGTCATTCACGGCTTCTTGCATCTGGCAGGGCTGGATGACATCGAGATCGACGATCAACAGGAAATGCGCCGCGCCGAACATCAGTGCTTGCTTGCACTAAACGTCCCTGGGGCCGAAGAATTCCTCAATCGCTGGGACGACATCTCTTACTGACTCCTTTGTCAATTGTTGGATCAATGCGGTTTGTTGAAATTATCCCAGCAAACATGGGTTTATAAAGCCCAGTGCCAACCGCAGATGAATCTTGTTGGTGAGCTTAATGAGATCGAATCTCCTGGTATATTTGTTTTTTGCTTTTGGCATAGTGAGGATTTAAGTGTGCGAAACTCGACACATGGAACTCGCATCGCAGTGTTGCTGTATTCTGTATTTGAGATAACCATGGGAATCGGAACGCGTTTAAATGAAATACTGCTCTTTATCTCCATATTGGGGTGCAGGTTGGTATGCGCGAACGCTACACTCGCGGCCCGATGGGCACGCGGTTAAACGATTTCGCTGAAACGACTCATATTTTCTGCAGTTTTCGGATGTGGTGGCGTTATCCAACTTGGCTTTGTTCATGGAGTTGGCTACTAGCTCTTGATCTGAGATTTGCTCTGGAATTTGTGTGGGACTTTTTTCGAATTGCGTGCCAGGGGCGTTTCTGACTACGCTGTTTTGCAACCGGATGGTCAATTGAGCAGCATTTCCTTGAGGACTTCTGTAATGAAAACGAGTCGGACAGCAGAATTGCCAGTGTTTTTTACTCAGGTAATTGGTTCGCTGCCTCGACCGATTGTTGTCCGCGATTTGCTTGCCAAACGATCAGAGATTTCCGCAGACAAATTCCAACGAACGCTCGATGATTTCGTCGCTTTTGCCATTCGCCTGCAAGAACAAATCGGTTTGGATGTAATCAGCGATGGCGAATGGAGGCGAACACATTACATCGGTGAATTCCTTTCGCGCGTGGGTGGCTTCGAAAAATGCCGCCAATATCAACATCAGGGCGAAACGAAAGTTGCGGACGTCGTTGTCAAACGGATGTCGGCAAACGAACCCGTGTTTGTTGCTGACGGACAATTTTTGGTCGAACATACTGACCGTTGTACGAAATTCGCTTTGCCCAGCCCGTTCCTGATCGCCGTTCGATATTGGCATGAGGGACACAGCCGCGATGCCTATCCAACAATTCAGGATTTCGTCGACCACCTAGCTGAAATCCTGGCACGCGAGGCTCGGGCACTGGTTGACGTCGGTATCGATATCATCCAGATCGACGATCCAGCTCTAACTTATTTTTGTGATCGTCGCTTAACTTCCGGTGAAGAGATCCACGACGAACGCTTGAAACGTCGCTGGAATATCGACGAGCAATTCCCACACGCGTTGTCGGCGATCAACTCGATCGCTGAGAATCTGCAAGCCGAGGTCCATTTGCACTGTTGCCACAGCGTTTACAAACGGCAAAGCGATGTTGTCGGCGACTACAAACCAATCCTGCCGCGGTTGAAAGATGCCAACATCGATCGGGTTAATGTCGAGTTTGCTTATCCCCAAACCGGCGATCTTAGCGACCTTGAATTGCTCCCAAGCCACCTCGATATCGGCATGGGCATAGTCGATGTACGTTCCGAGCAGGTGCAGTCGATCGATGAAATCGAATCGCTGGGCGCTGCTGGTGCAAAATACATCAACCCACGTCGAATTGCTTTGAATCCCGATTGTGGGTTCGCGCCTGGAGCTGGCGAACCACCCACGATCGATGAAGCGACTGAAAAACTCATGCGGCTGGTCGAAGCCGCTCGAAGACTGCGAAAACGCTTTGCAAAGTTGCAGTAGAGAATTTATGTACTGCATTCATCCCGCAACGTTAGGAACGTACGTAATCGCTCCGAACCACAAGCTCAATTTCATGGGCTCATTTGAATTGGAAACTCATTCTTACCCTCTTTGATACTGGCCTTCAGAGGAGTCAATCCTTGCTGACGGTACTTTGTTGGGACGTTAGGAGCTGGTTTCTCAACCAATGCGGGTGGCGACTTGCCGGGGTCGGTGTCTTTCATTTCCATCAGCGGATTTACTACCACGATATATTCGCCCACAACCAATTCCTCAATTGCGTAGCTGCCGTCGGCACCAATGGGGCTTTCTCCAGCGCCGCCTTCAGTGGGATTCATGAACGTGACAGTCCCTTCTTTGACCGGTTGGCCTTTGAACGTCACTTTGCCGGAAACTTCACCGACCGGCGGTCCCGATGGGCCACAACCGGCAACAAAAACACTGGTAAAACCGCTCGCGATTAAATATAAAAACAAAGAGCGCATAAAAACGATCCAATAAATGAATGAGCCCACGGAGAATTTCTCCGTGAGCTGTCGCCAAAATAACATCACTGAGATTACGGAAGTTCGACAACGGAACCGTCGTCGCGATTCACAAGATTCTTGAGCGTCGCCAGTGGCAAAGTCTGATCAACGAACTGAACATGTCCGTCAGCAAACACCGCATTGATTCCGCCGACATGTGACGAATTCAAAGGTTTGTTGCAACGCAACTCACCATAGTCGTTGAACACCAAGCCTCGAGACACAATTCCTCGAGTACTAATGGTCGTCGTATTGTAACAACGAACACAATTGCTGTTCGTACAGTTTCTGCCGGTATCCATACTGTTGTTGCCCGACGGGAATCCTACGTGTGAAGTGCCCATGTGAAAACCACGATTATTATCCACGCGGCCGTCACTGTTGTCGGTTGGGCCACCAATCGGCAGCGGCGAACCGTTGTTGTGAAACATCTGCCCAGATTGCTCGCCTACCACAATCGTGTTCGAGGTCCCATCGGTGATACCGCCAATGCGTTGTCCTCGGTCGAGTGTGATCACGCCTCCATCCGATATCGGACCTCGAAATTGAGAATTCGCCAACATCGCTGACGGATGGTTGTCTGCACCGAGGATACACGTGTAGGACGGGCGTTGATAACCAGAGTCTCCAGTGGAACTGGTACTAAACTGAGGCAGCGGGCTAGAAGGGCACTGCATAAACGAAAATGGGATGTTCTTCCAAATAGTTGTATTCGGGTGTGCGCCAGCGCCGCCGAACCAGAAAGTCTGGCGTGGGAAAGTGATCTTGTTGTAAGCAGAGTCCATTTCGATGTACGGCATTATGTAAATCCACCATGTTGGTCCGTGCATCCAAGTATCAATTTGCACGCGCGTCGTTGCGGCCGGGAACCGACCATAAACACCATGATGATTGTGCAGCGCCAATCCAATTTGTTTTAAGTTATTAGTGCATTGCATGCGCCGAGCTGCTTCACGCGCTGACTGAACTGCTGGGAGCAACAATCCGACTAATACTCCAATAATTGCAATCACGACCAGCAGTTCAACCAGCGTAAAGCCCGGCTGCGAACGCTGAACCACATCCCGACTCGCCACGTTACACCTCCTCTTCGCGTATAGAAAACAAAGAACCAAAGTCAAGAAGGCCCGTTTGGCCCACATCAGCCAAAAAAATCAACCGCAAATCGCGGGGAATACACCTCTCAACAAACATAAACACAATTGCTCAGTGTCAAATTCATGATTGACAAAAACACTCATTCGTGCGCAAAACGTATAACTCGAATTAATTCAAAATGTTCGCGCAAACGAAGCATCAGCGATTTTACGTGATCATCAGCAGTGCGAGCATCTTCTTCGCTCCCGCGATTTCTTGAAACGAACGTCGTCACAGAGTCTTCACCGCGATTTACTGAGAACCCGACCAGTTCTTCGCGATGCTGCATCTTCGGTGGTGGTGGCAAGTTCAGCAGTGAACCGAGCGACATCTTTGCGTCCAGCGGTTCTCGGCGAGCCAGCATCATCACCGTCTCCATGCCACTCTGCTTGCCAAAGCTCCAGCCGCCGCCAATTGGCGGACTATAAATTATCTTCGCGCCCATCCGTGTCGGAGGCAGTTCATTGATATCGGTCACTTCGAGCGCATCGTAGTTCCACGGGTACAGAGGTAGCACTCGACCTTCGCTATCGAACCACACAAAATATGCGCAAGCTGCCTGAGAAAAATTCGCTTCTAAACTCATGATACCTCCTGCTTGCACTGGCACCGCCCCGGCTTGCTCGACCGAAATCGGTTCGATACCGCGCTCCGATGTGCGGACGAAGATATTTAACTTGCCTTCGAGAGGTTGATTTGCTTGATTCGAGTGAGTGTTCGTCGAGCGATACTTGGTAACGGCAAAGATACCAACAGCGGTCAGCGATGCAAAAACCAGTACCCACAGCCAGCGCTGAGTTCCGGCTCGCTGATCAGGAGGAACACTCAATGAGAATATCGTTCCACGCTGCCGATCGATTTTCATTATTCTTCATTCCCGGGTTCGACGTAGAAATCGCAAGAACTTCCAAGGAGTTTAGAAACAGTAATGTTATCCTCGTACAACAGTCGGTACCACACCATGAAAGAAAATTAACTCAGTGGTGTTTAGGTTGAAAGCATCCGAAAATGATGCGGTGGCAGCTTACGTGGTACTCTTGTGTTCAACCTAACTATTCAACCAGCAGCTATACTCACCTTTCACGATTTCCCACAGCACGCCAGTGCACCGGCACAGCTCAACACTCTAACCCATCATTTCAGTACAATCGGTTAGTTTCCAAGACGTTCTGTCGCTAAAAAAAACATGAACACAGACATCGACACCTATAACCAAGGGCAAGCCTCGCCCGAAGAACGGTTGATATGCGAGACCCTCGCGAACATCCTTT
>CAZVBC010000360.1:0-7388 GCA_964625155.1 uncultured Pirellulaceae bacterium
CCGACGGAAACGCTTGTCGCTACTTGGTAAATAATGTGAATGCTACGGATTTCAACAACATCATGAAATGGTCAGTGAACTGCGGATTGCGGATTGTACTGGCAAGTAATGACCCGCACATTTGGCTATCCCGCTGTTGTATATGACCAATTCATATGCTTGGAGTATAATCCTCAACATCGGTCGAGTTTCTCTGAATGGCAGAATGTCTTTACAGGATGGCGACGGAAATGTATCGCAAGCTCGTGCAACTGAGTTTGACCAGCATAATTGGCATGTCGATTTGGTGTGTAATGGAATCGCCTGGTGCAGCCGGTAAATACAATCCGACTCGTAGTATTGGCGATACAGCTCCACAATGGAACTCATTGCCTGGTACGGACGGTAAACAGCATTCTTCAAAAGACCTCGATGACCGCGACGTCGTCGTGGTGGTTTTTACATGTAATAGCTGCCCTTACGCCGTCGATTATGAAGTTCGCCTGAATGAACTCGCTAAGAAATACTCTGCCGCCGACAGCCGCGTTGGGGTAGTGGCTATCAATGTCAACAAGATCGAAGCTGATTTATTGCCTGCGATGCAGCAGCGAGCCAAGGAGCGCGAGTTCGTTTTTCCCTATTTGTTTGACGAAACTCAGCAAGTTGCCAAACAATTTGGAGCCTTACGCACCCCCGAGTGCTTTGTGCTGAACCGAGCGCGTAAAATCGTCTATATGGGAGCGCTGGACGACAATACCGACCCCAAAGCTGTTAAAACTCGCTACGTTGAAGAGGCAATTGCAGGCGCTTTGCAAGGAAAACAGGTTGAGCTTGCTGAAACACCGCCAGTTGGATGTCTTATTCGCTTCGCCCGCGAACGCCGCAAGTCGAACTAAGATTCACCAAAACAACTGGGCGAAACCTCGGCTCAACATGCTCTGAGTTAACTCTCTGAGTTGGTAGTACGCCAGAGAATTTCGTTCTTGCAGCGTGACCGAATTCCGCAGCTTGCCGGTCAGACCATTTGTGGATGGCGAGTCGAATAGTAGCGCCAACAAGAGTAAATTGCGGCCCAAGAAAGCAGAATTGAAATGCTGCATGCGCTAACAAAAAAGGTCAAATATGCTTGTTGGCCAGAAGTCGTGCTACCAGTTTGATGAAACGCATCAAAACTGTTCTTAGCAAGCATGACGGCCACATATCCCAAGTACCCGACCGAATCAACGACGTACATCAAAAAGCCAACATTTCCTTTATCGCGTGTCATCGCCAACAATCGCTCAAAAACTGTGGTGTGCACAGCGACGTACGGCAAGTACAAACCTAAACCGACCATTACCATGAACTCAAATGGCCCAAGTGACTTTAATACCGATTGGCCGATCACTGCGATCGTGACCAACAGGAATCCCAAAGCGCATGACGCTAGCGAAGCAAAAAAGGCTCGTCGATTATCTCGTACAAGGACAAAACTGGCGCTGACCAACATCACTCCTGCGGCGACGCAAAGTTCAGAGTAGGTAAATACGCTTGGTGGCGTACGAGCTCCAAGGGCATGCCAAATCTCCGGAGCAAAATCGGCGCGAAAGCTTCTCAGAATCGTAACCAACAAATACATCAGGGACAAAAGGGAAAGTGGCCACGCGTGGCGTCGGAACAGCCCCCAGCGATCTTCGGAAGTCATGCTTTGACGGGAATTCCGTGCTGTCAGGTCAGCTTGATTGGGCGCAGGAGATCGTGACAACATCCAAACAAACAAGCTCAACGGTACGACAAACAGAGCACCAGCAGTAGCCGGCATCCACTGTTCAGAAACTCCTAGATTCAACAACCAAGCTCCCACGGATTTGGTAAATCCATCCGCAACGATAAAGCTGGCACACAAACCAGCCGCTAGAGCTTCGGTCATGCATCGACCTTCTAGAAAACCCAAGACCAATCCAAATACCATTCCTAACGGGAGACCATTAAAAAACATGCACACGGCATTCCAGGGGCGCGGTACCATGCCAAATAGTACCAAAGCAACTTCCGCAAGCCCAATCAACACCAGAATTGAAATAGCACGGCGGTGTGGGCGCATTTCCGATATGATTTTGATGCCAATGAACTTGGACACCATATAACCCATTACCTGCGAGATAATCAGAATGGATTTGAATGAATTTGCTTGCTCACCTGCCGTGGCAAAGGAGGCCGCAGTAAAGGGCTTGCGAAAAGCGTACATGCAAAAGTAAGTTCCGAAGGCTGCCACAATGACCCATAATACCCAGCCGGAACCAGAGCAACCGGAGTTGCTTTCAGTGTCAGCCTCTGGTGAAACACATGAGGCATAGGCGTTTGTCGCAGCGTCATTCATGCAGCCAGCGCTCCGGTGGTTGATAATATTCCGAGCGAGATTCAGGAACCGCGAATCGCCGCGTGCTTGTAAGCGCATCGACCTTAATCAAGAGTGTTCTCAGTTAAAAACTCGGAGATAAGTTCGCGATACTCATCGATATCGCGAGTCGGCATACCAGCGACTTTTCCCATGTCGTCGTAATGGCGCACACGAACCGCTATTTCGTAAAACGGATTGGCTTCAAATTCACGAGCCTCTTCATCGCTCATGCGTCCACCTTGGATTTGTAAACTCATACGCGATGCTGATGAGAGTCCATCAAAATATCCAGGATCTTTCCAACACAAGTAACGTTTCGCAGCCACATGCAGTCGAGCCGGCTCGACGATTTCTGGTGGGAAAAACTTGCTGAGCAGTTTGGCTCCTAACTCTTCATGTCGAGCGTCGATTCCCTCCTCAGCTATATGTTCACCCAGATCATGCAGTAGATGACCGTAATCATGCAATAAGCACGACAGAACCACATTCTTGGGCTCACCAGCCCGACTTGCAAACTCAGCAGATTGCAAAGCGTGTTCGAGCTCCGTGACGCTTTCACCGTAGTGCCTATGCCCCTTATCACGATAGACACCCACGATTTGATCGACAACATTACTGGCGACCATTAGGCCGTTCCTTTTTTCAAATACAGCGGAGCCTCCAACAGGCACTGGAATTCATCGGCAAAGTTCACGGACACCCGAGCATGGACAGCACCTTGACGATCGAGAAAGCGTTGCGCACCCCGGCAAGTAAATACGCCATCGTGCCAGATATTGGGATGAATATAAAGTCCCCGATCTCCAGCAAAGTAAAAGCAGACGAACGACTCGGGCCGAACATCGTCACCCGGCAACGCTAGGGGAACGACAAATGGTCGACGCTCCAAGGGAAAGAACATCTGGCCTCCATCTGGATGGTAATTGGCGTGCCATAGCAATACCTGCTGAGGATCCCGAGCATGATCCTCGCGAGCGGCATGTGGAGCACAGCCATAACCAAGTACGTAATGGCCACCCACTGCCTCGTTGTGCCCGTATAATACGTCACCACACCATTCGCTTCGAAAAATCCCCTCTTTGACGCCCGCTTCATCGCCGCTGTCCAAATCGACCGGCCGCCAACCTTGTGCTGGCCAGCGCACAATCTCGATGTGCACCTGTGCAGGATCATCAAACAACAGGCCATAACCTCGAAGCGACTCTTGCGTCGCCTCAACGATCGGAATAGGCACAGATGAAATGCCTGCCGGGATTTGTGGGTTGAGATAATCAACGGTTTTCATAGTTGATGTAACTTAGGGCCGCCGAATTGGATCAATGACAAAAGTTACAGGAGCAATATACAGCAAGACGCCGTTCTTTCGTGGAGGCCAAATGCTGGCCGAAACGAAGTCCGCAAAAACCATGAATTTTCCGTGTGTTTACTTGACAATCCCGCACAACGCGGAATAATTGATCATCCGGATGTTAGGATATAAGGTGAATTGATGGTGGCGGCATTAGGGTCACTCGATTGGTTACAGACTTTGGCGGACACGACGCGTGTTCGTTTACTTCGGTTACTGGATGTTGAGGAAGTATCGGTCAGTGAATTGTGCTCAGCGATGCAGCTTCCACAAAGTACGGTAAGTCGCCACTTAAAGGTCTTGGCAGACGACCAGTGGGTTGCTAGTCGTAAAGACGGAACGATTCACTTATATCGCACGGACAAGGAGGTCTGGTCAACTGCTCGCCGGGCGCTTTGGGAATGGGTTTATGGGCAAGGGTTGAGCGATACGATGGAGTACGACCTGAGCCGCATGCGTCAGATTGTGGCCCAACGTAAATCTCGCAGTGAACAATTCTTTTCGACTGCGGCTGAACAATGGGACCGAATGCGCACGGAGTTGTTCGGCCAAAGGATAGATGCCTACGCGCTCGCCACGGCGTTGCCTCCGACATGGGAAATTGGTGAATTAGGTTGCGGTTCAGCGCCGCTGGCACACCTGCTCAGTCCGTTTGTTAAACAAGCGTACGCCATTGATAATTCGGCAGCCATGTTGGAGTTAGCTCGAGCACGTTTGAGTGGCCTTTCAAACGTACGATTAGAGCGGGCCGAGTTGCATGATATGCCAATTGGTGATGGAGTCTTGGATGCAGCTTGGTTGGTACTTGTATTGCCGTATCTTACTAGTCCTCAAGCAGTCTTAGCGGATGCGGCTCGAGTGTTAAAGGCAAATGCCTCGCTGATGCTGATCGATTTGTTGCCTCACGATCGGCAAGCGTACAAGTTCGAGATGGGGCATTTGAGGTTGGGTACAGACCGAGCAGAATTGCAAGGTTGGTGCGAAAGTGTTGGGTTGGAATTAGCGAGCTTTCAAGTTTTGCCTGCCGACCCGAGCGCCAAGGGACCAGCTTTGTTTGCTGCGAAAGCGATTAGAAGGAACCGAGACTAGTTGAATTGCCAACAACTAACGGTGCGCGAAAAACGAGCCTGCGTTGCAGCGGGTAAGTATGATCGTTCCGTGATGCTTGGCAACCTTGGATACTGAATGATCGATCATAGTAATTAGTTTGAATTTTGCTTAGCAAGGAGAGAAATAATGAGTGTAGTTGCAAGTCCAAAGCCAGTTAAGTCCGAGAAAAATTCGCAGGAGCGGATGAAATTCAAAGTCAAAGCCTTTGATTTATTGGCCGCAGGGAAACGTTCCGAAGCTCAGGAATTGGTCGACCTCGGACGAAAAGAGATTATGTTGGCTGAAGACGAGATGCCTGGACTGATGTCTATTCGCGCCCGACATTCGAAGTCAAAGCCCTTGGCAGGTGTGAAAGTCATGGGTTCACTGCATATGACTGTGCAGACCGCTGTACTGATTGAGACACTGATGGACTTAGGCGCTGATGTTCGCTGGGTAAGCTGCAATATCTTCTCAACGCAAGATTCTGCGGCAGGTGCCGTTGTCGTGGGCCGTGGCGGATCGCTGGACAATCCCAAAGGTGCAATCGTGTTCGCCTGGAAAGGTGAGACATTACCAGAGTATTGGTGGTGCACCAATGAAGCGCTGGTTTGGCCAGACGGTTCTGGGCCAGATATGATCGTCGACGATGGTGGAGATGCAACCCTGTTGATCCACAAGGGAGTCGAGTATGAAGCGGCTGGTAAAGTTCCGGCGTTCAATGCAGAGTCGGAACCTGAAGAATGGGGCGTAATTCTCGAACTTCTGCGCAGTGAGATTAAGCTGAACCCTGGCAAGTGGACCAAGATGGCCAAGTCCATTCGAGGAGTCAGTGAAGAAACCACTACGGGCGTGGCACGGTTATACGAAATGGAACGCAAAGGTGAATTGCTGTTCCCTGCAATCAATGTCAATGACTCGGTGACCAAATCGAAGTTCGACAATAATTATGGCTGTCGCCATTCGTTGGTTGATGGGCTCAACCGAGCGAGCGATGTCATGCTCGGAGGAAAAGTCGCAGTCGTGTGTGGTTTCGGGGAAGTAGGCAAAGGATGCTGCCAATCCTTGCGGGGGCAAGGTTGCCGAGTTATCGTGACCGAAATCGATCCGATTTGTGCCCTGCAGGCTGTTATGGAAGGGTACGAAGTCAAGGTACTCGAAGATGTGGTCGAGCACGCTGATATCTTCGTCACGGCGACAGGCAACAAGAACATTATTACTGTCGATCACATGAAACGCATGAAGGATCGCGCGTTGATCGGCAACATTGGCCATTTCGATAACGAAATCGATATGGCTGGATTGTACAAATGTGAAAAGTCAGGAAGCGTCGATCGCACCAATATCAAACCGCAATATGACCTCTTTCGCTTCAAGGAGACTGGTCGAGGTGTGTTAATTTTGGCGGAGGGACGCCTATTAAACCTTGGCTGTGCAACAGGCCATCCAAGTTTTGTGATGAGCAGCAGTTTTACGAACCAGATGCTCGCCCAATTGGAATTGTGGCTCGAAAGGGATTCAGGTAAATATGCGAGGAAAGTCTACGTATTGCCCAAGAAGCTCGACGAGGAAGTCGCTCGACTCCATCTGGGTAAGCTGGGCGTTAAGTTGACCCAGTTGAGCAAAGAGCAAGCCGATTATCTAGGTGTGCCCGTTGAAGGTCCGTACAAGCCTGAGCACTATCGTTACTAAACGTAAGTCGATCGAAGATTTTTCCAACGGGCCTCGGAAGTATTCGAGGTCCGTTTCGTTTTGACGTTAGTATGTTCTCCAGTACGTCAGGATCGCTGGAATTCGGAGCCAAATAAGTTGAAAACTACTCCGTTGCTGACTCGATGACGTACGTCGTAATCCGTGGCCCTGCTTCATCAATGAATGCTAACAAGCAGTTATAGCACTGATCGAAACCCGAATCTTCACTAGGCAGGAAATCCACTTGTACCCAACCGACCGGTATCGAAGGGTCGTGGCCTGCAGGCGGCTGTCGAAGCGGTTCGCCACGATAGTCGTTGCCGACTTCGAAAACTTCGAATCGACGGGGTGGGTCAAGTTCCGGAACGAGATCCTCAGGTTCTCCGGTCATGTCAATATGCATTTGCCTGAGCCTTGGCCCGAGATGAGCCCATCCAAAGGCCGCCTCAAGCGATTCGGGTGTGTTTGCCGCAACAGCGCTAGCAGCAAAAAGGGGTGACAACTCCATCCAGCGTCTCTTGATCACGGCTCTCGCGAACTGTCTCGCCACTTTCATTGCACCCTGAGGTAATACTAACATAAGATCCTCTCTGCTATTGAAAAGACTTTATTGCCAAAGGCGTCAAGTTCTTCACATTACAGTGCGGCACAGTACGAACTATGTGCGTGCGTTTTTTAACTCATCCTTGTACTGATGCTTCCATGACGATGTTCTCGCTTAGGTACTACTGCTGTCATTGTAATGGATTGAACCGACGGCAGAGGCAACTGGCTCGTAACTGCTCAATAATCAGGTGCATCGGATTGGCGCATTAGTCATTTGTCTTGAAAGATCATAGAATGAACTTGCCTCGTGCACCTGATTCTCGTGCACTTGGTTCTCGTGCACCTGGTTATTGA
>CAZVBC010000361.1:0-7372 GCA_964625155.1 uncultured Pirellulaceae bacterium
ATGGTCAAGCGGTTAGACGATTTTTGCTGGAACACGTTAGTCGATCCAACACATCCAACACCGACATTACTCGCTAGTGGCGCTGTCCAACTAAAAGATCGACTCTGATTCTAAGGGAGTTCCGCAACTTGCCCATCTGCGCGGTCGCCTAACCATTGGTAGGTTCGCAGATTGATTGTCTGAGAGATAAAGTGGACGCTGCCATCTCCGAGCACAAAATTGGCTCCACCTGTATGGTAGCTTCCGAAAGTAACATCGAGATTTCCCCAAGGGCTTAATGGCATGGCGTTCATGGGTGAGACCATATTTCTTGTCGAATGAAAACCCCATCGCCAACCCGTACTGTCCGTTTGATCTCGGACCGTATTGTTGATGTGGGATACATACTTGTCGCCCGCAAGAATGGTGCTGGAGGAACCATCGGGCATATCCCTAAATGAAAATCTTGTATTGATATTGAACATGCCCTTATGGTCGCGAGCGTCATAAGAGTTGACGTTACCCGTTCCTGCGGACAGTGCGTAATCGGTTACTGCATACAAGCCATTCCTTGTCTTATCGCGACTGATCCCCGAAGGGCAGCGCATCATGGGTAACGTAGTGGCTGATGCCACTCGATTATTGTTGTGGTTGTGATTGACTCCAAAATCCCAAAGTCGATGCAAGGCTTCCTGTTCGTAAAAAGGGAGTGTGAGTGCCAAACCGTTAATGGCATTGACTAGTGCAGTTAAATTGGGATTTCCATCTCCTATCGCGCCCGATGGGAACACTTTCATTGCATCGTGATAGTTGTGCATGGCTAGCCCTAATTGCTTCAGGTTATTCGTGCACTGCATCCGACGTGCGGCTTCGCGAGCGGCCTGGACGGCTGGTAACAACAAACCAACCAATACCCCGATGATCGCAATGACTACCAGCAACTCAACCAACGTAAATGCGTTTGCACGCGCAATAGGTTTGTAGTGAAGCACGCGATCATTCCTTAAATTTACGGAGCTAATAACAAGGTTATGGAATTCTCTTTCTCTTCGACTTTGGCTTTAAGAGGCGTCTCTAAAAGGCGCATATATTTTATCGGCACGAGCGGTTTGGGTGGTCGATAATCAGCATCCTGTCCTTCAATTCCATGTCCTGGAATCATCGACGATACTGTGACCGAGTATTCTCCTGCCACAGCACCGTCGCCAGGCTGGAACGTCTGCAGGGAGAAGTGCCCATCCGCTTGAATATCTCCCTTCGCAATTGGAGAAACGCCGTCCGAGTGGTGAAATGCTACTACACCAGTAGTGAGCGACTTACCCTGGTAAGTAACGGTGCCCTTGACCGGGTACAAAGGTACTTTGGGCGAACACCCCCAAAGGAACACGAGGAGTAATAAGCCGATTTGCTGTTGCATGGACACTCCAGATTCCCTCTGAATTCTTAATGTCGACAAATTTGGCAAACCAAAATATAGACCTAGTTGTGTCACATGTCCCGCTAATGTGAAATGCCGTGCAGACGTAGCCAAGCGTGGCCGGGGCGATCCACTCGAAACAGCACAATGCGCTGTTGAGCAGCTTCGGTGACATAAGCCGTCCTGCCGTCGGGACCTCCAAAGCAGATGTTGGTTGGACTTGTTCCCAGCACGTCGATTTCTTTCATGACTTCACCGCGAGGCGACAATTTCACCACAGTTCCCTTACCGTGGCGAGTTACGTAAAGGTTGCCGTCGACGTCGCAGCGCATTCCGTCAAAACCAAAGTCGTCAAACTTCTTCAGCAGTCGCTTATTGGCAAGCGACTGGTCTGGGTTGATATCGAATGCCCAAATGTTGCGTTGCACCGACTCATTTACATATAACGTCCGGCCATCGGGGCTGACCTCGATTCCGTTAGTTGTGCCCATATCCTTGGCAACCAATTCACTCTTCCCATCGCGGCTGATGCGCCAAACCTGGCCAGTACTCATGCCCCAGTTTGGATCGCTGGCATAAATCGTTCCGTCGGTGGTAATGGCCAGGTCATTGGGCTGGTGCATCGCAGCGTTGTGTGCCAGCACCCTGATTTTCTTGGAAGCAGGGTCAACTTCCAGGATATTATGCTCAACGTAATCTGCGACGAACATCTTTCCGTGACTATCAAAGCAGATCCCGTTGCCCGTACTCTTGTTCGGCAGCTCCACAAATATCGATGCTAGCCCATTCGGTGTAACTTTGCCGATCGTTTGCTGCTTGGCAAAATTCACAGCGTACAAATTGCCTGCTGCATCACAAGCCGGCCCTTCCACTCCGCTAGTAAAGCTTTGCGGCTCGGTAAGCGGTCTCGCGACGAACATCGTTTCAGGGCTAACTTTGTCGACCAGTTCATGTACTTTGCTGACGATAAGTTCTTCCAGATTTGGCCTCCATGGGCGACTTTGAGCTTCGTAGCCTCCCTCCAGCAAAACTCGGCGACTGGGAATATATCCGTCATAGATATTTGAGTATCCGGCGACCCAAACTTCTGGGAAACCTTTGGCACCCAATTCCTGCTTCAAACGTAACGCATAATCGATGACAACTTCGCTGCCCAGTGTCAACATTAACAAATGATTTCCGATGCGCAGGACTTGGACGGGATAGGCCAGATCCTCTCGTCCCGGTGTCGCAAACTGTAAATTGACTCGTTCCAATCCACATTTCAACGGCCCAGTGAGCTGGGTTTGATGCCTCGGCACCGCCTGCCCAATCTCGAGCGCCGCTTCGACCGCAGTTGCCAATGCTCTACCGTGTTTTTGAGCATAATGTAACTGACTGCGCGGATACGGGTTCTGGTCAGCTCCACAACCCATCATGAACAAAGCGGTAACTCCGGGATGATCTTGTTCGAAATACTCCTGTGCGTATCCCGCGTAATCGCCCAGCCACTTCAGAAATCCCATCGTCGTGTTGTGGCATGCGTATCCAAACAAAACAGCTCGCAGTTCCCCTTTGGCGTTGTCCACTCGCAAAACAGGTACACTATGGTCGACAGGGCCATCTGGATTTGGATGGTTGCGGAAGCCTTCCGTCGAAGGTGTCCGCCGATTCATGGCAAACCCACATCGTGCTGACGAATAGGACAATGAGGCTGGCTCCATTTTTTCTATTGCCTGCGAAGCAACCGCGACAATCTTTGCCTCCAAGCTGGCGAAATAATCTCGAACATCGTCGTTGCCATAGGCTGGGCCACAGTGCGTATGCGACGCGTTCATCACCAAGCAATGCTCAGGCAATTGGAACTTTTCCAGTAATTGCCGCGCCACGCTTTGACGCAAGCGATCTAGCACGCCGATCAAGTCCAATGTGACAAACACAACTCGCGTCCCTCGTCCGTCCTCAATCGCTAAAGACTTGGCGTACAGCTCTTGTTCAGTTCCTTCCGCAGGTTCTTTTCGTCCAGCATATCCGGCCATCCCCATGCGTCGATCGGGAGTGATCTTGATCGAAGCGGCACCTGCCTTCCATTGAGGCGCGGAGAGACCACTTACGAGACCATTTGCCGACTCTTGACCAATGCACCAAGGTAAATGGGAAAGAACGAGAATCGCGAAAACAGCAAATCGGCACATCGCAACAGGCTCCGTAGGATTTCTTTTAGCCGAGCGGTAGAAACGAACTTTTCAACGCGTGTCTTGTTAAGCGATAGCGTTCAAACGCATCGCCCAAAATGAATTCAATCGCAACCTTGACCAATTCTCAAGAATGTATGCCAAACTGAGCCGTAAAGCGACTGGGGATTTCTGGCATAGAAAAAAAACAGGAATCCAAGTTTTGGTGGCCTCGCAGGAACTCATCCGCCGACATTTCACGTTTACCAGCGGGTTGCAGCCGGTTGATTACCAAAAGGCCGTCGGAACACTGAACCGCCAAGAGACGTTGCCAGTGACTTGGCCAAGAGCCCGGCAAGTGCTCGACGGAAATTGCCCAAGTAGTTCCAAGTTCTCGAACCGCCAGATTTGGCGCACCACTTACGCATCTTGCCGAACGGAAATGAATACGAGAGGACTTGCCATTGGGGAATTGCAAATCGGCGAAGGCTCCCGGCCAAGGTTGAAAAGCACGCACCATCCTTACCAGAAATTCGGCAGGTAATCGAAAATCCACTTGTCCATCCGCTCTGGAAAACCTCGGTGCCTTAGTCGCCAACCTTGCGTCTTGAGGAGTTCCCAACGTCTCCGATCCATCCCACCGACTGAGTTTCTCGATCGCATCACAGGTAGCCAAGATTCCAAGTTCGGCCAATCGAGGTTCTAATTCTGCCGCATTCTCGTCAGTCAGAATCGTTGTTTCCGCACTTGCCAAGACGGGCCCGCTGTCGAGCTTGGGAGACATGTGAATGACACTGACACCCGTCGTATGATCGCCCGCCAGAATCGACCACTGCACCGGCGCAGCTCCTCGATGCCTGGGCAAAAGCGAACCATGCAAATTGATGCCTCCCATTCGAGAACTGGCCAGACAATCGCTTGAAAGTATTTGGCCATAATCGCAGACAAAGAATAGATCTGCGTTGATTCCCGTTAACGTTTCGATACTTGTCGGATCATTAATACTGGCCGGCTGAAAGACCACAAATTGATGAGACTTGGCCCAATCCAATACAGGTGCGGGCGGACGTTTGCCGGCTGTATCGATCACAGGACGCGTCACAACCAATTCAATCGCATGTCCAAGTTGTCGCAGTTTTTCAGCGCTTGGAACAGCGAACGGTCCAGTTCCCATGATCACCAGTTTCATTACCAGCCCTTTCTACTGCCTCCGCTCCGAGACGCCATTTCTGTAGGTCGGCGGATTCAGCGCCGCAAAGAAACGCTTGCGAATATCAACGCTTGCGGATATCGCATTCAATTTGCCGCCACGAACCATAATGCGATAGAGACCCGCGCGACACCCCCAGCTCAGCAGTATCGGCTCTCGAACTTTGACAGACGATCCAATATCGCCTCGCTTGCGGGGATGGCTCCAGTTCGCTGGCGCGACTCAAAATCGGTGACCAATGCTGAAATATCCTCCTCAAGTTCGTTCAGGGACCCTTCAATCATGCGGTCGATAAACAACGTGCCGTTGAGATGATCCGTTTCGTGTTGAATAATACGAGCCTCGAAACCAGTAAACTCTTGGTTAATCTCCATGCCCGACAACTCATACGCGTTGACGCGTATGGTCTTCGAACGGACGACATTGCCGTAGATACCCGGCAAACTAAGGCATCCTTCTTCGGATTCTTCATGTCCACGCGGGCGACTAATCACAGGATTGATGAACACTTGCTCGCGTCCTTCGCCCTGTTTGCCGGTAGGGTTATACACAAAAAAACGGAGCGGTATATCGACTTGAGTTGCTGCCAACCCGACACCGCGATGTTCATACATCAACTCAAACATGCGAGCGATAATGCTGCGCAGTTCCGCATCAACCATGCGAACTGGTTTGGCGACATGACGCAAAGTCGGATGGGGATAACAAATGACTGACAGTTTCTTAATTTCAGTTGCGAGATCTATCATGCGCCGAAAACAGTTTTCGATAAATGGGCAAATGATGTCAAAAGAAAAGTCATAGCGTAGCCGCATTGCAGGAGCCTGACCAGACGGCAAGATTCTGGCCAGTTTACTAGATTTACTTGCCAGCGAGGCGCAGCAACTGTGAGGACGTTGTTTTCGCGATGCCTAGCCCGGATTATTCATGACTTGGAGAACTAAGTGGGCCTCTGTTGCGTCTAAGTGTTTAACGAACAAAGACTTTCGACGAAACAAGGAGGCCAAGGATGAGTTTACAGTCTGCGCAGCAATTTGCGTTCGGGTTTTGGGAAGGTCGGCCGATCGAAGTTGAACGAGTGGATGAGAACTTGACGACCGATGCGGGGCTGCTGGCCTTTGGGCAACTGGATGAGAAACTGGGGTGGATTGCGGGCTTCTCGGGTTGCATCAGCGATTCGCGCAGCGGTTGCAGGCATTCGGTGCAGAGCATTGTTCGGCAGCGAGTATTCGGGATCTTGGCTGGTTACGAAGATCAGAACGATCACGATAGTCTGAGGTCCGATCCGGTGTTCAAGTTGATGGCTGGTGTCTTGCCGGACAGCCCTGACATGCTGGCCAGTCAGCCAACGATTTCACGCTTGGAAAACGCGGTCTCGGTGGGCGATCTGTTAAGGCTGGAAGAATGGTTTATCGACCGTTTTGTCGAGTCGTTGCCGGCGGACACCAATCGGCTGACACTGGACATCGATACCTTTGACGATCCGACGCATGGGGCTCAGCAACTGACGTTTTTTCACGGTTACTACAATCAGTATCAGTATTTGGTACGCGCGATTACTTGTGCTGAGAACGACTTGGTCGTGCTGCCGGTGCTGCTGTTTGGGTCGGCGCATGCCAGCACGGGAGCTGAAGACGACGTGACGCGCGTGATCAGCAAGTTGCGAGCACGCTTTCCCGACATTCAGGTGCACGTGCGAGGCGACACGGGTTTCGCCACGCCACGGATGTACGAGGCGCTCGAGGCGCTGCCCGGGGTGACGTACAGCATCGGTTATGCGATGAATCCACGCATTCAACGACTGAGCGACGAGACCCTGCAGTTGGCTGTGGCGGAGTTCGAGGCCACTCATATGCCTCAGCGACGATTTGTGTTGTTGGAATATCAGGCACAGTCCTGGCCTGCGAAGCGACACGTGGTCGTGAAGTGCGAAGTCAACGCACAGGGAACCAACCGCCGAGCCGTGGTGACGAATCGGTCTGGCGTGGCGCATTTTCCGAACGGAGCGTATGACGAGTATGCTGATCGGGGCGAAAGCGAAAATCGCCACAAGGAATTGAAGTGCGAATTGAAGGCCGATCGGCTCAGCGATCATCGTTACATGGCCAACGTCTTTCGCGTGATGATGCATGTCTTATCAGCTAATTTGCTGGTCATGATGCGGACCATCACCGCTCGGCCGCCCGAACCTCGCCCAGCGGACATACCGCTGGAAGCTCAATCGTCAGATGAAAAGCGACATTACCACAACCATCGCCGCAAAGAAGACCCGCTGGGCGAAGGCCACGCCTGCACCTGGCGCACGCGTTTGATCAAAGTAGCCGCTCGCATCGTGGTCAGCACCCGCCGCATCCGCGTGCTGATCTCCAGCAGTTGGCCATTCGCCAACTTTCTCAAGGCCGTCAGCGAAGCCGTGGCGAAATTCGCGCCGCCCCAATTGACCGGCTAGCCCCACAAGGCTCCGAAAAACCTCACACCCCAAAAGTTTGCAAACTGCTGGGGGAAAGGGGGCGGTGTCCTCTCGCCGACAAAAGACGCTGCTCAAGCTCACAAAACCTTCCCCGCTCGCAACTCACAAACCCAATCGATTCCATTCATGAATAATCCGGGCTA
>CAZVBC010000362.1:0-7369 GCA_964625155.1 uncultured Pirellulaceae bacterium
AAACCTGGGTCACCGACTGCGAGGAAAATCGCGAAAATTGCCAGCCCTATATTCAAGCCTAAAATCGTAAAGATGATGGCGAACCAGCGGAACTGAGCGTTCCGCTCGATGCGATTTCTCGAATCATGGTCGGTCGCGAGACTTTTCATTGTGCTGGTCCAAGCATGGTAAAGTAGATGTTTCGTTTTCCACCCAAGTTGTCGGCAACTTCCAGTGATACTCGTAGAGGCCCCTGAATTTTCTCCCGGGGAATTGCGAACGCGATGGGAAACGTATGATTCTGTTCAGCATCCAAACGCATCGCGTCGCCCTCAAGAAACGTGGCTTGGATTCCCTCAGGCTGCACGATTTTCAATTGGTACTCTGCCGGTTTTTCACTGCGATTGGTCAGTTTCAAACGCATTGTGTTGGTGACCACGTTGTCAGCACCGACGACAAATGGTGCACCAAAATTGCGCAAGATTAAGGCATCAAATGTTTGGCGATTTACCAGGACAACGATAAATGCACTTACAATGACCATCAAAACCAAGGGATAAAGAATTAGGCGCGGACGTACCCCACGAGCGCGATGACCATCGATTTCATCTTGGCTGGCATAGCGAATCAAACCAGTTGGTAACCCAACTTTTTGCATTACACCATCACAGACATCCATACATTGAGTGCAGTTAACACATTCCATTTGCAATCCATTGCGAATGTCAATGCCTGTTGGGCACACAGCCACGCATTGATGACAATCGACGCAATCGCCTAAAATGCGATCGCTCAAATCATGCGCACTACCACGACGTTTGCCTTTACCACGTGGCTCGCCCCGTCGTCGGTCATAGGCCACAATCATCGATCGACGGTCGAGCATTACAGATTGAAAGCGGCCGTACGGACACGCAATCATGCAAAGCTGCTCTCGAAAAAACAGCCAATGAAATAACAACAGACCAGTGGTTACCGCCATTACTAAGAAAGCAATGGGATGTTCAAACGGGCTGCCCAATAACCACTCTTTGAGTGCCTCAACACCTACAAAGTAAGCCAGCAAAGTGTGAGTCAAGAACATCACCAGCACTAAGTAAATCAGTGCTCGCAGCGCATAGCGCCAACCAGTCAACTTCTGCTTAGGCTGGCCACCTTTGCCGGTTGTACCTTCAAATAGTCGATCGATCGGTCGAAACAAGAACTCCATATACACAGTTTGCGGACACGCCCAGCCACAAAATACGCGTCCAAACATCGCTGTCATTAGAAAGATCAACACGAAAACGCTGACCATGAACAGCGCCAAAAGTAGCGTATCCGATGGCAAGAACTTCAACCCGAAAATGTAAAACTTGCGGCGAGTTATATCTAACAGAATGGCTGGTGCGCCGTTGACGCGTATGTGAGGTACAATCGAAAAGATGGCGATCAACACATAAGCCAATGCTCGTCGGGCTGCCCAGTATCTGCCCTTCGAAAGCTTCGGGTATAACCAGCGCCGTGATCCGTCTCGTTCCAGTGTTGATAAGACGTGTTCTTCGGGCTGTAACAGTGCTTCGTTCATAGCATTTTGACACAGAGATTCTTCGGCGAAAATCAGCAGGTCTTTTACTCCCAGGGGTCCGCTATGTGATTTCCCTCTTGGGGCTTGGCGCCCGGGGGCGGAGCGGATCCTCGCAGTGAAGCAATGTATGCACTCAGAAGCAGCACTTCGTTCTGATGAAGTCGATTACGCCAAGCTGGCATATTACCGTTGGCAGCCCCTTCGGCAATCACCTTGATAATGTCTTCAACTTTCTTGACATTCTTCCAATAGTCATCGCAGAGGTTTGGACCACTAACACCTCCTGCATTGGCTCCATGGCACGAAACACAATGGGTCTTGAAGACAACTTTGCCGAACGCGACCCACTTTGGATCTTTCATATACTTAAGCAACGTGGATCGGTCCAATGCAAGTGTCCCAATCTCACTGAACCGCAACTTCATGTTCTCAGCCACGTCTCGATCGTAGGCCTCAGCCCGCGTGCGCCCTGGCGCTCCAGTATGAAAGAACATCCAGTACAACACACTGAACGCAAATGTGCCAATGAATAACCATTTCCACCAACCCGGCAACGGATTGTCGTATTCACGAATTCCATCGTATACGTGACCAGATATCCCATCACTGGACCCGACGGAGCCAGCGTGCCCCATCTGTGCCGTACCACTCTGGTTCAAATTATTTTGCATCTCGCGACATCTCCCAGTTGTCTTGCAGAGGTAACTCGGCACACGCACTGGTGGAGTGCCGGTTGGTCATCAAGGTACGCAGGCTGACTGCGATAAAAACCATTAAGAACAAGACTAATGAAATTTCTGCACACAACGAATAGTCCAAACTTCCCAATACGTCGCGAATCATGGCATGCCTCCGACTGGAGTGTAGATGATGGCTGGTAACTTTGACGTGACTGCGTGCTGCTGCGACGTGACCTTATTTGACACACTCGCAGTTTGACTGTCCGTCACGGACGAAACCGGAAGTTTATTTTTGGACTCAGCCAAATCCGTAGTGACGATTTGTCGAGCGGAAGGACGCTCGTCAGTGCTCTCGATTGCGGCCGTGGTCTTGGGGGTATCGGTGGTCTTGGGCGCTTCGGGAGTCGATGTGGGAGCAGGTGCAGGTGTGCGGAAAAGATCGGTCCCCAAACGCTGGAGGTACGCGATCAATGCTACACCTTTGGTTTCATCCAATCCGATCGGACCTCCCGCAGTAGTGATATCAACCGCGATCTTGCGCGCTTGCGCTTTGGCCAGCTCGATACTGTTGTCGAGTTCTTCGCCATAGGGAGCCCCAAGCAAATATGCTGCCCGTACTCGCGGTGGAATCCCGTTGAAGTTCAGCAAATTGTCCTTTGAGAAAAGATGTACATAGGGTGGCATGATCGAGCCAACAACGGAAACATCGGGAGCCAGCAGATGCTGGTAATGCCAAATGCTCGACTGTCGACCTCCTTCGCGCGCCAGGTCTGGCCCGATGCGTCGTGAACCCCATTGAAAAGGATGATCGTAGACAAATTCTTGCGGTTTGGAATATTCGCCATAGCGCATTGTCTCAGCCACAAGAGGTCGAATCATTTGTGAATGACAGTTGTAACAGCCTTCGGAGATGTAGATATCTCGACCGGCCAATTCAAGTGGTGTATAGGGCTTGATGGGCGAGTCCTTGGGTACCGTGGCGATATTCGCACGAATCAGGAATGTGGGAATCACTTCAAACAAGGACGCCACCACCACTGAAATCACAACAAACACCGTGAACTTGATGGGAAACCTCTCCCAACGTCGGTGCCAAGCCATCATTGCCAATTCATCAATGCGTTTACCTGATTCCAAAACGGCTACCAATTGAGACCTTGGCAGCGGTTCGTCAACGTAGGTCGGCGCCAATCGTGGTGCCCGTACTATCGGTTCTTCGTACTTGACAGGAGCTGACCTCCAGGTCATGGCGAAGTTATAAACCATCAACAACATGCCAACGATAAACAATAGACCGGCCACCACACGAATGGCATACAAGGGCATCAGTGCACGAACCGTTTCCAAGAAATCAGGATGCATCAATTGGCCCGTTTCGGTCAGTGCTCGCCACATCAATCCCTGTGTTAGTCCCGCTACATAGATAGGCAAGATGTATAACAAGATGCCGATCGTGCCCAACCAGAAATGCCACGTGGCTAACTTGACGCTATACAGCTTTGTCTGGTATAGCCTCGGCAATAACCAGTAGATCATCCCAAAGGTCATAAAGCCGTTCCAACCCAGCGCACCTCCATGGACGTGCGCAATCGTCCAGTCGGTATAGTGCGATAAGGCATTGATACTTTTGACACTCAGCAGCGGACCTTCAAAAGTGCTCATGCCATAGAACGTGATGCCCACTACAAAAAACTTGAGCACTGGATCCGCAGCAACTTTGCTCCAGGCACCTCGTAGAGTCAGCAAGCCGTTGATCATGCCACCCCAACTTGGCATCCACAACATCACACTGAACAGCATCCCAAGAGTCGATGCCCAATCTGGCAAGGCCGTGTAATGCAAATGATGCGGACCAGCCCAGATGTAGATGAACACCAGAGACCAAAAGTGAATAATGCTCAACTTGTAAGAAAACACCGGACGGTCTGCAGCCTTAGGCAAGAAATAATACATGAGCCCGAGAAACGGTGTCGTCAGAAAAAACGCCACTGCATTGTGCCCATACCACCACTGCATAAACGCATCTTGCACGCCAGCATATATGGGATAACTCTTGAGGAACTCGACGGGAATCACCAAGTTGTTAAAAATGTGTAGCACTGCTACGGTGACAATTGTCGCTATGTAAAACCACAAGGCGACATACATATGGCGTTCGCGGCGCTTGACTAATGTCATCACAAAATTGAGCCCAAAGATCACCCATACTACGGCAATTAAGATATCAATTGGCCATTCGAGTTCGGCGTACTCTTTGCTCTGTGTAATCCCCAACGGAAGCGTCAGAGCCGCACACACGATGATCGCTTGCCATCCCCAAAAGTGCACGATTCCCGCAATGTCACTCCACATGCGCGCCTTGCACAATCTCTGCGTCGAATAGTAAACCGCCGCAAAAACTGCATTGCCCGCAAACGCAAAAATTGCTGCGTTTGTATGTAGTGGCCGAATGCGGCCAAACGAGAGAAACGGCTGATCCAAACTGCGAAATGCAGTCGGCATATTCAGCAATTCGCGCAGCCAAGGAATGACGAGCTGTATTGCGATAAACAATCCCGCCAAAAATGCAACCACGCCCCAAAGGATCGTGGCCACTGTGAACATGCGGACAATTGAATCATTGTATTTAAATTCTTCGATGAACGTTTCGGTTGAGTTTGCTGGCCCTGTTTGCTCCAAACCACCCGCCGCGCCGGTCGCCGCGTTTACCATCACTGCGCTTTCCCAACTTCGATTCCACTTCGTCACGCCGAGACGTACATCATCCCGATCCTTAGCAGTGTGCTCTCAGCAACCTCCGTGCCGCATCGCTGAACGCTCGAATGTTGAATTCAGCCAGTTAGCTCTTTTCGCTCACTTGCAATCCAGTTCGCTTATTCTGAACTTAGCCGATCGTAAGATATGTTTTTTCCAACGCAGTCGAATGCTCGCGACCTTCCGTTATTTGATTTGCGAGGAATGACGCAAGCCGCCCGGCACACTTTAAACGTCGCTCGCCTGCCACCCGCACTCACCGAATTCAGCAGCCACGTTGACTACATTGAGGCAAATTGAAGCACCCTCAAGAGTGCGCAAACGGTCACACTGTTCGCTGTTAAAGTACTCCCTCAGGAGCGCGCAGAGAGCGAAATCGCACAGATGTGGTGTGCTTTTAAATAATCACGAAAGCGAGCTACAGATAAGAACTGACGCACAGCAAGACTTGAGCAAGGTTTCGGATATTCCGATTCACCTAGCTTACCGTCGCTCGGCGACTTTATAAAAACCACCAATCGGCTCAACAATGCTTACACTAAAATGCCTTCAATGGGCTTGCCGATGATTAAAGGACGTGGACGTTCCTCGTGATCGTGTAATATTGTTTCTGGATGGACTCCCAGTAAGTGATAAATAGTGGCCGCCATATCTTTTGGGTCGTGTGGCCGATCGATCGGGTAGGCCGCTGAATTATCGCTAGCCCCATATACCGTGCCGGGCCGAATACCGGCTCCAGCTAATGCCAGCGAATAGACAAATGGCCAATGGTCGCGCCCGGCATTGGAATTGATTTTGGGAGTACGTCCAAATTCCGCATTTACAAATACTAAGGTCTCTTCCAACATCCCACGATCGGCTAAGTCTTCGACCAAAGCTGAAAAAGCCGTATCGAAAGTCGGAGCTAAAGAATCCCGCATTTGTTGAAAGTGTCGCCCATGTGTATCCCACGAGCCCTGGGGTGTGTGGCAATAGCTGACGTTGATCATAGGGACGCCAGCTTCCGCCAAACGCCGCGCCAAAAGGCAGCGCTGACCAAATTCAGTCATGCCATATTTAGCTCTTGTCTGTTCCTTCTCTGCCGACAAATCAAATGCAGTTCTAGTTTTCTCCGACGTCAATAATGAAAACGCACGCTGGTAATGTGAACGCAAATCACGAATCTCAGCGGAGTGCTCCATCAGTCGACGTGTCTGGTCAAATTCTTGGAGCAGGTTTTTGCGAGCAGTCAATCTGATTTCGGTCAGATCATCAGCTTGCTGCAGCGCTTCAATGCGAACCTTTTGCGTCGTTAGCTCTTGATCGACATCAAAGCTGGCATGTGAAGCGCCAAGAAATCCTGGCACTTGTCCATGTAAAACGGTTCCGTTATTTCGTCGCATCAATGGACCGACGCGGACCCATGTCGGCAATCCAGAAGTCGCATTATTCAGGGAACTCAGGACGGCACCGAACGGTGGAAAATCAGTCGACGCGGGTGGGAAATCGGTTTCCGGGGTTCCGGGCGGATGAGTGTGCCCTGAGAACGCCGGCAAACTGGCGGTTACGTGATTGGCATTTTTGTGCGACATTGATCTCACTATCGCCAAATGATGCGCAAGTCGCGATGTTTTTGGCAATACGTCAGAAAAATGCACACCAGGAATGCTAGTGGCAGTAATACCAAACTCCCCGCGCACTTCCTCCGGACCATTGGGCTTCGGATCAAACGTCTCTTGTTGTGGATGGCCGCCATGCAAGTATAAAACGATCGCCTGCTTGGCTCTACTAAACGACTTAGGTGATGCTGCTTCTCCACTTGCGCGTTGTTGTAACAACGTAGGTAAGCTTAATCCCATTAATCCGCCAATTCGCAGCACCTCACGTCTGTTGACCAATGCCGAATGCCGGAATTCTGTACAACCTGAGCTTGTGTAAGCCGTCATGACCATTGCCCTACCGAAATGACACGGAGCCCGTCGGATATAGATGGAGTTGAGCATAGCAAATTGATGTGCTCATATCAAATTACGCCGAAAAGAAAGTGCTAACGAGTGTCTGCTGGTCTGTCACCCACATAGCCGGCTTTCACCAACTCTCCACCCGTCTACCGTCCTCGCAAGTAGCCTTCGACGAGTTGATTGCAAGTAGTTTGTACTTGCTATTAGACGGCCTTGAGCCACGAACTTCCCAGAGGCTCAGTTTCTTTGAGCATGCCTAAATACCGTCGATCGCGATAAGCCAGCGTTAATGTCACGAAATGGAAGTTCGGTCGGAAATGAGCCGATGTCGAAGCTCAGTCAGTCGATTCCCGCCTCAGCGTTTGCGATACTACGCTGGCGAATCGATAAAATAAAAAAAGCTCCCGGAAGTGAACGAGTCCCAGGGGGGCGGAGGACTGCGCGCTACG
>CAZVBC010000363.1:0-7353 GCA_964625155.1 uncultured Pirellulaceae bacterium
CCTATGACCTCCGAGGAAACCGTCGAATCGTCAACGCAGATTATTGCTGCAATTCATGATCCTGGGCCGGCCAGCAGTTCGCAACAATTTACGTCCTTGTCCGTTCCAGGCATAGTCGCCGCTCATGGAGCACACGGGCGATTCGCTTGGGAGGAATATTTCGTAGGAAAACTCCGAAACGCCAATACGCGCGCCACCTATCTCATTGCGGTGCGACGATTTCTCGAATGGGTCGAATCCAGCGGAGTCGAATTGCCTTCCATAACTCCCGGCATGGTCGGCCAGTATTTCGACCAGCATCCAGGCAGCATCCCAACCAAAAAACTGCACATGTCCGCCATTCGTGGATTTCTGGACGTTCTTGTTCTTCGCCACGTCATCATCTTGAATCCCGCATTGTCCGTGAAGACCGAGCGATTCTCCGTGATCGAAGGCAAAACTCCTGAGATCACCGTTGACCAGGCCAGACGGTTACTCGCTTCAATCGATACCGACAACCTCGTCGGGCTTCGCGACAAGTGCATCATCGCCGTTCTGATCTACACGGCCGCCCGCGCCGGCGCCGTTGCCAAACTGCGCATCAAAGACATCGCTGACGAAGGCAATCAATGGTCCCTACGTTTCCAGGAAAAAGGCGGCAAACAAAGGTCTATTCCCATCCGCCACGATTTACAGCAGTTGTTGCTGAGTTATCTTTCAATCGCTCAGTTGCTCGAAGCGCACAAAGATGCGCCATTATTTCGAACAGTACTCGGTCGCACTGGCCGACTTACTGAAAATCCGATTTCCGGCATCGACATTTGCCGCATCTTCAAACGCCGCGCCAGCCAGACCGGACTTTCAAATCTGATATCTCCCCACTCCTGCCGCAGCTGCACCGCTACGGACCTTCTACTCCAGGGCGTGCCGCTCGAAGACGTACAACACTTGTTAGGGCACCGGGATGCCCGAATCACTAACCTCTACGATCGCCGTCAGCGTGTTGTAACCAGGAATATCGTGGAACGGATATCAGTTTGAAGCGAGTGCATTTTGCGCATTTTTTGCGCACACTGAAAAGTACATGTCGTACAATCCTTCACTACGTAATTCGATAGCATAGCCGCCGGTGGTTGTGCTCCGATCACATTTAATAGCGTGTCCCAAGAACTGAGGAAAAGCAAATGAATCCAGCAATGTTTAAGTACCAAGTGCAACAGGCGCAAAAAGCATATGCCAAGAGTAAGAATTTTGATGACTACATTGCTGACGTCGCATACATCGCAGTGAGCACTTGCGCTTCGCAGTTGGCAGAAAGCAATCCGAAGTTAGCGCACCTTTCCAATGCGGTGATGGTCTCCCAGCATGGAATCAAGTCGTTGGCAAAGTTGGTAGCAGAAAGACTCTCCTGCCCAATCGAAAAGGATCAAGATCACGAGGATTTTGCAAAGCATTTTTGCAACAACGCGAAGCACTTTGTAAATCGTGATTTACAATCCGCATGGGATACCATCGATGCGGTTTTGAAACAGCTACGGCTTTGAGCTGTTGACTCGATAAGTTGCAAATCATCTGGAAAGTTGAGATTGGACCTGAGCGGACTCGCGTGCGATGGTCTTTGCCCACTCTCTGGCAACATCGCCATCCCGCTCAGTTCCGGTTAGTGAATTCTTGAGTTGGTCGAACTTTTCATCACTAATTGTACCAAGTATTTTCAACATCTCCTGATCCATCTTGACCTTTTTGCGTTCGTCGCGAGCGAGTCGGAATGCAACTATCGAACAAAGTCCAGATGCAGCGGCCGCGATCAATGGAACGATCGGTACTACTCTCTTTGACGATATTGCAATTATTGCACAGATAGTCGACGCAGCACTGAAAAAAACTCCAACACGCTTATATGATGCAATCTGTAAGTCATTCTCGTGAAGCCCATGCTCTATACGCGTGGCAATGTTCTCGGAGATTTCCTTTGCTTTCAACGGCGCCTCCAAATCATGGAACAATTAAACGGACTTAATGGTAGCATCTTTCTGAAAGCCTATCAACAAAAATACAAGGCAACGGGTTACGGGGTTACCCGTATACGGGCAGTGAAGTGGTTAAACTTAGAACTTAAAACTTAGCTGGAAGAAAGAGCGGTACGATGCACGAAGTCATATGGTACGGAGATTGCGGGCTGATATATATATCCAAACTAGGTCAAATTGTGATCTTTGCTGCGTTCCTGGATTGATTCTCGCTTGTTGGGAAGACTTTCCCTAATCTTGATGCCTAGAAAAATGGATACCGCTCCAACTAATGCAATTCCTATTAGGTTCAACGTGAGTCGTATTGGACTGGAGATCACGTTTGAAACTGCATTACCAGCTCGCCCCACGATTCCGGGCTTGGTCACCACAACTGGATTTCCTTCTGCATCAAACACAATTTCGTCTCCGCCAAGGAAACGTTCAGGCTGTGCCAAAATCAAAGTTGTTCCGGCGGCGGTAAACAGGACTTTTCCCGGATTTTTTTCAACGAAACGACCAACGAAACTTGTAAAGCGGTCGACATTTTGAGAAATAAGTCCAATCAACGCCGATTGCTGGCCGCCCGGAAGTTGCGCGATGTCGTTTACGTGACGTCCAAACTGAATCGCTTGGTCGCCCGTCAAACTCAAGCTCAATTCGGCTCCCTCTTTACCCAAGGCTCGTGAGAACGCCAAGCCAATTCCTGGATGTTTGGCCTCCGCTCGTAATATGCTTGTACCTAGTTTTCCACTCAGTTGCGCAAGTTCTTTGCCCGCGCTGCCTGCGCTCAGACGTACCGCCGCCGCTCCGATCTCGCCGACCGGCAATTCGTCCATCATTCTGACAACGGGAATTGGATTGGGGACGTTGTCCAGCGCCCGAACTACTTCGGGACCATGGCTTGCGACCATCCTTCCTACTCGTTGAAGCGATTCTTCACCACCTTCTCGAACAATCTTGGCGGCGGTTCGTTCAATAAGTTCCTCCCCAACTTCTTTCGTTAGTTTGCGGACAGCCTGTTCGGATGCTTGTCTTCCCGTTTGATTGAACAAGAATCTACCAATGGCATGCACGATGACCGTGCCTGTTGAACCATGCACTTGCTGCCCAACGACACACGCCACCACCAAAATCGTAGCGGAAAGTCGCTGATTTCTCATGTTCTAACTCCATCCACGATTCGCGATCTCAACGATTCTGCATAGGCTCTCTCAAGCAGTTCGCAGGTTTCCTGCAACGCTTGACTTAGTCCTGGATGATTGGAGTCGCCGGTTATTACTTGCTTGGAAAGCTCGTCGACCAATTGGTTCAATTGTGCCGTCATTCGGGCTTCAAACTTTGAAGACATCCACGAATCGATAACGCCTCCAACGGCGAGCCCGACTACAAAACCGGCAGCGACTCCAATCGGGCCACCCAACGCGCCAGTTCCGCCACCAGCGGCAGCTCCACCCGCTGTTGCGCCGCCCGCTGTTGCTGTGCTTGCTGCCGCCATCGTGCTCAATCGAGTAATGAGCTGAGCAAGTAGCTGCTCGGCGACCATTCCTCCAACACCGGACGCAATCTCGGTCACCAACAGGTTTACCACAGAATTTCGCGCTGTTTCAGCAGAATAGGCGCCAAGCGTCGATGTAAGATCCGATGCAAACTGAGAGAAATCGAGGTCGGGCAAAGTTGGCAGATCTCGCGAGGAAATCGCCGCTCGAATACTAATCACTAACTCATTCTGATTAGCGTTAACGTCAAATCGAAATTGTGCAAGCGCACCCTGAATGTCTTCCTTCAATTTCTTGTCGGTAAACAAATGCTTACCAAATTTTTCCTGAACGTAGGTGGCTACTTCCGTCTTCTCGTTCCACCAGTCGCCAGGCATGCGCGAAATTACTCCCAAACGTGTTCCCCAACTGTTTACATCCTTGCAGAACGGACCGATTCCCGTTTGATATCCGTCGAACGAATCCTTCAAACGCCTAATGCACCGCTCCGCCGCTTCGTTATTTAGCTTGTCGGCTGCGGAAATGCTTGGTTCGACATTGCTCTTGAAGAAAGTTTCTCGCTCAACCTGCTCATTGGTTGATGAGCTTGGTATTTCCGGTGCTTGAGGCACGGAGGGTAACTTTGCTGGCCCGCGATTCCAAACCCATAGTATGGCGATAATACAAAGCACCAACAACGTGAGATTAACTGTAAATCGTGTCATTTGGGACTCACATGAACCATGAACAGTAATCAGGATATAGGTTCTATCGGCGTTGCACGGCTGAATTCAATTGGCATCGAATTTTAACACTACTGCCCTCCGCTAGCATGTGCAGCCAGCGGAGGGAATGGTCATCCTTTGCGAAACTTACCTTCCATCGTCGCTTTGGAAACTTCCTTTTCCGACCAAGAACTCAATGTTTCTTGACTCCCATGTAATTCACTGAACTTGATGTCGGTGTCAACGTTTAGCGGTGTTCTATGAATCGACGGTGGCATGAGTGCTTTTTTTCTTTGAGTCCATCTTCTGAAGAAGGTGCTACCTGTTCGCAACTCGATTTGGCAGGCCTGCCCTTTTTGCCGATATGCATTGCCTTTGCGCCAAATCCAACTCCAAGAGCGCCCAATACAACCATCGCGGTCCAGTTGAAGGCTCTCTCGAGGACGGATCTGGATTCCCCAGTGGATTTAGCTTAACCAAAAACAGACCTGGGGAGAATGTACAAACAAGTCGCGGACCAAGTGCGCAAAGAATGCGCAAAATCGTGCGCGACGCTGGCAGGTTTGCCGTGCTCTTGCTTTATGCCGCAGTATTGCGTCTCAGTTCGGAATCGGAACGCTTAAAGCTAGCCACAACCTGCTGGTAGGTACGAAGGACGCGCGCAATTATGCGCCGTTTAGCTCTTAGACTGATCTCAGGTGGAACAAATGCCTTGAATAATCTGGCAAAATGGGAAAGTGTTGACGCAGCGGCAAAAGACTCGAACTGTAAGTCGCTGTAATCGTTGGTGAATTCGCAGACCTGGTATCCGAACTCGGGCATAACGACGCCGCTACTCCGAAATCCGGTGGACTCCAAACGCTTGATGTTGATCGGGCTGGCACCAAACGAGAGCATCCGAAAATTCTTAGCGGCGGGGTTTTGGGACAGGATCGAAATTTGGTAAAACACGGCCAGGCTGAGTGCATCGGTAATCTTGTACCACGGCTTGGTTTTGGGATTCGAAAACTCCACTGCGGAATCAAGTACCAAGCTTTGGCTTTTTGGCTCAATGTCGTTTTCGCCAATGTCCATAAACGAGACTTTCCCGGATCTCAAACTTTGGTATGCCCTACTTGAAACGGGAAGGACAACGCTGATTCCGCTGCGTATACTGTTTAGCGTGGCGAAGTGGATCACCGATTTGTTTTTACGCCAAAGTGCAAGGTATCTCGCTTGGTATGCTTGAAACTGCTCATCGAGTAGCTGATCCGCAGCTTGGTACACCCCATCGTGATCCGGAACATTGGCCAAGTCTAAGTGAAGTTCCCAACTGTCTCGCATTTGCTTAATGCCATTAGCCGCGTCTTCTTCAGTAAGGCAATATGCACTTTCTTCAGGGAGTATTCTGTCTCGCACGAACTTGCTCAAACTCCACGGCCATTCGTAAAGCGCGTCGCGGGTCGTGGAATTCTCCGGTTGCACGATCTCATCGTACTCGACTCCGAGCGCCATCGCGATCAGCTCCATGCTCTTTCTGGTGTTGAAGCGATCGCCTTTTTCGGCAAATTGAACAGTCCTGGT
Organism: uncultured Pirellulaceae bacterium; assembly: GCA_964625155.1. Lineage (GTDB taxonomy): Bacteria > Planctomycetota > Planctomycetia > Pirellulales > Pirellulaceae > Aureliella. The sequence continues at coordinate 5,755 of CAZVBC010000363.1, forward strand.
GGAAACATCGGCCTTTACGGCCAGCTCAACTTGTGTAAGTCCCAACGCAATTCGACGCTCACGAATGTAGCTGTTTCCTCTGGGCATGATGGCTGCCTTATCGACGACATCCCGAATTTTAAAAGGGAAGAGTAACCTTCTAAATTTGCGCGTTTGTTGCGCACATTTCTTTTCGCATTTTTCTAGGATCAAGCCCGCTCGTCAAGTCGAGCTGCCGGAACAACCGCGTGGCTGTTCTGAACTCGACCGGGGGCATTGCAAAAGCTGCCGTAGGTACGGGACAGCGCCGAACAGCGCCTCTGTGAGAAATCGACTGAGAAAGATGCGAAAGGTACGAACACTATGGCCGTTGACATGACGCGAGAAGAACGCAGAGCACTGGAGGAATACATCGACAGTCAAAATGGATTTCAAAACGCTGCAGACGAAATTGCCACGGAAATGATCGTGAGCTGGATAAGGCGATTTCTCCCCGGACTGTTGCGAAGGATCAGGGAAGCAGCGGCCGACGTTTGGGAAGTGGTTCGCGATTGGCTTGGATTCTAAAGACCGCTCAGGTCGTTTCGTTTCGTTTCGTTTCGTCGATGAGGCACGCACCCAATCGCGACCGTTCGGTGTTGCGCTTCCGGAAGTGTTTTCAAACGAATACCTTGGAATTCGAAAGGCTTAGAAAATGTTTGGCAAGAGTAAAGTGCAATTATCGGACGATGACAAAGCTCAGTTTCTCAAGGCGGTTGGTGAAGAACTGCGCAATCCACCCACGATTGGCATCATCGGCGTGTCGGGAACGGGAAAAAGCAGTACGATCAATACGATGTTCAGGACAAGCCTGCCTGTGAGCCACACCACGGCTTGTACGAAGAAGTTCGAATCCAGTCAGATCGATGTTCAGCTTACCCACGGCCAGGCCGAGCCGACGCCAACGAAACTTGTCGTTTACGATGCACCCGGTCTTGGTGAAGACATACGGCAGGACCCGGGCTACATCGAAATGTACCAGCGGTATTTGCCCAAGTGCGATGTGATACTCTGGGTTATGGCTGCGCGAAACCGCGCCTTGGCACTGGATCAGACATATTTGAAGGAGTTTCGCAGCCTGCACTCTCGAATGGTTTTTGGGCTCAACCAAGTGGACTTGGTGGAACCCATGAATTGGAAGGCTGGCCTGCCAATTCCTTCGTCGGAGCAAAAGGCGCACATCACCGAGATCATCACCGATCGCAGCAAGCGGCTAGGCGAGATCGTCGACTCGGAAGTCAAGGTGATTCCGTATTCGAACGTTCGGGGATTCAACTTGGAAGAATTGTTTGCGGGATTGATCGGTCACGTCAAAGGTGATAGGGCGTGGATTTTCGCGGGGTTAAGGAACTTCGACTTTCGTCAGTATCTGCCCAAATAGGGCGTCGTTTGTTGCCGTCGATCCTCTTCGCGGTGAGAAGCTCGCGGTTCGTCTTTATCAAGTTGATCGGGTACTTTGAGTTCGCGTTCGTTCACAGGATTTCGAGCTAGGTCGGGCGCCGACAACGCGCGGGTCAGGTACTTAGCGTAGGTTTCAGTTTCCGGTTCCCTTGGAGAGAGTTCGTCCTCCATTTTCGTTAA
>CAZVBC010000364.1:0-7319 GCA_964625155.1 uncultured Pirellulaceae bacterium
GGCGATATTTATAATTTCATCCACCGGTGCTGGATAACCGTACAGATGAATAGGAATGATGCAGCGAGTTCGAGCGTCTATTGCTGCTATCAACTTTTCCGGCGACATTTGCAGGCTGGAGTCGCAGAGGTCGACAAATCTGGGGACCGCTCCTACCGCCCGTATCGCAGCAACGGTGGGCACGGGACCATTGGCGACTGTAATGACTTCGTGTCCTTCACCGATTCCTAACGCCCTAAGCGCGACGATTAGTGCATCGGTTCCGTTCGAAACTCCAATCGCATGCGCAATGCCCACAAATGAGGCAAACTCTGTTTCAAACTTGGTTACTTCAGGGCCAAGAATCAAGGTTCCAGAATTGAGCACTCGCTCAATGGCCTCGCGAATTTCCTCAGCATGTTTACGCCAAGCTCGCAGATAGGTAAACGCAGGTATCGCAGCTCTATTTTCGCTGGAACTCATTGCCAATAACTTGTCCTGGACCGAAAGAACTCGATGGTATCTCGTAAGCCATCGTGGAGCGAAATCAATGGACGCCATCCAGTCGACTGAGAGAACTTAGAGTAATCGCCATAATAATCGCCGATATCGATCGCTTGGCGGTCTGGTGGAAAGGGTACACACTGAAAATCAAACTGCAAATACTTGCGCAGCAGTTCAACGAACTCGCGCAAACTATAGTGCGCGTGGTGCCCTAAGTTAAAACTCTCTCCTGCGGCCTGATCACATTCAGCAGCTAGCAACAGCGCGCGCGACACATCGTCCACGTGATTGAAGTCACGGCGCTGTGCACCACTGCCGAATACTTGCAGCGGTAAACCTGCCAATGCTCTTCGCAAAAAGACACCGACAAATCCCTTGTGTTGGTTTCGCAAGTCCATCCGAGCCCCATACGTATTCGTCAACCTCAGGCTTACTGTGTGCATGCCGTATACTTGATGATATAGCTTGAAATACATTTCGGCAGCCAATTTATTGACACCATTTACGTCGGCAGGTGAGTGGGGATGCGATTCAGTAACGGGCAAAAACTGAGGCTTGCCGTAAATCTGCCGCGTCCCGGCCAACACCAGGCGTACGGACGGGTTCTCGTTGCGGCAGCACTCCAAGAGTGACAAATTGCTGCGACAGTTAATGTCCAAGTCTGTCAACGGATCGGTCATACTGTCGATATGACTGACTTGGCCCGCTAAACTGAAAATCACGTCTTGATTGCGTACCAAATACCGCAACGAATGCAGATCGCGCACGTCTGAGAAGTTTAGTCGCACCAATTCGCGAATCTCGGCAATATTATCCAGACTCGCGCCGTAACTGGGAATCATCGAGTCCACTAAGGTCAAATTGGCTCCTGCGCGCACAAGTTCTATTGCCAGATTACTTCCGATGAACCCTAATCCACCGGTAATCAACACGTTACGACCACGGAACCAGTCACTCATCTTCCTGCTCCGTAGACTTCGAGTATCGAACTATGTATTGAGGCATACCGTTGCCCGCTAAAAAGACTCTGCCAACGTACTCGCCAATGGTTCCCAGAACAATCAACTGCACGCCAGAGAAGAGAACGATACAGGCCAAGACCGTAGGGATACCGATCGTCACTGACGGTGTGAGCCACAATTTGTCGATCAGAATAATTGCCAGCCAAAGTACACTCGATGCCGACGTGACAAATCCCAGTACCACGCTCATGCGCAGCGGCAGAATTGAGAATCCCAAAAACATGTTGAGCCACAGCCGAACCAAGCGTCGCAGAGTATAGTTCGATTGTCCGACTAAGCGGTGATCATGTCGAACGTCGATTTGTCCTATGCGGCAGGTCGTGCGGCAGATCAAACCGTCGATATATGGATAAGGGCCTCGATACTGGATAATCTGGTCAACCAAAAAACGATTGAGAACCTTGAAACTCGATAGATACAGTCCCCTGGGTTTGCGCAACATGACATTGGCCATGCGATCGTTAAACCAGCTTCCCATGCGCTGAGTCAATGTATGTTTGCGTTCTATGTACCGCCCATAGACAACATCCAAGCTGCGGCATTCAAGCTCCGCCAGCATGCGTGGCACTTCCTCAGGCGGATTCTGAGCGTCATCATCCAACACAGCAACAAAATCACCACGGGCCCTCGACATACCTGCCAAAACTGCATTGTGTTCGCCAAAGTTACGTGCCAGTTGAACGAAAATAACGTTTCCTGCATGTCGTTCAACCAGCTTTCGGCAAACCTCTTCGCTATCGTCTATCGATCCGTCATTGATTAGCACGACCTCTACAGCATCAGGGTCGTTAAGTACACTCAACGAGCGTTCGACAACGTGTGCAATGCTGGCTGCCCCATTAAACACGGGAATCACAATTGACAATTTTGGACGCTTCCCCTTGAGCCTATCAACTTTCATGTTCGATCAGCTCCTGCTTCCTTTGCCATTCCTCCAGTGAACAAAGTATCGCGAATAGCGGGACGCGTTGAAAGTTGACCTTCAGCCAGTTCCTCCTCAGAGACCTTAGTACAAATCAATGCAAGGTAATCCATGACTCCGCTGCTTAGCAGTTCACGTGACTGAATTGTAAAATGTTCTGCAAGTATCTCCTCGTACCTGTGCGGCAAACGAATATGTTCGCCCAAGTCCAATCGATGTATGACAGAGCCAACCCAATTCCATCGGCTGAGCGTGGGAATGTCCTCCCAAATCAATAGCTGTCCCCCTGGCTTCAATACTCGTCGAACTTCTTTGCAAACTTGATGAGCCTGAGAATCGTCCAAGTGGTGCAGCACACCCGATATCATCGCTGAACTGAAACTTCCGTCGGGAAACTCCAGCTTGGTAGCGTCCATGACGTGGAATTGATGTCGAGGACACCGCTGTTTACATCGCTTGATGTAGCCTTGGGAAATGTCGATCCCAGTATAGACTTCTGGTGCAAAGCAGTTCGCGTAAATGCCGGTACCGCATCCACAGTCTAAAACGCTTTGGTTCTGTGAACCGATGCTTCTACGAATCAATCTGCGGTGTTTTACATAGCCACCTTCCAGAACCCAACGCAGCAGATCAAATAGCCTGGGCGATGCAGCCAGCCTCCGAACCCAATACCGCATCATTTTTGTACTAACTCATCTGATGGATTGTTGGTTTTGTTTTCCAACGACTCACGTTTAAGCACATGAAGGTGTTGTGTTTGCAAGGTGGCCCACGAATGCCAAGGTAATTGATGAACTTCGACCCACCCCTGTCTTGGCCCTACTGCGACGCATTGCTCGGCAAAACCTGACCACCAATTTGATGAATCGCCTGGGCGCGCGTTCGTCTCCGGGTCTTCTCGCATGCGCAGCCACGCGTTTACGTCTCTGCCGCCATCTATTTGCCGAGGTTGCACACCGGCTGATAGCTGGGCCGTAACATAACTCCAGCGCGCATTATTCCATGCCAGCAGGTCGTGAGTAAAAACTATCGACATGGCAAAGAATCCAGCCAAACAAGAACCTGCCCATCCCCAACACTTCAGATCCAATGTCCACTGTTGTAGTGTCGCAATTAAAGCTAGCCAAACGAGGATCGGCGGAAACAGAAACATCCAATACCGATCCATCAGTGGTTCCACAAACATCAAGACTACGGCAAACGAACCTACCACCATTCCCAACAGCGCACAACCAACCGACAATCGAGGGTCGACGGTCTCCTTATTCCGGAATTGACGATACCAATGTGCTACTGTCCATGATCCCCAGAAAACTAAACACGAAAAAGATACGATTGACAACAAAGTCAACAGCATCCAAAAAGCGACCGGCCAAGACACACCAGCCAATTCCCCCCAACGTCCAGGTTCATCCATATCACTCATGAATATGGGGCCAAAATGACCATTCTGAATAAAGGTCCCTGTAGCGCTGGTAATCGAAGCTCGTCCTAACGTGACTGCAAAAGGGAACAGCAATAGGCTCATAACGCTCCACACGCTGATCCAACATAATCTCTTACCAAACGGTGTAAGTTGCCTCCCTGCAGAACGCATTTTGCTAATCATCGCTGGCAAAATTGGCAAGCACAACCAACCGACGATTAAACAGAAACCATAACCGCCTATCGCAATCGATTTGAGTCGACTGGCCCCAAGTTGGTCTGGCGCGATGTCTTCCAAGCGCGAAGAGCTTGAATGGACAACACACCCCGATTCCAACAGGGCAATGGAACCAACCGCAATTCCCAAGCTGGCTATCAAGCCAACCGCTGGCTGGTTACTGGCCGGTTGTATCATCGTACGCTTGGCAGTGCGCTGATTGAGCCACAACCTCAGGCTGCTGTTTCCAAACAGTAGTATACTGAACAGCGGTACCGTCAGGACAAATACATTGGTTTGTCGGATCCAGACTCCCCAAGCCGTCGCTGCGGACGCTAATACTAGAAACAATAGCTTCTCTTGAACCAAACCAATGGCCATGAAACCGCAAGCGATCGCCACCCACGCCGTGGCCGGTCCATCGGTCATGAAAGTAAATGCATGTCCGAAGTAAAGCGGACATACGACCAAGACAGCAGTTAATAACACAGCCCAAGCTCGCCCAGCTCCTAACCACCGACTGCACCAGTAGATGGCCATCGCCCCAATAAACTGTTGGAAGATACAGACAGCAAAAAGTTGCTGATATGAAAAACCAAACCATGAACACCACAAAGCGGCAGGTGCGATATGCCCAACTGAACTAGCAGTCAACTGGCCGTATTGTTTCACCAGTTGCACTCGTCCCTCTTCTGCAAAAAACTGAACGGGGCGTCCATAAAACGGATCATCGTTTTGAGGCCATGCCTCAATGCCGCTGAACATCCAGGCTGCCAAAGAAAATGGTAATGCAATCAATAGGCAATCCCACAGGCCTTCAAATCGATGCGCATTGGCTCGCGTGTACGTGGAGATTTCCACAGTACTTAAATTTCGCTTACAAACGCCGCTCATCGAAGGTGGTCCGTGTCTGATAACTAATTACCAATAACAAGTAACTTCGTCTGGAATGCAATTCCTGTCAGTCGAGCACGCTTCAAGACTCGCTGATTCAATTGAATGACTAATTCGGCACAGAAACGATTACTAATAATAGCGTATTGCAAGAAATGCAGATAATCCAGAGATGAAAATCTGGATAGCATCACTAAAACGTTAACCGCTGCCAGCGATTAGTGAGGTTAGCACACTCGCGGTGGAAAATAAGAAAAGGCGACCGGAAACTCCAAGCCGCCTTATTTCCAAGCTGCCTTATTAATGTCGAAGTGAATACGTTTTGATTAACAGCGTGTTACGTGAACTTCTTTAGACAACAAGTCGCAAAGTTTGTAGCAACCGCTGCGGCTTACACTTTCGACTGCATTTAAGTTGACTAAATTACCAAGGTGCACGGACGCTGTAGACGCCAAATTGGTCGGTGTGGCTTGGCCAAACCGGAGTTCCATGGAACAAGCCACCGGCGGATGGCACGCCAGCCCCTCTAAACTGGTGGTGGATGGGCGTCATGAGATTTTGTGAAACACCCCACGAATAGTGTTGCTGCATACCTGCATTTGGTGGCACAACGACTGCCGTCGGTTGCCCATAAGGCAAGTAATAGTACTGCCCATGCCAAGGACGACTGGCTGCAAATCCATTCGACCAAGACTCTCCAAGCCCATACAGTCCGCGAAGTCGAGGATGCTGGGCATTTACAGCCGACAGTTGGCAACAGGTCGTTACCAAGAAGGCTGTCACTATCAGTGCGTTTTTCATTGTTTAGTTCCTGCAAGTTGGGCTGAGAAACCTATAGCGATCAGCTCCATTTTGTCTTATGAAATTATGGTCGAGGCAACTGAATGGCTTTCCAAATGTAGTTACCTGCGGTGCGAACTGGCGGCGAATAGTAATGAACTCGAGTGCGGTTTAGCCCTCGCGTATTGTCGTAGTAGTTGTGGAATCGATCTGTGTGGCGATACATCATTTCATGTGGATAAAATGGTTGGTAGGTATAATACGTGTGACCAACATTCGCTGGCACAGGCACAGGCGACACATACATGGCGGCAGTTGCTTGGCTGGCGTAGCCTTGTGTGAAATAATTTCCGAATAGATCGGTTCCCGAACTGTAGGCTCCCACTTGCGAATAGCCGTAGCTTGCGATGCAAGTGGCCGTCAAAAAAGTTAAACACGCAGGTAAGTTCATTTCTTTATATCGCATCAGTGTTTCTCCCATCCCTGGCTGGCATCCAACTGTAGATTTACTGGTTCGGTAAAGCGGTCCTCAAGGACTTACTGACATCAGTTCCAAACTCAACCAGTTTCAGATGTCCTCATTTCGCAGCACAATTCCACCATGCGTCGCTAGGACATCAAGAGAATGATTCTTGGAACAAATGTGGTAAGTTGTTCGAACTCGCTTTTTACCGAATTGCCGCCGGAGCCATCCATGGTTCGCTGCACGGCAGAAATCAACAAGAATTGTCGTTTCAATTGCTAAGTTCGGAGATTCGGCTTCGACAAAAGCAATGAAAACTTAGGGGGTAGCCGCAGCTTGACTCACTCCGATTCCCACCTCAGTCATCAAGAACCCGACTTTCCTTACCAGCCAAAAAGTTATCCCAGATTGCCGTGATTCACCTCAAACCTGTCCTGGGAAAGCTGGTGAATGTCGCTATATTCGACACCCGTTAGGAACGATCGGAACTTGAATCGTTACTTGGCAGGCATTGGGAAGCTTAATTTGGTACGAGTTAGGCTGCTCCTAATTCTGTTATTTGAGGCCACTCCGCGCAGTTGTCGATCATTGATCTAGCACGGCATTGGCATCCGGCGAAATCGGAAACAAAATTCTCGCACTGTAAAACAAAAAGGAGTTGTTTACTCGCTCATGACGACCGCAACGGATAGTACTGAAACGGACTCTGGCTCAAAGCGAGCAACCAGCCATCGGCGCTCCAACGCCGAGGCGATGGCTAAGAAGCAGCGAGATATATCGGTCAGCGAGTTCTTTGCTAAGAACAAACATCTGCTTGGCTTCGATAATCCGCGCAAGGCTTTGCTAACGACCGTCAAAGAAGCGGTTGATAATTCCCTTGATGCGTGCGAAGAAGCCGGCATTGTGCCGGAATTGTGGGTGCGCATTGACCAGCCTCAGCCAGGGCGATTTCGCGTCTCGGTTCAAGATAATGGTCCGGGCATCGTCAAGAAACAAATTCCTTTGATCTTCGGCAAGTTACTCTATGGCAGCAAATTCCATCGACTTCGCATGAGTCGCGGTCAGCAGGGAATCGGCATCAGTGCGGCAGGTATGAACGGCATGCTGACTACC
>CAZVBC010000365.1:0-7297 GCA_964625155.1 uncultured Pirellulaceae bacterium
AAAATCGGCCACATCCACGCCCACTGGGCCCGCCACTTTCAATCGCACTTCGCGCTCGGTCGAAAAACCATCTCGGCTGCCCCACAAAATGCGCACGGCGTCCAAACTGCGAGAGGACACGGCGATATCCAGCCAGCCATCACGATTCAAGTCTGCTACCAAATGTTCTTGTGCATAGCCATCCATGATTAGGTGCTTACGACGTGATCTGGGGAATCCGTCCTCGCCACCGTAGTAGATGTACAACTGTTCCTTTTCACCAGCCTTCTCAGCCGCAAAGGGTTCTAAGACTAGATCCAACCAACCATCTCGATTCAAATCGGCTACGCTGCTGGTACCCAAAAAATGCTCGTGCAAAACAGTGCGCTCCATCGAGGCAGGCAACCCAGCGGGCCCGCCCCAGATGATGTTGGCTCCCAATGTCGCATCGATGTGGGCATGTTGCCCGGCATGCCCCGAATTTAGCGCTATTAGGTCGACGTGACCATCAGCATTTAAATCCGCCGCACTGGCTTCATAGCCGCTGTGGAACGGAATCTTCCACATGTGTTGCGGATCGAAACCCGACTGAGAGCCCCAGAATACGTGCAAAGGCACCGCCTCATCCAAGGCACCGCCGATACTATTGCAAAAAACTGCACGGCAAGGAACGTTTTCCTCTGCGGCAGTTACGGCTACATCCAAAGTTCCCGACGTACGAAACCCTCGCTCGCCCTTCAAGAATGTGCGATTGCCTTTACCGAACAATACCACTGACTCGCCGTTAAAAGTAGTTGGCCCTTGATGCACAGCAACTGCCAAGTCCATTTTTCCATCTGCATCAAGATCGCCAGCGTCGGTCGCAACAGCAAAAGGAACCTTGATGGCAGCAGTCTGTTTCCAGTTTCCATCCCCTGGCGCACCCCACAATATCGAAATAGTTTCGCGCGCACTCTGGCCCGCACCAGCTTGTTCGCCTCCAGCCGCTCGAGCCTGATCAAAGTTAACCAAAACCAGGTCCGTATATGCATCGCCATCGAGGTCTGATGCAGAGATGTGTGAGCAACTCATCGCTGCGAAGGAACTCGGTGCGCTCCATTGGCGATGCGGCAGAGAAGCCATCAATACCAACTTGGATTCGTTTGTTCCCAGGACGATATCCTGGGTGCCATCCCGAGTGAAATCTCCGACCGCCAAACAAGTTGCTCCCTGCGAGAGTGTAGCGACTTCCGTTTGGTTTTTGGTCGAATTCCAGATCGATTGCGGCTGACTCCAGAACAGTGAAAGCATGCCGTTGGAGCGCAAGACGGCCAGATCACGTGCACCGTCACCATCAAAATCCCCGGCCGCCAAATCCTGTGCACCAATTACCCCTAAATCAATCATCTCAGTCACGCTATAACCGGTTGAACTTCCCCAATAGACTCTAATGATACGTCCTTCTGGTTGACCAACCTGCCAGGCAGCGGCTCCGAGGATGCAGATGTCAGGCCATTGGTCCGCGTTCAAATCGGTGACCTCAACAGCCGCAGGAGCATTCATGGGCAGAGGAGAATTGACGCGTTGCGACGACCATCCATCAGCGCCACCCCAACCTATCATGACAAACCGACGATCGTGGTGCACACCGATCGGATTGGGACATACCACAACATCTGCATGCCGATCACGATTCAGATCAGCGATAGCCACTCGTTGCGAGCCTTCAAAGGCCAGATCATGACTCGTCGTCGTGCGATCTTTTGCAACTGAGCCAACCGTGACTGGGAGCATTTGGTAAGTATCGTGGGTACAGTTAAACAGAATATCGAGGAAGCCATCAGAATTCAGATCGAAGCGATTGATGGTTCGCAAACTTCCTTCCCGCGAAACATATAGATTGTGACCACCATCCTCTAACTCACCAGCGACAAAGTTGTCAAAGCTATCATCCACAAAACGCATCGATTGAGCTGGCAGGTCTGGCGCAACAGAATTCCACAATCCCAACCAACATCCGCACCCTATCGTTAACCTGCAAATCAGTAAATTCAAGAACTCGCCTTCGACCGTCCGCATAGGAACAACTCGCTTTGCACTGAAGTGACAGAAAACAGCCAATGCCAATCAAATTCTGCAATGCTCACAAGCTAACACTTTGTTCACTAAATTTCTACCGGCGCGAAATGTCGATGCTGTCGAATTCATTTTGACCCAGCGCTTCAACAAGTTTCACACTGCGGCCTTCATTGGACAGCGCCACTCGGCGCGCCATGGGTGTGATCCTAAGCCCAATACCGGTCAACCACGTGGGCATCGCCCCGCGCCTGGCGCTTCACACAACAAATCCAGTGTGTTGGAGTGCGATGAAAGGGAGTCAGAAGAGGGTATCGAGGCTGGCAAAAGCACATGTCGCTAAGTGAAGGCAATTACGCGCGAAAACTGACGCGAGGAAAATACACGCGTGGCCCGATGGGCGATGATCGATCGGACGAACCGAACAATCACGCGGCGCGTTTGATAGATGAACTATTTGATGAATTGCGGATGCGCGCTTGCGGAGAAAGGGGTAAAGCAGATCGTTGGTGCGCCTCTAGAGGGCATTTTCTCAGGGCCATAGCGACCAAATGCCCACCAAATGCCAAGGACAGTTTCAGAGCGCGGTCGATTTCCATTTGCACACCGTATTCGGGCAAGCAATCGATTGCTCCAACTGGTTCGGGGTCGTGCAAGTGCATGGTCGGAGGGGCGAAGTTGTCTCGCATCGCCAGCGCCGTCAACGCCAACTCAATACTCCCTGCCGCGTTGATCAGGTGTCCTAAGATTGCTTTGTTGCTGCTGGCTACCAAATGATCAGCCAAATCGCCAAGCGCACTGCGTAGAGCTTGTAACTCACAAACATCATTTTGCGTGGTACCGGTTCCGTGCGCGTTAACGTATTGTGGGCCTCGAAAACTCCAGCCCGCTTTGTCAACCGTGCGTCGAATCAACTGTTCGAGCGTAGAACTATTTTCTTCTAGCCCCGTCACATGATGAGCCTGGCAGAGCATCTGGCCACTAGCAATTTCTGCATAGATCTTGGCACCGCGAGCGATCGCGTGAGAACGCTTTTCGAGAACTAATAGGGCTGCACCCTCACCCATGACAAATCCATTGCGAGATTTGTCGAACGGTCGACAAGCTGAAGCGGCATTTTCCGATTCAGCCAAGACCCCCATGCGATGAAAAGCGGCCAAAATAATTTCTGCCACCGCATCAGAGGCTCCAGCCAGGGCCATATCTGCTTGGTCGGCTTGGATCATGCGCGTCGCCGCCAGCGTGCTGACAATGCCGCTGGCGCATGCCGTTGCGTGGCACAATCTTGGCCCGTTGAGGCCATAGTAATTGGCCACATGCTCGCTGATCGAACACGGCAAAAACTGTTGATGCCACGGATGCGACAACTCGTCGGGTGGATTACTGCGCTGTTCGGGAGTCAGGTACAAATAGTCGATATCACCAAATTGTGCGGCGATACTAACCGCGAATCGGTCCCGATCAATTTCAGGCCAACAGATTTCGGCATCGCGCAGCGCCTCGTCGGCAGCCGCGTGACACAGCCGAATCGACTTGAGGATCGGAGCCTTCGGAGGCAACCAATCCACCATGGCGCAGGGCAACCGCAACGAGCCTACACAATCTGTTGGACGAGTGAAGCGTATTCCACTGCGACCGGTTTGAATAGCCTGCCACACGGCCTCACGATGGCTGCCGACACTGGCACCCATGCCGATTCCAGTGATAACTACTGGATCCGCATCCGGAGCCTGACGTTCAGGAAAGCGAATTATTTGGGGAGTCGTCATGCCGATTCGTACTTTGTTAAACGATTGCCTTGTCAGACTGGACTTTAAGCCATACAAATTTGAAAGTTTACTGAAGCAGTCTGAGCACGTTTTCTGGGTTTTGATTCGCGATGGTTAACACGGCGGTACCCGATTGGACCAAGATTTGAGCGCGTGTCAGCGCAGCAGTTTCAGCCGCAAAGTCGGCGTCGCGTATCGAGCTTTCGGCCTCTTGCAAGTTGACGATGGTGTCCTGCAATGAAACTAGATTGCTTTCGAGCGTTGTGGACTGGAAAGCCCCCAAGCGACCTCGCAAGCTGGTGACTTGAAAGATCGCCTCATCGACGATCTCCGATGCCAATGTAGGATCGTTTGCCAATGACGCGATGCCTCCTTCTCCCATTTGATACAGTTTGCCAGAGGCTCCACCCAGCCGCGATGTATTGAGGCTGCCGATGCCAATTCGAGCCTGTTGATTGGCAACAACTTCGGGTCCAAGCTGAAACTTGGCACCTCCACCGGTAATGCTGAAGTTGATCGATCCGACAAATTCCGCCTCAACTGTCAACGCTACATCCAATGTCGAATTGCTGACCTTCAGCGAATTGCCATCGGCACTGGCATCAACCCCATTGATCTTGGCAATCGCATCGGTACCGGTGTCGCGACTGCGGATCCCCACGCCACTGGTAAAGGTCCCCGCCGCGTCTTCACTAATAATTCGTAGATCCACACTTGATTTGCTGCCGTAATCCACTGACTCCAAAACCAGCGTATCAGAATCGGCGGAAGCTTGAACTCCTGTTGCATCACTTACCAAGTTGATTTGCGCAATCAATTGACTCAGCGTTGTTCCAGCACTGATTTGAAATACCTGCGAGCCGATCAAGCTGCCCAATTCAAAAACGATATCGTGAGTCAATCCTCCGTCGGTTGCTCCACTGATGTTGGTGATATCAAAAGTATCAACTGCCGGGTTGTATACCGAATCACCTGCAGATGTGCCCAAAGTCGCTGTATAGCCAGACAAGGTTTCGATCGCTGCTTTAATTTGATTCAACGTTGTTGTGGCGGTACTGCTTACCAATACGGTGATGTTTCCATCGTCATCCACCGCTGCGGTCGGAGTGGTCACCGATGTTGATCGCGTAACGGTAATAGTACCGTTTCGGACCGCGCCGCTGGGACTGGTGATGCTCAAAACATCATCGCCCGTCGACGTATCGGTGCCACCTGAAAACGTTGCTTCAGATATGTCGTCGGTGGCGTTAGTCGCAAAATTGCCCGCTGTTCCAATAGTGAAGACAAAGTTGTTATTGAAATCCGTTATCGCATCCAGTGTTGACTTGATGTTTGCCAGAGTCTGAGTTGCAGACGAATCGGATACCAGAATGGTCAGCAGATCACCCACTTGCGAGAATTCAGCCAAAGCGTTGGCCCCTCCGGAAAACGCAACGCTTGAACGATTATCTAGCAATCCAGTCGAGCGAAACGTTGAATCGGTACCCAAGTTGAATTCGAAATCGCTGCTGAAGTCCGTATCCGCATCAATGGCCGCTTTGACAGCCGATAAAGATGTGTTTTGATTTCGATTAACAAGAATGGTGATCTTGTTGGTACTGGAATTGAAACTGGCGGTCGCATCCGCATCGGTACCGCTGACCGCTCCGTTGAGATCGAAGGCGGCGATGTCATCCGAGCCATCCTTGCGAAACAACAGGTTTTCAGCTCCCTCTGCGATAATAAATTCAAAGGGATTAAAATCAGGGTCACCCAGCAACGCGGACTTAATCGTCGACAGACTGAGCGACGAGCCGTTATTGACGGTAATGGTCAATGTGTTCCCAGCCAACGCAGCGCCTGTGGAGCCTGCACCACTTTGTATGACAACGTCGATGACGTTTCCAGCCGCTCCATCATAGGTCCCACCAGCCTTGGCGCGGACAGTAAATGCTCCAGTGACTCCATTGACATTTTGCGGATCGCTGACAGCCTGAGCAGTGGCGGTATTGCCAGCGATGATGTCCGCTGTAACGGCATTGCCCAACGAGCCGGCGAACAGTGTGCTGGTCGGCTTGATACCGATCGTATAGTCTCCTACGGGCCCCGTACCTCCGGTCTGAACAGAGGTAACGGCTCGAGTTGTAGGAGTGGTCGTTCCGGCCAGTACCGAAACTTTGAGGCTGTTTCCCGCAGTACCGTCGTATGTACCACCATCCTTTGCTGCGATGGTGAATTCGCCACCGGCGGCTGTGGTCAAGTTGGCGGTCGTCGCCTCGGCGCCACGAGTCTTATTTTGAAGTGTTATTGTCCCTTGGCCAGTGGCCCCGGCAGCCGGAATGTTGGGGACTTCGAGCCGCGCTTGAGTTGCTGCAGTCGTGATGTTGATGTCAAGGGCTACCGATCCAGTAGCGCCGAGATTGGCTTGGTTAATGCGCAAGTCGGTCATTCTGGAAAAATTCGTACCCGATGTCGTGATAAACTCAAGACTACCGTCCAGTAGTTTTCGACCTTGAAAGGTTGTGTTTTGTGCGATGCGATTTATGGCCTCGAGCGAACTGTCAATTTGCAACTGGTTAGCTGCAATTTCATCGTCGCTGATCGCTCCGCGATTGGATGCTTCGACAACAAGTCCACGAATATCGTTGAGCAACGAACTAACCTGTCCCAGCGCACTGTCCGCAGTCGCAATAATCTGAGCAGCGCGTTGAGTATTTGAAATCGCTTTGTTAATGCTGGTAATGTCGCTGCGCAGCGATTCACTGGCGATCAACCCTGCCGGATCGTCCTTGCCAGTATTGATGCGCAATCCGGTGCTCAAGCGTGTAAGCGAGGTTTGCAATTCTGAGTTGGTTTTCGACAGCCGATTTTGCGCCACCAAGGAACTGACGTTCGTATTAATCCGTGTCATTTTGTTTTGCTCTCCAAAGTCATCCCGACTTGGACCGACCTGAGCTTAAAAAACTCAGATAACCCGCGCGACCCCGATCGCACACAGCTAAATTTGGCGTTGTGTTGACAATGACGGTTGGCCAGCCGGTACTTTGCTGGCATTGCGTAAATGCTTTGAACAACCCCCAGAGCAGAAAGCGCGAAGTTTCACCTTGCGTTTGTTACAGAATTGTGGAAATCGAGTCAAGCAAAGAAAAATGGGAAATCGGCAATAGCTCGTTGTATAGAAGGGATTCAGGCGGGCGGCTATTTCTCGCAGTTGAGACGTGTCTGCCGGAATTTCTTGCAGAAAACGACCGAGTAAATGGTGAAGTCTGTCTGCCAGACTGCTGCAGTTCGAGAAAATTTGGAAAATTCGACTCGACCAGTGTAAAGCAAAAGTCAGCATTTTGCGCTCAGCCGCTAACAAGCTCGTTTCGATAATGGAGATTGCCCTGAAAATTATTGCAATCCCAACCGCCTGGCTGTCAGTGGAGCGCCGATAATGGAGTTCGATCGAAACCGCTATTTCATGATCGGTGTGCTGTTGTTTTTGCTGGGAATTCAGTTTCGCATGGTGGAAT
>CAZVBC010000366.1:0-7296 GCA_964625155.1 uncultured Pirellulaceae bacterium
CTACGCAGAATCGCTTGCACCCTGGCAAGCTAAAGCCATGGGGTCTGCGCAAATCCCTGGCCGAATTGTCAAGTTGCTGGCGCGTCCAGGGGACTTTGTCACCAAGAACCAAGTTGTTGCTGAGTTGAGCAGCCGTGAACTGGAAGTGGTCAAATTGGAGTACGTTCAGGCAAGAAGCGAATTAGCGCTTAACCAGCAATTGCTCGACATGACGCGTCCCACCGCTCAATCAGGCGCTGTGCCCATGCAGCGGCTGTTGGACATAGAGAATGCGGTTGAACAGAGCAAAAATCGGCTCGAAATGGCAAGCATTCGCGCTCGTGTGTTAGGTGTAGACTTCGCTGGTCACAGCCCGAGTACTGGTGACGAATTGCTCTACTTGATTCGCTCGCCAATTGCCGGGCATATAGTTCACTCCGACCTCGCCGAAGGAAAGTACGTTGAAGCTTTCGAGCATCTTTTTGAAATCGTAAATTCAGAGCAAGCTTGGGTACGACTTCAACTATTGGAGAAAGATGTTTTTAGAATCGATGTGGGTAATCGAGTGAATCTTCAGTTCTTGAATTCATCCATCGCAATTGCGGGCAACATCGATCGAATCGACGCGAGCTTGAATCAAAAGGCCCAAGTTACATCCGCTTGGATGACGGTCTCACACCCTGACATCGTGCCGGGCCTGGTGGGTAATGCAACCATATACACTTCGACGCAAAATGAACGATTGACTGTTCCGCAGCGGTGCGTTTTTAGTGACGGCTTGCAATCCTATGTCTTTGTTGAAGAGGCTTCGACGCGTTTGGCAGCCGAGTACCGTAAGGAGAACATCAGGTTGGGCAAACGGAGACTGAAGAATAATGCAAGTTCATCGGAGCCAATGGTTGAAGTAGTGCAGGGGAACATTTACCCCGGCGACCGGGTCGTGATCAAGGGAGGTCACGAATTATCCAGTTTGTTTTTCTTAGGAGTTCTCAAGCTCTCTGTAGCAGATCGAGAACGGTTGGGGATTATTGCAACCCCCGCAACCATCCGCGCAATTGCGAAGACGATCCACCTTCCAGCAGTAGTTGCATTGCCGCCAGAGAATCGGAGCATTTTATCTTCGCAGCTTGACGGAACGGTCCACTCTCATTCATTAAGTCCCGGCCGAAATATTCGCGCTGGTGAGTTGTTAATGGAAATCGCCTCGCCAGAGTTCTACAAACTTCAGCTCGAACTGTTATCTGCGTGGCTCGATGCGGGATTATCGCGACGTCGAACCGAGAGGCTTGAGCAAGTCAAAGGGGAGGCAATTTCACTGCGAATCGTCTTAGAATCGCGAGCTCGCGCGGAGCAACTGGAGATTCGAACAGACAGCCTAAAAAGGCAACTTGTGGCCTTGGGGCTAGTGGAGAGCGAGGTCAATTCGATTGTCAACGAGCGGAAGATTCTCGACTATTTGCCTTTGCGTTCGGCGATCGATGGGCGAATTGCTTCCTCCGTTGTCACTCTTGGTGAAACTGTGGTGGCTAGCCAACCTCTTGTTGAGATCCATAATCTCAAGTCCGTTTGGATCGAAGCACACGTCCCCTCGGCCGATGTAGGTTCGATTTCACGCGACACTCGAGGCATCGCTTCGATCCTCGCGAGTCCTGATATACGAATGCCGGCTATATTGTCTCGTATCGGTCCAGTTGTCGACGACTCGACGCGTACACAGCGGGTGTGGCTGTCTCCTGAATTATCATCAAGTCTACCTCCCTTGCGGGCTGGAACTTTAATGTCGATAGCGCTGTCTTTGGGCAGCGGCGAACAGGGCCTGGTGGTGCCACAATCTGCGATTGTGCGCGATGGGCTTTCCTTGTTTGTCTTCGTTACCAAAGAGGATGGTTATGTCCAGCGACGGCGAGTAACCATCGGCCGTTCGGATGGGCAGTATGTAGAAATTGTTCATGGTGTCGACGTGGGCGAGACGGTCGTATCCACCGGCAGTCGCGAACTGCAGACAGCCTTTGCTTCGCTGAGGTAGCTCGTTTGCTCGACAGCATCATCAAGTTTTCACTTCAGAATCGCGCAATTGTCGCCATTGCCTCGCTGCTGGTGATGTTCGTCGGCGCATCGCTGCTCAGTACGATGCCCGTGGATGTATTTCCGGACCTAAATCGTCCCACGGTGACGATTATGACCGAGGCACCAGGTCTCGCCCCAGAGGAAGTTGAAGTACTGGTCACGCGACCCATTGAGCTGTTGATCAATGGGGCAACAGGCGTGAAACGAGTTCGTTCGTCGTCAGCGATTGGCCTGTCGATTATATGGGTGGAATTTGAATGGGGGACAAACATCTTCATTGATCGGCAAATCGTTAATGAGAAACTGCAGCTTGCACAAGCCAAACTACCAGCAGGGTCCAATCCAACACTTGCTCCCATTTCATCCATCATGGGCGAAATCATGTTGCTCGCACTGCGCAGCGACGTGCACCATGGCTCCGCAGCACAAGCGGATGCGAAAGCGATGGAGCTGCGCACTTTAGGCGAGTTTACAGTGCGCAACCGCCTCTTGGCTGTCGAAGGTGTATCCCAGGTTTCTGTTATGGGTGGCATCCTCAAACAGTATCAAGTACTAACGTCGCCAGCACGCTTGGCCGCTCGCAATATTACCCTCGCGCAGTTGACTGATGCTACGACCAAAGCCAACGTGCTTGCGGGTGGAGGCGTGTTGAACCGTGGAGACAAAGAATCGCTCCTACGAATCCAAGGACAGTCACTCACGCTCGAAGAGGTCGCGGCAACTCCAATTCTATGGCGCGATCAGGTTCCGATCAGAATCGGTGACGTAGCCGATGTCAAATTGGGTGGGCCAATCAAACGTGGCGATGCGTCCGCTGTTGTAAAAGTCGAACCCGATGTTCACTACGCGGTTGAGCATGCTTCTGAATATCAACAGAGCCTCGCCGCGACGAGTTCTGAAAATGCCAGTGTCAGCTTGCAATCTCTTGAAGCGGCCCAGCCACGTAATGCTAAGCAACCTTATCGCGAGTTGCGAGGCGGCATGGCAGTCATGTTGACCGTTCAAAAACAGCCAGACGCTGATACGATCAAGTTGGATCGCAGAATCGATGAAGTGCTTGCTTCGCTGCAGATGGAATTACCGTCTGATGTCAAGCTTGAGTCGCAAGTATTTCGGCAGAGCCACTTCATTGAGGCGGCCGTTGCGAACGTCAGCGAAGCTGTTCGCGATGGCGCCATTTGGGTTGTAGTGATCCTGTTTCTATTGATGGGGAACTTCAGAACCAGTGTCAGCTCGCTGACCTCAATGCCTCTGTCGATTCTCTTAACCATCATCGTCTTTTACCTGTTCGGGGTCACTCTGAACACGATGACGTTAGGTGGGATCGCAGTTGCCATTGGCGACTTGGTCGATGACTCCATCGTCGACGTCGAAAACATTTACCGGCGTCTACGTGAAAACAAGCAACTGCCGGTTGCTCGACAAAGGTCGGCAATCGATGTGATCTTTGCTGCGTCCAGCGAGATCAGAAACTCCATTGTTTACGCAACTTTGATTGTGGTACTTGTCGTGTTGCCGTTATTTATGATGTCTGGGATCGAAGGACGATTATTTGCCCCGCTGGGTATAGCTTACATTGTTGCTCTGTTGTGTTCGCTGGTGGTCTCATTGACGTTTACTCCTGTCTTGTCCAGCATTCTTTTGCCCCATGCACCGATATTAGCAAAGAAGCGCGAGCCGCTGCTCATGCGATGGCTTAAGGGATGGGACGCGATTCTACTTCGTTGGACTCTCGCTCACCCGCGATTTGTGATCGCCACTGTCAGCGTTTTGGTACTGCTTAGCTGCTTAACGCTACCCTGGATGGGAGGTGAGTTTCTGCCGCCGTTCAATGAGGGCACAGCAACCATCAACCTTAGATTGGAACCCGGAACTTCACTCGCTGAAAGCCAACGAATTGCCGGTCGGGTTGAAGCAATCCTGCTGCAAGTGCCCGAAGTTCTCTCCGTGGCTCGTCGTACCGGGAGGGCTGAGTTGGACGAACATGCCGAAGGGGTGAACAATACTGAATTCGAATTGCGGTTCGCGCAGTACAAAACCGAAAAACCCGGCTGGCATTACGCAGTACTGAGAACCATTCCCATTGCTCACCTATTCAGCTTTGCATACCAAGGTCGTCCTCAGTTCGAAGTGATTGCCGACCTACGCGAACGAATTTCTAGTATTCCGGGGGCGGCTGTAAATATAGGGCAACCAATCTCTCATCGATTGGACCACATGATGTCTGGTATTCGCGCTCAGATTGCGGTCAAAGTGTTTGGCCCAGATTTACGCGAGCTGCGAACTGCCGCATATGACGTGCAATCTCGCATGCAATCGATTCGAGGAATTGTCGATTTACAAATTGAGCCACAAATAGAAATATCCCAATTGCAAATGCGAGTCAAACGCGAAGCAGCATCGCGGTACGGACTTGCTCCTGGCGATGTGGCTCAAGTCCTCGAAACGGGCTTCAAGGGCAAATTGGTGTCGCAGGTTATTGAAGAGGATAAATACTTTGGCTTGGTCGTCTGGTACGACGAAGATGCTCGACGTGACCCTAATGTGATCGAAGAGACGATTCTTGAAACACCTTCCGGCGCCAAAGTGGCTTTGTCACAGGTTGCTGAAATCCTAGATACAACCGGGCCAAATGTTCTCAATCGCGAAAATGTTCAGCGCCGAATAGCAGTCTTTTGCAACGTCCAAGGACGTGATCTGGCCAGCGTGGTGAATGAAATCAAGCAAGCACTCCAGCCGATCGAAGTGGCAATACGCCAATTACCCGGTGAATACTATCTAGATTACAGCGGTCAATTTGAAGCTCAGCAACAAGCAACCGTTAGGCTCTGGGGTTTTGCAATTCTAAGCATGATCGGAGTCTACCTGCTGCTCATGAAGGTACTTGGCTCGCAACGGAACGCACTACAAGTAATTGCCAATGTGCCCTTAGCAGCCTTGGGAGCCATCATCGCGCTGTTGATCGTGAATCGACCAGCGTCCGAAGTACTCGCCGCAGCTCCATGGTACGCTTGGCCATGGGTCTGGATTCAATCAACGCACTTATCGCTGGCACATTGGGTTGGATTCATAACACTCATCGGGATCGTCAGTCGTAATGGCATTATGATGATTTCACATTACCAACATTTGATGGAAGTCGAAGGAATGCCATTTGGCAAAGAAATGATTATTCGGGGAAGCCTGGAACGCCTTGCCCCTGTGATGATGACAGCGATGACCAGTTTCGTCGGCCTTGTACCACTGTTGTTTGGAAGTGGTGAGCCAGGTAAAGAAATACTCTATCCGCTTTCAATTGTGTTGTTTGGTGGAATGATTGCTTCCACCGCACTCGACCAAATCGTAACGCCTGCACTATTTTACTTGTTGGGTTCGCCGACCATCGGACAAACCAATCGCTTGCCCGACTCAGCGACGATTGAGAACATGTAACCAGTTTTTACAGTTCGCCGCCCATAGGGGCGTGCATCAGGCGATAGGCCGATTGTGAAACCCACCGTGTGCAAGGGAGCTTGACCTGACCGCAGTGCCCGTCCCCGCCTCGTTAGCGCCAAAATACCGTGAACGGATACCCTGTCCAAAATCTTAGATTCGCGAACGTCGCATAGTGGACAGGATTAACACGATTTTGCAGGATAGGGAAAACCGACATCGAGAAATCGAGACGATCTCCAATTTCTTCAGCGACTAAGTTAGAAACAGTAACCGTGAACGGCTACAAAAAGTATAACTTAGTACTCTATCCCTTCAACATCTTCGATCGGAGGAAGCTCACGCAGTCGGAGACTTGGCTTTCGCTAAGCCCATGCAAAAGAATAGGTCCTCGAAAGCCACACGCATGAAGCAACTGTAAATAGCGATCGTAGTCGAGCAGACCTTGGCCGGCAGCTTCTTGGCCAGCTTCGCCATCGTGGCTAAGATCTTTGGCGTGAGCCAAAATAATATCGGGACCGACAAGTGCAAAAGCATCATCTAGGATCTCTCGCATACGAACTAGCTCACCAGTATGAAAGAGATTGGCAGCATCCATCGTCACTTTAAGGTGCGAGGAGCCGAGTTCATCGATTAACTTTCTCGCCTTTGCAGCCGAATCGACGACGTTGGTAACTTCGGGTTCAACGGCCAAGCAAACATCGAATTCTTCCGCCAGCTCAACAGCTTCTCCAACGCAATGGATCATATCACGCCAGGCTTCGTCCGTTCCGTTGTCCGGATGATAGGCCCACATATTCTCGCGATGGCGAGTTCCGATACAGATCGCGATGATCGACGCCCCGAGTTCTCTGCAACTCGAAGCAATCAGCCTCAGTCGCCGCAGCCCATCACGACGGACTTGCGGATCGGGATGGCTCATATTGAAAGTCCCTTGGACCGACACGATCTGAATCTTGTGTGATTCGGCAGCCGCTCGCACCCGCTGGAGAAGCTTGGGCGGAAGTTGGTCCGGCATCGGAGCGAGGCCAGCACTCTCCATATTGAACTGAACGCATTCCAGTTCAGCCCCAGCGATAGCGTCGAACACCTCCTCAACCGTCGGCCGAGAATAAACTTTACTTAACACGCCAATCGGAAACGGATAGGGATGCATGGTCGGTTCGGTTATTCAGTAGTTCGGGAACGGCGATCGGAAATCAACGTTTCACTCCCCTCCGCGACTGTACGGCTCGGGCCAGTTCTTCGAGGAGCGCGACGCTATCGTCCCAGCCCAGACAGGCGTCTGTGATACTTTTACCATATTCAAGTCGCGCGATACTTTCAGGCGTTTGGATAAGTTTCTGTTGGCCGGCTTTAAGATGGCTTTCAATCATTACACCAAATATGTTGTCATTGCCCGCCGCAATCTGCGCCGCCACGTCATGACAGACATCCTTCTGACGTTCATGATGCTTATCGCTGTTCGCATGTGAAAAGTCAATCATTACTTTCTGGACCACACCGGCGGTGCTCAACTCCTGGACGGCCGCCGTCACAAACTCGGCAGAGTAGTTCGGAACTCGGCCGCCGCGAAGAATAACGTGGCAGTCTTTATTGCCAAAAGTCCTTACCGTCGCTACCTGGCCATTTTTATGAACGGATAAAAAGTGATGGGGTCGTGAAGCCGCTTGAATTGCGTCGATGGCAATTTTTACGTTTCCATCAGTACCATTCTTGAAGCCGACAGGTGCCGATAGTCCAGAAGCTAACTCGCGGTGTACTTGCGACTCGGTCGTTCTCGCTCCTATCGCCCCCCAACTAATCAAGTCACCGATA
>CAZVBC010000367.1:0-7294 GCA_964625155.1 uncultured Pirellulaceae bacterium
GGGGGGGAATTAAAGTCTGTGGCAAGCAAAAGTAAAATCGCCAAAGCAAATCGAACTCCCAAGTTTTCTACGAGGCGAGAAAGCCGGTGCAAGCTGTGCGGTCGGCCGAGAGCTGTGTACCGTAAGTTTGGAATCTGTCGGATTTGTTTCCGCAAGTTAGCGGATCAGGGGTTAATTCCTGGTGTGCGTAAGGCAAGTTGGTAGCTGTAAGGGGACCTAGACAACCATGATGACCGATCCAATTGCCGACATGCTCACTCGGATACGCAATGCTGTGCGCGTCGAGCGTCCTTATGTGGACATTCCGCTGTCGCGAGTTAAGCGAGGTGTGGCCGAAGTGCTCAAGCGAGAAGGCTACATTTGGGATTTCCAGGAAATTGATGGCCAACCATCAAAGCAACTGCGCATCGAACTGAAATATGGGCCAAACGGCGAGAGAGTCATTCAATCGATTCGTCGCATAAGTAAGCCTGGATGCCGAGTTTATTTGAAGAGCCAAGATTTGCGTCCAATCCTCAACGGGTTGGGAATAACAATCATCAGTACCAGTAGTGGTGTGCTGAGCGACCGCGAGGCAAGGCAAAAGCGCATTGGCGGTGAGATCTTGTGCGAGGTTTGTTAAGTAGATGTTGGCGTTGTTTTACTTCGCTAGTTCAATTTGCATTTGCGTACCGCTAAGAGTTACATATACGACCTGTTGGGAATCATAAGGCCATGTCGCGAATTGGCAAAAAGCCTGTTTCAATTATCGATGGTGTGAAGGTCAGCGTCGCTGATCGAGTTATCTCGGTGGAGGGCCCTAAGGGTAAACTTCAGTTTGAGCATCATCCGGACATCAACGTTGAGTTGGCTAAGGAGGGTAACTCGATCTCTGTCAGTCGCAGTGATGACGAACGTCAGAGTCGTGCGTTGCATGGGTTGACCAGAGCTTTGATCAATAACATGGTCTTGGGGGTCAAAAACGGTTATGAAAAACGGTTGGAGATTATCGGTGTTGGATATGTTTGCTCAGTACAAGGCAAAAAATTGAATCTTCGCGTTGGCTATGCTAACGAGTTGAAACGAGATATACCTGCGGGATTGGAAGTTACCTGTCCTGATCAGACGCATATTGTAATACGCGGCTGTGATAAGCAGTCGGTTGGTCAGTTTGCGGCCGAGATCCGATCGTTGAGAAAGCCGGAGCCGTATAAAGGGAAAGGCATACGATACCAGGGCGAAGTGGTTAAGATCAAGCCTGGTAAGTCTGCAACTTAATGCAGTTTAAAGCTATGCAGTTTACGTTGGCGTGTGGTAGGCAGTAAGGTTTCGTAATTCAGAGATTAATTCGTGCGCCTTAAAAAGATTATCAACAAACAGAGGGCTCGAAGAAGTTTTCGAGTTCGCGCAAAAGTGCGAGGTAGTGCCGCCCGGCCGCGTTTATCGGTCGAGCGGTCTCTGAAACATTTGTGCTTGCAATTGATCGATGATGCCGCAGGAAGAACACTTGTATCGGCGTCGACGCGAGAAAAGGAACTGCGAGCTTCCTTTTCGAATGGCGGCAATTGTCAAGCTGCACAGAGGCTGGGGAAAATTCTCGCTGACCGGGCTGTCAAAGCAGGGATCAAGAGCGTGTGTTTGGATCGCGGTTCATGTAAATACCACGGGCGATTGGCGGCTATGGCTGATGCTGCCCGCGAAGCCGGATTAGAGTTTTAAGAATAGCCGGTTAAAGGTTTTAATGCGGAGTCGGATGCTACAGATTTAGGGAGTTAGCAGATTCGTGTCTAACGCAAATGAAGTAACCCAAGGCGGAGATGCCGTCGAACGAGTCCTTAAGATCAAGCGTTGCGCCGCCGTAGTTAAAGGTGGTAGGCGTTTCAGTTTTGCTGCGCTGGTCGTGGTCGGGGACGGCAAGGGGCATGTAGGGTACGGATATGGAAAAGCGAACGAAGTTCCACCTAGCGTGACTAAAGCCCAGAAGCAGGCGAATCGGGAGAGTCTGAGTGTACCGGTAGTCAATGGTACAATTCCACATACGGTGATCGGGCGGTATGGTGCTGCGAAAGTCATTTTGCTGCCGTCGAGTCCAGGTACTGGAATCATTGCTGGACCAGCCGTTCGTGCAGTTTGCGAAGCAGCCGGTATCAAAGACATTTTGACAAAGAGTTTTCGTTCCAATAATCCCTCTGTACTGGTGAAAGCCACCTTTGATGCATTGAGAAAATTGCGGACGCGAGAGGACGTTGAGAGATTGCGAGGGGTAACTCTTTCATGAATATTGATGAAGTAAATGTTGGAGTATCGACCAACCGCAGACCTCGCCGTATAGGCCGTGGACCGGGTTCGGGCCATGGTAAAACTGCTGGCAAGGGTCACAATGGTCACAAGTCTCGTAGTGGGTATTCTCGACATCCAACCTTTCAGGGCGGTGATTTGCCATTGGTTCGTCGTATTCCCAAGCGAGGCTTTCATAATCGATTTGCGCTGACAGTTGTTGCGGTCAACGTAGGTCAAATCAATGAAGTTTTTGCTGCCGGCGAGTCGGTTACGCCAAAATCGATGCAGGACAAGGGGCTGATCAAACTTCGGTTTGATGAGATCAAGGTGCTTGGAGACGGGGTGCTCGACAAGGCGCTGAAGATTTCTGCGCATCGATTTAGCGATTCGGCTAAAGAAAAAATTCAGGCGGCAGGTGGTAGCGCTACGGTTGTAGTGGCACGTCGGACTCCTAAACAGCGTGTGGCGGATTTAAGTAAGAAATAATCTGTTTGCAGTCAGGACTTTTGTTGTCCTGTTGCTTGGTTATCGAGTTGGCGTAAGCGCAGGTGGAGCATGTGGGAAAAATTGCGGGTGATCTTTGCGATCCCGGAATTGCGGCAAAAGATTCTGCTTACCTTGCTGCTTTTAGCTGTGTATCGCGTCGGATATATGATCGGTTTACCGATTGTCAACAAGAACCTTGGTGATTCCTCTGACCGCCAAATCGATCAGTTTTTTGAAAAAGTGTCCTTGTTTGCTGCAACTGATTTGCGGGATGTGACCATATTTGGGCTTGGCATTATGCCCTACATTTCTGCGTCGATTGTATTTCAATTGCTGGGAAGTGTTTGGAAGCCGATTGAGCAATTGCGCAAAGAAGGTCAGACTGGAATGCGCAAGATCAATGAATATACGCGCTATTTGACTGTCTTTCTTTGTATACTACAGAGCTGGATATACCTGCGGGCAGTCATCATGCCGCCGGAAATGAATTTGATTGACCCGCAGTTTTATGCTGAGGGGACGCAAACATTGCATTTTGGATGGCAATTGGTCGCCGTAGCCATAATGACGTGTGGTACCGTGTTCCTGATGTGGTTGGGTGAACAGATTGATGAATATGGCATCGGAAATGGTATCAGTTTGTTGATTATGGCTGGTATCTTGGCGCAAATGCCCAAGGCACTTTTGGATTTGCGTGACAACATGACAGCTCAGTTAAGCGGTTCGTCCGGCTCGATCGGACCCGATACGCTGATTGTATTGGCAGCATTGTTTGTGTCGGTAGTCTTTGGAGTTGTGTTCATTACGCTCGGTCAGCGCCGGATTCCGACACAGAGTGCTAAGCATGTGCGTGGTCGCAGGGTCTATGGTGGTACGAAGCAGTACTTGCCATTAAGAATTAACCAAGCTGGTGTCATGCCGATTATTTTTGCCAGCAGTTTGTTGATGTTACCGGGACTGCTGTTTCAAGTCTTGGCTTCTTATTACCCACAAACGTATGTTGGTTCGATATTCAATTCACTCGCCAGCACGTTTAATAATGGCAGTTCACTGTCATACATTATCATGTATGTATTGTTGATCTTTTTCTTCTGCTATTTTTGGACATCGATCACTTTTAATCCGAAGGAAATGTCCGAAAATCTTAAGGATTACGGTACTTTCATTCCAGGTTACCGGCCTGGGAAGCGGACAGCCGACTATCTTGAAAAAGTAATGGTGCGAATTACGTACGTGGGTGCTGCGTTTTTGGCATTGGTGGCTATCGTACCGATCATGGTAAACCAGCAGCTTGGCGTTTCATTTGCTGTTGCGTCATTTTATGGTGGAACGGGATTATTAATTGCGGTGAGTGTCGCGTTTGACTTGATCCAGAAGATTGATAACCATTTGTTGATGAGAAATTATCGGGGACTATTGGAGTCGTAGTTGTTCTTTGCGTGTTGGGGTGCGTTGAGCGTTTGGTGGGTGACCAAATTCTCCGTTTTGCAGCTAGAGGGGTTTAATAGGCCATGCGCATCGTCTTTATTGGACCGCCTGGCGCAGGCAAAGGGACCCAATGCAAGCGGTTGGTTGAATTTCTCAAGATTCCCCATCTGTCAACTGGAGAGATGCTGCGTCAAGTCAAGGGGCAAGATTCGGCACTGGCTCGTTGGGTATCCAGTTACTTAGATGTCGGAAAGTTAGCTCCTGATCATTTGGTGATGCGCATCGTTGCTCAGCGACTTTCGGAGTCTGACTGCGAATCTGGTTGTTTATTCGATGGATTTCCTCGAACGTTGGTACAAGCCCAGTTGTTGGATGAGCATTTTGCTAAGTCGGGACGCAAACTCGATTTAGTACTTGAGCTCCAGGCGGCTGAGGATGAGTTGATCAAACGGATGATGAAGCGTGCTGAGACTGAGAACCGGGCGGATGATACTCAGGAAACTATTCGGGCACGTTTGAATGTCTATGAAACGCAGACTGCCCCATTGTTGCAGTATTACCGGCAGCGAGGGTTGTTAGAGAGTATTGATGGAATGCGGGAGCCTCGCATCGTGTTTGACGACATCGTCAAAATTGTTAATGAGCGCAGGCTTGGATGATGGATTTGGAGTTTGAGTGAGTGGGCCAACGGGCACGCGAGGGTGCTCGGGAGCCAATTACGGCTTGTCAAGTTTGAATTGCCAGCGGTATACTACGCCGTTTGCGATATCACCGAGCGATTTGTAAAGTACAACGGGCAACTGCCCACAAGAAACTGACTAAGGAGTTCACCGCATGCCGCGTTTACTCGGCGTGGATATCCCTAACGAAAAAAAGGTAGTCGTTTCGTTGACTTATCTTTATGGGGTTGGTCCGCATGTTTCCAGGCAACTGTGTGTCAAGACAAATGTGGACCCTGACAAACATGCTCGGGAGCTGACCGAGGACGAACTGAGTCGTTTGGCGACTTTGTTAGAGCGGGATTATACGGTCGAGGGGCCGTTGCGGCGTCAGATTGGTCAAAACATTCATCGGCTTCGCGAGATAAAGTGCTATCGAGGAATGCGGCATCGCGTGGGGTTACCTGTACGGGGCCAGCGGACGCGAACAAACGCGAGAACTCGTAAAGGCCCTCGCAAGACCGTTGCTGGCAAGAAGGGCGTCAAGGATCTGCGGTAGTGCAAGGGTATCCTTGGTTTGCGTCCTTAGGCTTGTAATTTGGACGCGAGTCGGTTGCTATTTTGAATTGGGAGACTTAATAACGTGGCTAAGGCCAAACGCAGAAAAGTTCGCCGAAACGTTACAGTAGCGGTAGCTCATATTCGCGCGACTTTTAATAACACGACCGTTACGATTACGGATACCAAAGGGGATACTCTTTGTTGGGCCAGTGCAGGAACTTGTGGCTTTAAGGGTAGTCGCAAGAGTACTCCGTTTGCTGGTCAGTCTGCGGCACAGCAAGCGGCCGAAAAGGCAGCCAAGTTTGGTGTGAAGGAAATAGATGTACGTGTAAAAGGTCCTGGGTCCGGGCGAGAGAGTGCTATTACCGCACTGCAAACGGCTGGAATGACTGTCAAGTTAATCGAGGATGTTACACCGATACCACATAACGGTTGCCGACCGCGCAAGCGCCGTCGCGTATAGCCGTTTTAGTAAAGAACTGACGATTGCTTGGGTGGGAGTTGGTACCAGGCAAATTTCGGAAACGTGCTGAGTTGCCAGGGCACCATTTAAGATCGAGGTTGAATACAGATGCATGTAAAGTGGCGTGGACTTGAGTTGCCCAGTGCAGTCGTTGTGGACAAGAATAGTCTTTCAAGGACCTACGGTCGGTTTGTTGCTGAACCGTTCGAGAAAGGGTTCGGCACGACAGTTGGTAATAGCCTTCGACGGATTTTGTTATCCAGTTTAGAAGGAAGTGCCATTACCCAAATCAAGATTCGTGGCGCGCAGCATGAGTTTACGACTTTGCCCGGTGTCCTTGAGGACGTCACTGAGATTGTGCTCAACGTAAAGTCGTTAATTGTAAAAAATCATAGTGATTCGACGCGTGTTATCACCGTGGAGCGAAGTAAGGCCGGAGTGATCTCGGGTGCGGATATCGAAACTGATGCCGACGTAGAAATCATCAACAAACATCATGTATTGGCGACATTAACGGACGATGTGCCGTTTGTTATGGAAATGGTTGTCGAGAACGGTCGAGGTTATGTACCATCCTCAGAGCACAGTACGCGCGATCACGAAATCGGTATCATTCCGGTCGATGCCGTCTACAGTCCAGTGGTTCGTGTCCGATATGAAGTCGAAGAGACTCGGGTGGGCCAAAAGACCAACTACGACAAGTTGACGTTGGAGATTTGGACTGACGGTTCGATTGACCCAGAAATGGCGCTAGTTGAATCGGCTAAGATTTTCCGCAAGCATTTGAATCCATTTGTGCAGTATACGGAACTTGGTAAGCAGGTTCATGCGACGGCTCGAGGTGGACCTGGCTCGGTGGAAGCCCAATTGGAAGCCAAGTTGAACATGCCAGTTGCTGATTTGCGATTGAGTGTGCGGGCCGCGAATTGTTTGGAGAGCGAAGGTATTCGTTTAATACGCGAATTGGTGCAGCGGACGGAAGATCAATTGTTGGAGATACGGAACTTTGGCGACACAACGTTGAATGAAGTTCGTGACAAGCTTTCCACGCTTGGTTTGCATTTGGGCATGCGATTACCGTCTTCGCACACGTTCCGTTAGACCAGGGGTTGGTCGTACCCCAATTTCGTCTTAGTTGTCTTTAGATTGTTGTAGATAGTAGAATACTATGCGTCATCGCAGAACTGGAAGAGTGCTTGGACGTGCTCCAAGTCATCGCAAGGCACTGATTCGTAATCTAGCGTCGGCGTTGTTTTTGACAGAGCGTCCCGATGCGGAATTGGATCCCAATCAGCCGAAGGTCAAAGGGCGAGTAATTACGACTTTGGCGAAAGCGAAAGAAATACGGCCAATCGTCGAGCGTTGCATCACGATTGCGAAGAAGGGGTTAGTGGCCGAACAGGCGGCGGAGCAATTTGGTACTGATGCTGACCGTAAC
>CAZVBC010000368.1:0-7215 GCA_964625155.1 uncultured Pirellulaceae bacterium
CGGATCAAACACGGACCAGTTCGTGGCAGCTTGCTCGCTCCGGAACATTGATCGATATGTGTCTCGGTTCTTTGTATGGTTGTGCGCGTCGTTCGCTCTGGTGTGTCCGACTTCACTTGTCGAAGGTAAGACTCGTGTGGCGATTGAAGGTACCCGT
This sequence comes from uncultured Pirellulaceae bacterium, assembly GCA_964625155.1. Classification (GTDB taxonomy): domain Bacteria; phylum Planctomycetota; class Planctomycetia; order Pirellulales; family Pirellulaceae; genus Aureliella. The sequence goes on from CAZVBC010000368.1 coordinate 158, forward strand.
TGGCTAATCAATGGCCAGCTTACGAATTCTGGCACACCATGTGAAGGGCTGTTAATGAACGTGCGTATGGTGAATGCCACGTTCGAAGATCAAGCGAAGCCAGATTTTGATGCTGAAAAAAACGCCGACGAATTCATCTCTAGAATTGATCAGTATGCAGCGTTAGGAGTCAACGCATTCACGCTGTGTCTGCAAGGTGGCATGCCAGGCTATGAAGGAGCTCGGAATTCCGCTTTCAACACGGATGGCACGCTACGAGCTGGATATCTTCAGCGAATGGAGCGAGTAATTCGCGCTTGCGACAATCATGGTGTGGTTGTCATTTTGGGATTGTACTACCAACGGCAGTCGAAAATCTTGCGAGACGAACAGGCCGTACGGACCGGAATCGTACAAGCGGTTCAGTGGGTGCGCGCTTGTAAGTTTTCGAACGTGTTAATCGAAATCGCCAACGAATATCCTCACGGAGGCTTCGTCCACCCAGTCATCCGCGATCACGCAAGCCAAGCTTCGCTGATCCGGATCGCCAAAGCAACGGCGCCTGAATTGTTAGTGACTACCAGCGGTTACGGAAACGGTAGCATCGATCCTGCAGTGGCTGACGCATGTGATTTTCTGACTCCGCACTGGAACGGGACCAAAGTTGATGAAATCGGTCAGCGGATTGCAAAGCTCAAACGCTTTCGCAAACCGATTGTTTGCAACGAAGACGACAAAACCGGCAGCATGGCAGTCGCAGCATTGCACGCGGCCGTTGAAAACGGAGCCGGCTATGGCCTAATGCTCAAAGATCATAATCAATCGTTTCCATTCCACTTCGATGGTGCCGCAGATGATCCGGTCTACTATTCTGCCCTGAGTCGACTGGCGACAAAAACCAAAATTGATGGTGTCTTGTCGGAATCAAAGCGTGCCACAAGCTATTTTCCGCCCCCTGAGTCGCAAGGAGGTTGGCGACAGGTCGAATCAGAGGCGGAAATGGAAACGATCGGGGGAATGGACAAAGCCAAACTGGCGGAACTGCGGCAGTGGTTGTTCGACTCGGACGATCGACCATTTGCTGCAGTGATCATTCGCCACGGCACGATCGTTTTACAAGTCGAGCGCGGCAATAGTGCGATCACGGATTCAAGGCGTGTTGCTTCAGTTTCAAAGGCAATCTGCGCTACAGTTCTAGCCATTGCATCAGAGCGCAGTCAGCACGGTTTGACGCCGCGCAAGATGTCCTTCGACGATCGCGCCTTCGAGTACATTCCCTGGGCACAGCCGTTGAGCGACCCAAGGAAGGAACAGATAACGGTCAAGCAATTGCTGAACCATACTTCGGGTATATGCCCAGAAGCTCTTGGAGCTCGCAATGATGGCCCTTGGGACTATGTCTTGGGACACAGCGGTGATCCGCGCACCGCTAAGCTGGCGTTTGACCCAGGTACGGCTTGTGGCTACTCAACGCACGGCTTGGTCCATGCATCACTGGTTTGCGAAACGGTTACCGGGATGCCCTACGATCAATTTGCAGTCTCAGCGCTATTTAAACCATTGGGAATCGAGAAATGGTGGTTTCAATTCTATGATGGTGGCCAGGTAGGGCGAAAGCCCTCACACGGGCTTGGACTGCCTGCAAGGGAATTAGCTCGAATCGGTTATTGCATGTTGCACGGTGGCCGCTGGCAGGACAAACAAGTGATCCCCAGTTGGTTCGTTGAACAAACCGCTCGCTCGTCACATCAAGTAACTACACCGGAGATGCGCTGGAAACTGAATCCGGCAGTATTCACGCTCGGATGGGAATTGCCGGCTCATCATTTCCCTGAAAGCGGCAAACACGTCGCGGGTATTCCTGTCGATGCCCGCTACAAACCGGGCAGCGGTGGCCAGCTCTTAGCATTTGTGCCAAGTCTCGATTTGGTTGTCGCACGTCAGACCGGCCTCAGCGGACCTTGGGATTACGAAGAGTTCTTGCGCCGCGCTTGCGATGCAGTGTTATCGTATCCCTGAGTAAACGGCGATATCTCTCAAATGGCGTTCGAGTGCTTGAACAAAGGTGCCGCGTTCGATGTCAAATTCGGTGCGCAGGCGAACGCCGTAATGGTTGAAGTGTGCAAGCCATGTCGATTTGCAATGCGTGTTTATTGCAGTTCTCGCGTTCGAGCTTCAGCATAGCCTCTATTTACACCTCGATTAGATCGGTGCGGGCAAGAACTTTATAACAATCCTCGATTTCCTGGTCAGAAAATCTGTCTTTTTTGATTTCCTTAAACTTCGTAATCGTCGCATCCTTCCAGGGTCCTGAACCACCGCGAGCACGTATCCAGCGATAGCTAAAATCAAGCGTAGCGATTAGCTCCAAGTTTCGAGGCTCCAGGGGCGCGAGTATTTTCACTATAGAGCAAATGGTCTCGTAATGTTCACTCAATTGAACGTCGTAACGCTGTCGCAACTCTGCCCAATTCGTGTCAGCAGTAAAATCCGAGTAGCGTTCCGATGTCGCCTGGTCCTTAATAATGTGGTCTGCCTGCAGCCAATCTAATGAACTAGCAATTTCATCGCAAAAGGGACCGTAGTGATGAATGCGAAAGTTGAATCGCATTGGCACTCTCATCACTTTAAGGAAATAAATCATCTTTTGAATCGCGGTTCGCCCTAGGTACTGCTTGGAACATTCATGCTTTGCAACTTCGACCACATTAGCAATCAACGCATGTTCCCAATTGTGCGGTAGCAAAAGTGACATGAAATCGGTCCTTCCTATTTCAAAAAAAGAAGCCAATTAGTCTAATCGACTTTCAGGACTCGCGGTATATCGATCGACACTCCCTGGCAATCTCATCTTTCTTTGATTTGTCGGTAACGTCAGCAAAAATGTAGCCAATTCGGAATTTTGCTGGCAATTTGTCCAGAATCTGGCTTCGTTCCCCAAGTGAGTCTCGGTGTCCATGATCAATCAAAGGAAAGTCGATTCCGTTGTCGTCCTGATCGGATGCCGTCGCGATCTTGTGAATTGTTACTGTATCTTCGGGAAAGTCAGCCAAAAAATCGATGGAGTTATGTCGAGAGCCAATCTGTTTAAGAGTTGTCCAGGCTTTTCTTAGCGCGAGCGTTCCGTCCTTTTCATCCAATGAGAAAACAACACGATGGTGCGTTCGTTGAACGATTCGCTGTGCCCACTTGTTGCCAGGGGCCGCAGATTGTTCAGCTCGTTCCATAATCTGCACCATTGCTCCGAAATCATTCAAAGCTAGCACCTTATCCGCAGAGTCAAAAATCGATGGTTCACTTGCACAAATGTCTCTAAAATAGTTCTCAAGGTAAAGATCGTATATCCGGCGCAGGCGATGGTAGTACACTTGTGTATTCATCTGATACCGTGCGAGAATCAGGGATTCAAAACTATGTACACCGTCTTGATGAATTGCCATCTGCAATTCCCCACCATCGTCACGCCAAATCGTTAGGCACTCTATCAGCCTTCGATAATCAAACCTTCCATATTCAACTCCGCAATGATAGGAATCTCGCAACAAGTAATCGGTCCGGTCGGCATCAATCTGACCATTTATGATGTCTGAAAGCAACTGTAGTTGTGGAGCCGGGCTTTTTATCAATGATGCGGTTAGTTGAGAGCAGCCGGAAAAAAACAAGGAGTCTATTTCGAGCCGAGATAGAACGGTTCCTTGATCACTTCTACGCTGAGCTGTTCATGACCAGCATTTTTATGGATCACTTTTTCTGCAGCGTGAGAAAAACAACAATGCCCAATGTCATGCAACAACCCTGCAAGGCGACAAACCTGCCGAGCCTTTGCCATGGTCTCGTCTTTTAGCTCAGGTAGCTCACCGAAGACAGCCTCCATCATTCTACCTTCTTTGGATGCCAAACAGTCAAAGATTCGAGTGGCCATTTCCATCACTCCCAGGGAGTGCTCGAACCGCGAATGTGTCGCACCTGGGTAGATCAGCTCGGTTAATGCAAGTTGTTTGATATAACGAAGGCGACGAACTAACGGATCATCGATGATTTGGCGTTCATTATCTGAGTACCGAATAAAACCATGGATCGCACATCGCACTCGGTGATTTGGTTCATCTTTTGATCGCAAATAGCAAGGAGCTCTGAAGCTTGAAGAAAGTGTCATATTCGTTACTCGCTATAACACTAGATCTTGCTGCCGGAACCTTTGGTCAGTGCCATAAATGCCGCTTCGAGATTAGTTTCTTTTTCGGCAAAGCGTTGGATTGCAAATCCGCTGGAAATCAGGTCGCCACATAACGAACTGTACTGAGACACATCGGGCTTGAGCGTAACTTGGATCGAATCGCGCACGTTATCGACACTAGCCACCAAGACGTGTTCTTCAAGATACTTTGCGGCTGCACTGACGCGTTCTTGCGGGTCAACCACGATTTGCAGAACGATTTGGGGACGGACTTCGCGCATCAAGTTCGCGATCGATGAATTGAAACCCATCTCACCGCGATTGATGATGCCAACTTTGTTACATATATCTGCAAGTTCAGGGAGAATATGACTGCTGACGATAATCGTTTTGCCCATTTCGCCAAGCCGACGCAATAAATTGCGCATTTCGATGCGCGCGCGAGGGTCCAAGCCGCTTAGGGGCTCGTCCAGCAGCAGTACTTCGGGATCATGCAAGAGTACTCGCGCGAGACCCAAGCGCTGAGTCTGGCCACGTGATAAAGTGTTGGCGTAGGCGTCGCGTTTGAAATCGAGATCAACGATATCTAACATCTCGTTACAGCGTTTGCGTCGCGCTGGACCGTGAATGCGATACGCGGCTGCAAAAAACTCGAGGTACTCAATGACGGTCATATCATCGTAGACACCGAAAAAATCAGGCATGTAACCGACTAACCGCCGGATCTCTTCTGGCGCCGTGTAGATAGAGTTACCGCACACGTAGGCTTCACCGTAAGTGGGTGTCAATAACGTTGAGATGATCCTCATCGTCGTCGTCTTGCCCGCGCCGTTGGGACCGATGAAGCCAAATAGGTCCCCTTTTTCAAGTTCGAGATTGATGTTGCGAATCGCATACATGTCGCCATATTTCTTGGTCAAGTTGGTCGTCTTGATCATAGCTGTGGTTCACCTGCGATTTGTTTGTGCAACGGGCAAAATGACTCGGCACCAAGCACGATGGAATCCTTCGCGCAAAGATTGATCTGATTCCTCTCCCACTACTAACTTGCCCAGCGGGTTCGCCAAACGGCCAAACAGAATTGCGCGATCCAGAGCGAGCAATTTACTCAAATCTACTTGCGGAGAGAAACGGTTTTCGAGAGAAGTGTAATTAGGACCGCCAGCAGCTTTGTGGAACAACAATACCTCCATCATGCGGTCGGGCGATTGGCGATCTGAAGGGTCCCACCGCGTTGCTTGTTCGGAACCATTTACTGCCTTGCGGCGATTCAACCAACGGGGAAGGTCTTTAGGTACCATCTCGTAAGTTATCTCGATCGCTTGTCCAGGTTGAATACGAGTGGGCAAGCGATAAAACCAATTTCGATAGACCAAAACACCATCTAGCAGGTCAAAGGGCATGGGATTGACCAAGGTCCCTTCGAGCTGATCCACGCCACGCGGTTCGCGCAACGCCGACCGGCCAGCCACAGGCACCGACTGCAGCCATTGGGACTGAAGACTGCGCGTGCCCGCGCTGGGAATCGCAGTTCCCAATATCTTGCCTGAATCACCTTGACCCAAATCAATCACATAGCCTGGCAATCCGCGATCTGCGGTTATCGTCGAATCCAGACCACCTAAACCTCGACCCGGAAGTCCCAGCCAATCGATACGAACTGTCGTCGCATGATCCGGTGCACTAGGTTGTGTTAAGATATAGTGCACATCATTCCGGCTGGCAGTGGCACGATATACGTGGCTCCAAACCAAACCCCGCGCATCACCAAGTTCCGTGTCAACATCCAGCACCTCGAGCGAATTGACCATTACTTCGTGCGGACGAAAAAACTGATGTGCCCCAATGAGACCCGCAGAAGAAATCGCAATGACACATCCGGCAAAGAGCCAACTCCAGGACGGACGGTTCAGCCAGCGCACACAAACCACATAGTCGATCGGTCCAATCAAGATCAAGATCAGTAGCAAGATGGCCACCATCTGCCCAAAGGTCAGACCTCGTGCTTGTGCGAAAAAGTCCAATGTCGCTCGCAACTGGCCAAATAAATCGTCATAACCAAGAAATGATGAGTTACCCAGGTTGCCGGATTGAGAATTGATTGCGGAAGCATGCTCCCAACAAGTAGAAAGGATCTTTTGCCATAGTGTTCGATAATCTTTCCAGTTTTGGAAATGTTCACTACTAAGGTCGCTGGCCAATAATTGCACATAACCTAAACCCAATGAATAGCGAACCCACCATGGAAATCGTTTGTTCGAATCGTCCAACAATGACAAGTCAACGACACCGCGTTCAATTTTCAACAAACTGCAGCCAAACCGTGGTAAAGGTGTGTCTGTGCTGACGAACGATTCCAATGGTCCAGGATTACTGCGCAAGACACTTCCTTGAATGGTACCGGGCAGCAATTTCATTAATGGCGCTAAGTCTCTCAGTTGCTCTGCATCGGAGCCAAGCGATATGAGGCAATTTCCTCCCTGATGCAACCATTTGCTGATCGCAATCCATTGGAGATCGTCCATAGAACGCAATAATGTGTGATCATTGCATGCTAACACCAACAGATCACACGCTTGGTACGCCTGCCACGTATGCGGAATGTCTTGTCCATTGCGCAGAACTGCCACCGAAAAACTGGGCAAGCCACCGGCAGCGTTTGAACGGGATGTTTTTTCCACTCCCAATGAATCCCCAATGGCAACCACCATCGGCTGGGTCGCGGGAAGCCCCAATCCTTGTTGTTCGGAGGAAATGTGTAGGGTCTCTGCTAACTGGCCATTTGAAAACATTCTGACTACGATTGGTGAGTCAATGCGCCCAATCCGAATTGCCATCCAAGCAGTTGGTAAACTCGCCTGCCGCCCGTTACCCTTGATTGATGAACTGCTGTCGTTGCCAA
>CAZVBC010000369.1:0-7185 GCA_964625155.1 uncultured Pirellulaceae bacterium
AGAGTGCCTGTCGGAGAAGGTGTCGTTGGTCGCGTTCTTGATCCGTTGGGAAATCCGTTGGATGGTCTTGGGCCAGTGCAGTCCAGTGAGCAACGGCCGGTTGAAATCATTGCCACTGGTGTGGCTGAGCGGCATCCAGTTCATGAACCGCTACAGACTGGTATCAAAGCGGTTGATGCGATGACACCAATCGGTCGTGGGCAACGCGAGTTGATTATCGGTGACCGCAAAACCGGCAAGACGGCTGTCGCTCTGGACGCGATCCTGAACCAGAAAGGCACGGGAGTAAAGTGCTTTTATGTGGCGGTTGGTCAAAAAGATTCCTCGGTCGCACTTGTAATCGAAGCACTGAAGAAACACGGCGCAATGGACTATACGACCGTGATCGTATCTGGTGCAAGTTCGCCAGCTCCTTTGCAGTATGTTGCACCTTACTCGGGAACTGCAATGGCCGAGTACTTTATGTTCAAGGGTCAACATGCGTTGATTGTTTACGACGATTTGAGCAAGCAAGCGGTAGCCTATCGACAGCTTTCGCTGTTGATGAGACGTCCACCTGGTCGTGAGGCTTATCCTGGCGACGTTTTCTACTGCCATAGCCGTTTGTTGGAGCGATCAGCAAAACTTTCGAAAGCGATGGGGGGTGGTTCGCTGACGAGCCTGCCGATTATCGAGACTTTGGAAGGTGAAGTGTCGGCATACATTCCTACAAACGTGATTTCGATCACCGACGGCCAGATCTATCTGCAACCCGATTTGTTTTTCGCTGGCATTCGACCTGCCATGAATGTGGGTATATCGGTCTCGCGAGTAGGTGGCGCCGCTCAAATTAAGGCGATGAAGAAAGTAGCTGGCGGTCTTCGTCTAGATTTGGCTTCTTTCCGCGAATTAGAAGCGTTTGCTCAATTAGGCACTGAGTTGGATCCAGCCACCCAGGCGCGTTTGGATCGTGGGTATCGTATGGTCGAATTGCTCAAACAGCCCCAATACAAGCCGATGAGCGTTTACGATCAGATTCTCAGTATCTATGCTGCGACACGTGGGTTCTTGGATGATGTGCCTGTATCTGGCGTTCGGCAGTGGGAAAGCGAGTTCCTGCAGTTCATGAAAGATCGCAAAGCTGATGTGATCAGCAAGTTGCAGGAAGCGAACGATCTGACAAGTGAAGTTGAGCAGGCCATCCGCGCAGCGATTGACGAATTCAAGAAGGGTTATCGCCCCAGTTAGATGTGTGTCGCGGGTTAATCACATTCGATAGTAATGCCAAGCATGTAGGGTTGTCAGTTTCATGGCCAATGTAAGGTTGCTGGACAAACGACGTAAGTCGATTCGCAACATCCGCAAGATTACGCGGACAATGGAATTGATCGCTACAGCTCGTTTCAAGAAAGCGATGGATCGGGCTGCGGCTGCGAATGACTACACACAAAGAATTACGCAAATCGTGCGTGATTTAGCTAGCGCTGGATTAGAAGTTTCTCATCCCTTGTTGGCCGGACGTCCGGAGGTCAAGTCAGCGACGGTGTTGATGCTCACCAGCAACCGTGGTCTGTGTGGTGGCTATAACGGCTCGGTATTGCGACAAGCGATGGTTCGTCGAGCTGAGTTAACCGCGAACAATGTCGGTTTGAAATTTGAAGTTAGTGGCAAACGCGGAATCTCAGCAATGAAATTCCGTTCTGTGAATTTGGATCAATTCTATACTCAATTCGAGGATAAACCAGCATTTGATGAAGTTGCGGTAATTGCTGACCGACTGATGAGCGAATTTATTGCCGGCAAGTTCGATCGGCTGGACGTGGTGTATACTCGCTTTGTCAGCGTGTCCAAGCAGATTCCCGTCGTAGAGACTTTGTTGCCTCTGACACAACCGGCTGATTCTGGTGGTGCAGTCGCAGAGGGCGGTGCCTCCGGGGTACGGGCAGATTATGAATTTCTTCCGTCGGCCGAAAGCATTTTGGAAGAAGTAGTGCCAGCCAGTTTTCGTGTGAAACTCTTCAAGTGTTTTCTAGATGCAGCGGTTAGCGAGCAAATTGCTCGCATGGTCGCTATGAAAAGTGCCACTGAAAATGCAGGCGACATCATCAAGCAATTGTCGCGCACCTACAATCGTGCAAGACAATCTCGAATCACGCAAGAAATCATGGAAATTATCGGGGGCGTGGAAGCGTTAGAAAGTTAGTGATCGAATCAGTGATTTCGACTTCACATAAATCATTAAGAACAAATCTGTATTTTTCTGGGCGAGGAACTTGGTAAATGGCGACAGCCACTGCAAAGAAAAACGTTGGCAAAATCACGCAGGTAATTGGCTCTACTTTTGACGCAGAGTTCCCGCAGGGGCAACTCCCCCCAATTTATAATGCTGTGAAGATCAATTCCAACACCAAGGGTGTGACCATTAATCTAACTGGTGAAATCCAGCAGCATCTTGGGGGAAATCGAGTCCGCTGCGTTGCACTGGGAAGTACTGACGGATTAATGCGCGGCTTGGACTGTGTTGATACTGGTACGCCGGTATCGGTTCCGGTTGGCAGCAAAACTTTAGGTCGCGTTTTTAATGTTCTTGGTGATGCTGTTGATCAACGAGGGCCTGTTGAAGCCGAGGACCGGTGGCCTATTCATCGAAATGCTCCCACCGTAGACCAGCTATCTACAAACACTGAATTGTTCGAGACTGGCATCAAAGTCGTCGACCTGCTGACGCCGTTCGTGCGTGGTGGAAAAGCAGGACTGTTCGGTGGCGCGGGACTAGGTAAAACAGTTATTCTTACCGAACTGATTGCGCGAATTGCTAGTTCTCACGGTGGATACTCTGTTTTTGCTGGCGTTGGAGAAAGAACTCGTGAAGGGACCGATCTGTGGTTAGAAATGCAGGAAACCCAAATCGGCCAAACGGGACGCAAGGTTATCGAACAGACTTGTATGGTGTTCGGCCAAATGAACGAGCCGCCCGGATCTCGTTTGCGAGTTGCTTTAGCGGCATTGACGATGGCTGAGTATTTCCGTGATACGACGGGTAAAGACACGCTGCTGTTTGTGGATAACATATTCCGCTTTTCGCAAGCCGGATCGGAAGTATCTGCACTACTGGGACGCATGCCATCCGCAGTAGGTTATCAGCCGACATTGGCAACAGAAATGGGTGCTCTGCAGGAACGCATTACATCTACGAAGAAAGGAGCGATCACGTCGGTCCAAGCCGTGTATGTACCCGCAGACGATCCGACGGATCCAGCCCCAGCAACTGCGTTTGGGCAGTTGGACGCCTTTATTTATTTGGAACGTGCGATATCCGAAAAGGGAATTTATCCGGCCATCGATCCATTGGCATCGAATAGTCGAATTCTTGATCCTCAATTGGTAGGAGAACGGCATTACGCTATCGCTCGGCGAGTGCAAACAATTCTGCAGCGATATCGTGAATTGCAAGATATTATCGCCATTCTCGGTGTCGACGAGTTGAGCGAATCGGACAAAATGGTAGTCCATCGCGCACGCCGAATCGAGCGATTTTTGTCTCAGCCGTTCCTAGTGGCAGAAGTATTCACGGGTAAGCGAGGTGAGATTACGCCCTTGGCGGAAACCATTCGCAGCTTCGAAGAAATCTGTGACGGAAAGTGGGACCACTTGCCCGAACCAGCGTTTATGTATGTCGGAGTTATTGAGCAGGCAGAAGAGCAAGCCAAGAAAATGGCTGCGAAAGGTTAGGCAACGATGAGTGGCATGCAGTGTGTGGTCGTAACACCTGAACGGACCGAAGTCGATGTCATTGCTGAGTCGGTAACTCTGCCTCTGTTTGATGGCGAGATGGGAGTTCTCGCCAACCATAGCCCTATGGTTGGACGGTTAGGTTATGGCGAATTGCGAATTAAGTTGAGCAGTGGTCAAGCTCAAAACTATTTCGTCGAAGGTGGTTTTGTCCAAGTTTCACGCAACGTCGTGTCAGTTCTTACCGATCGTTTGACCGATGCCACAAAAATGGATCGTGCTTCAGCCGAAAAAGCGCTCGATACAGCTCTATCGATTCCCAGTACCAAAGAAAATGCATTAGCCCGTGAAAGGGCCACCGCACGAGCTAGGGCAATGATTCGTTTGGTAAATCGCAAGTAGCACGCACCACTCAGCACCACCACTTGGCTCGTTTTGCGTTTAAAGGTCAAAGGACTTTAATAGCTGCAACGCACGACTGCATAAGTAACTGCTCAACAACTCGTTGCATCGCTAGCTAGGGATGTGATCCAGCCAGAGAGCGTGAGCACGATTAATTTGCGGTGCGAAGTCTCACGTTTAACAACAATCATGCAAACTCCTCAGTCACCACGACTTATAATTTCAAAAACGCGGCGTGTCGATTAACCCAGACTGCGTCGTCGCGAATGCGTGACTTCAATGCTGGTGTACACACGCCGCCAACCAGCTCTCGTGGTTCTCAGCGCCAAGCTCAGTCAGGGTTTTCCGAGAAGCCCGGAGCACTCAATTCACTTAATCGCAATCGCCAGCACTCGCAACAATCGGAGTAGCATTGTGGAAGTTGTAGTTCTCCAGATTTGAGCTTGTCCAAGATGTGCGGAAGAATTCACGCATTTGCTGTAAGAGGGAACAGACGTTTCTACGAACGAGGTTGTTAGGAACGAGCGCTAGCTATGTCTTTGTCGAATCCCCTTTTTCGAGTTCAAAGAAGATGACCAAAAGCAAAATGATGCCATGTAGCCCAATTCTCTGCCTGCAATTATTTACGATATTCCTCATCGCTCCACTGGCATTGCTCTGCGGTGGCGAATCGTCGAGGCAAAAGCCCAACATCATTTTGATTCTTGCGGACGACGTCGGTTATGGAGATCTGGGGTGTTATGGAAATTCTACGATCAAAACTCCCAACCTTGACCGCTTGGCTGCACAGGGGCAGCGCTGGACCAGTTTTTACGCTTCGGGCTCAACTTGTGTTCCGAGTCGTACCGGCTTGATGAGCGGACGCCACCCTGCGCTGCTAGGCGGCATGCCTCTGCGGACTGATCCGCAGGCACTTTTACCGGCGATGCTTAAGCGTGCTGGTTACGCAACTGCTATCTTGGGCAAGTGGCATCTAGCGGGCTATCCGGATGACTTTACGCAGGACCCCATGCATCCGCTGGAGTGTGGCTTCGACTGGCATTTTGGTACACCGGGCAGCAACGATGTGCCGGCGCCTGTAGGCAAGAAACAGACTCGCGACGTTTTTGATGCCGCTGAGAAATTCACGTTTCAAGTACCGTTGATCCGTGGGCGCGAAGTGGTGGAGTTTCCAGCGAATCAGGAGCTCTTTACACAGCGCTACACCGAAGAGGCTGTGAATTGGATTCGTGCAAAGAAGGACGTGCCCTTCTTCCTATACCTCGCGCACAATATGGCTCACGCACCGATCTTTGCGTCGCCCAAGTTCCAGGGGCGCAGTGCGGGTGGACGATACGGTGACGTGATCGAGGAACTAGACTGGTCGGTCGGTGAGTTGATGCGAGTCCTCCAGGAAACTGGCATTGACGAGCACACGTTGGTTGTGTTTACCAGCGACAACGGGCCATGGAGTGTGTTTGGACCGCACGGTGGCTCGGCGGGTCCGTTGCGCGGTGAGAAGGCGACTACGTGGGAAGGTGGAAATCGAGTGCCAGCAATCTTCCGCTGGCCTGGCCACATAAACCCGAGTGTGGTGGATGGAATTGCTGCGAATCTCGATCTTTATTCGACGTTTGTCCGACTCGCAGGTGGTGCAGAAAAGTCGGACAAGCCTGGCTTCCTGTCGCAGAATCTTTGTGGCACCCTGCTGCAAGGTGAGCCTTCTCCACGCAAGCAGTGGTTGTTCGGCGCTGGGGCATATCGGTCGGGACGTTATAAGATCGTGCGCATCGAGCAATCACCAACAGATCCTGTGTCACGTCGGAACATGCCAGCAGTACGCCACGAACCACCATTACTCTTTGATTTAGAAGTTGATCTTGGTGAACAACGTAACATTTCCGCTGAAAAGCCTGAAGTTGTGACGCAGTTACTAAAAGAAATGGACGCGTTGGAAATCAGCAGACGAAAACGAGCTACATGACCATATGCGTGGTAAGTTGTTTACTGTTGCATGCACACATTCCGAGTCTGCAAAATGGGAGCAAGCAATGAGACTGGTATTTGCATTTGTCATCGCCATGTTTACAGCTTCGGTGGCCGAGTGCAACGATAGAACTGGCGGCCAACCTTCAGTCGTCCGATTCATCTACCAACGGCAGGGGTCGACGTGGAATCAGCCACAGGATATCGCCTTCAAATCCGGGCTCGACGGCAGTGAGCAGCGTTTCGTCGAATTATTACCCTCCAACTTCGACGCCACGCAGTTACATGATGTTGTGCTCGTCTTTCACGGGCATGGATCCGACCGATGGCAGTTTATCACTCACGGACGCGACGAATGTCGAGGTGTTCGCGATGTGGCAGCAAAATACCGATTGATCGTCGTTTCACCCGACTACCGCGCCAAGACCTCGTGGATGGGACCGAAGGCCGAAGCAGATGTGTTGCAGATCATTGCTGAAGTCAAACAGCGGCACAAGATTGGCCGAGTGTATCTCGCAGGTGCTTCGATGGGTGGCGCGGGTGTCCTGACTTTTGCAGTTCTGTACCCTGAGCTGGTCGCAGGTATCTGCAGCCTCAATGGGACCGCAAATCTCGTAGAGTACGAGAACTTTCAAGAAGCAATTCGTGAAGCTTTCGGCGGATCCAAATCGCAGGTACCGGAGGAATACAAGAAACGGAGCGCGGAGTTGCGGCCCGAGCGGCTTACAATGCCTGTGGCGGTGACGACAGGGGGCAAGGACTATTCCGTTCCGCCTGATAGCGTACTACGATTGGCCCGTAAATTGGAAGCGTTAAAAGGTAAGGTGCTAAGTATTCATCGACCTGAAGGGGGCCACGCGACCACCTACGAAGACACTTGTGCCGCGATGGAATTCATGTTGCAAACCCACACGGAGTCTTCCCAATAGCCATACTTTGCCCGGCAAGTTTGCGATCGATGCAGAGCGACCAAGGCCGACAACATTCGGCGCTAAGAGAAAAAACATGACTGCAATCGATTGCAGATCCTAACACGCGCACTAGGACTGTATCGTTACATGTACCCGATACAGCCGCATGCGGTCTCAATAGCTTTGTAACTAGTGG
>CAZVBC010000370.1:0-7163 GCA_964625155.1 uncultured Pirellulaceae bacterium
TAGTCCGCAACTCTGTTTCTATCGATTGGCTCGCGCTCGATGGGCTGGGGCTAGAATTAGGTTTTTGTACCGCTGGTGGTATTCGGCTTTGACCTGGAAGATGCTGTTGCGCAACTGCTCGTCGCTGGCGGGGAGCGATGCTTGGAGTTCATCGAGCGCGGTGCGGAACTTTAGGTCAAGATCGGCAAAGAAAGGCTGCTCAGTGGCGGCGAGTGATTCTGGCAGGAGAGTGTCGCGGCGTAACGCTCTGAGTTCAGCGATTAGCTTGGCTCGCTGGACTTCGTCGCGGGTTCGTTCTATTGTGCCGGTGAGCTTCTTGCCAATGGCTTGAAGTCTTTGCTCAAAAAGGTGAACCAGTGTCTCCAAGTGCTTGCGAGCTGTGTAGAGCGGACTGCTGGGCACGTTGATCGGGGCTTCGAGAGTGATCGTTTGGATTGCGAGGGGCTTCGAACTTGATAGTGCGTCCTGAATCGATTTGATCTTGCTCGCGAGTTCTTCAAATCCAAAGCAAGAAGCGTTGTCTTGGCAATCGGAGAGGGTTTCGTTCAACAGCAGTTGTTTTTCACGAACCGACTGTACCCGGTCCTGATGGAAAGTGATGGGCAATTCGGAGGCGGTAATTAGCTTGTTGTCGGCTTCAAGCTTTTCTAATGCTCCTCTTGGCAATGTTCGTTTGGCTTTGCGGATTCTTGAATGCTCACTACGAATTGCTTTCTTCGTTTCGGCAATGACTTGATTGTGGGATGTGATGGCCGATTTTACACGCTTGGAAATGTCGGCAGGCGAAAGCACGAGTGGACTGTCTTCGAGGATAATCTCTTGCCTACCGACGACCTCGCAACTGAATCGAGAGCCTGGTCGAGCCGTAAGTTGATTGGCGATGACTGGTCCTTGGGAATCGGCGATCACGACATGAATCGGAGTGGATGCACGATGTGGACGTGGCTCAATGGGCGCCGGAGGTCGAATTTGGATCGATTGACCGATTCGCAAGACATAGCTTTCGCCGCGATTCCATATGGCAATGTGTTGACCAACAAGAGTTGACGCTTCAGTGTTCTCAATGACGACGGTAACGTCATGGATCGAATGGTCGCTGACGTTGCACACAACTAACTCGCTTGGCTCTTGGTTTGCTGTCCAAGGTATGGCGATTTCGAAGTCGCGTTTTTGTGTTTGTGCCGAGGGCTTGTGATCCAGTATCAAATTGCGGATAGCCACCCAACCGTCGCGACGCGTGGAAGTTGCGACCTTTTCCCATTCATGACAAATCAAGTTCGTTACTTGGCTCTCGTAGGCCCGGTTGAGGAAACCGTTAATAATATCGCTGGCAAGCTGCTCGCCAAATGGCATCCGTTGGTATTCCATCTCGTACAAGAAATCATCGCCGCTTGTTGGCTGATTCGCGTCTACGGCAGCGAGAATGTACTGGGACGCTGCGGCGTACGGCTGGGCGATGTTGCGATTATGCTGGAAGAAGAGTTCGACGTCAGGCGAAAGTGTGTCCAAGCCGAACCGCCTGCCGGCCCGAATAACGGCCTCCATGGTTAGAATCCCACCAAGCTGGCCAACTAAGTCATTGATCCTTTTTGATGGTTTCACAATTTTTAGTTCAGTCAAAATGCGGTTAGCGTCATAGTACCATCGATAGGAATTCGAGCCCGCGGCTACCAGGTCGGCCTCTTGGCTCGCCCTTACTTGTGTTATCGCGTAGGCTTGCGGATAGTCCAGGCGCATTTCTTTGCCTATGCTTTCCGAGTACCCGATGGCGATCTTCGACCATTCACTCTGTGCGTGAGTTGGCGTGTGAGTGACGAACGCAATACAAATCGCCAAGAACGATCTATGAATGGGCTGACGAACATCAGACAAGGGCATGGTTGATAAACCTCTCTGCAGGCCGAGGAAACGCATGAATTTGGATTCGATGCCGCGATAATGTAAGAGAACCTGGTCGCTTAGCGCGGCGTGCCACGCTTTTCAAACCATTTGCGGCAGAAACCTACAAAGGCAGCGTTGGCATCGCGTGGCGATTCTGACATCCAGCCTCGCCATTCCTGCTCAAGAAAGTACACGTCCCAGCCAGGAGCGGCTTGGCGTGCCTGTTCGAACGCCGCCTCGCTAAGACGAATCGACGTGGAATCATCGATTGCTGGCAAGCTTGACATGGTTCCGCGATTGCGGAAGATGACCATGTCGTCTTCGTCCAAAATGATCGAATAGTCGGGAAGATGTGCGTGCCAAGCGTCTTCTTTAGCGATGGCAGCCACGAGCCGTCGAAATTCTTTAAGCGTCGAAGCGGCGCCGCATTTCTTCTGAAGAATTTCCAGCGAAATGCTCCACTCGGGCTTTTGGCCGCAGTGCTTGCGAGCAATTTCGTACAGGCGTCGCTCAAGTGGTTTGCGCAATCGAAAGTAGTTACGGTGAAGCGTGAGAACTTCGGAACCAAGGACTGCGTTGAACACCCAGTCCGACAAATTCACCTTTAACTCCAGCATGCGGCCGGACTCGTGGTGACGGATGATTCTCCAACTGTCGATTAAGCCGAAACCCTCGGTAACCTGCTCGCCGTTTGTTTTCAAATTGGTCTTGATGCGCGTGCCGCTTAAGCGATCGAAGGCGGCTACAAGTTGCTCGTAGCCCCGACCGTCAGTCTTGCGATTCGTGGATACTAGCAAATCGTAGGCTTTTAAGTGCAAGGTGCGTTTGGGTTCGCCGCCGGCGTTCATCTTGGCGATGAGCTGGCTGATGCAGTAAATGAGAATGTCCTTGTCGTGTATCGTCGCCAGGCCAAGAGCGCTAGGGGCCACGGTAATCTTGATGTTGTTGTGGTCGTATTCGCGAATGCGTGTGTCGGGCTTGGTCGACAAGCTGAAAATCGGATGTTCCATCGAACCGAGATCGTCTTTGGGTATGGCATCCGTAACGTCGCAGATAAAGAAATCGTCGATCGGATAACGGTCCGGCAAGAGCGGCGTTTTGAGTTTCGTGTTTTCACCCACCATGAGCTGACTTATCGTGTTTTCACACACCCAAGTCAAGCACTTTGTGTTTTCACCCACCACGACTTGAACATCGTGCTTTCACACACCTTCTTTCGTGTATTTACCCACCTTCTTTCGTGCTTTCACACACCGACCAATCTCAAAAGCAACCGAGATTCAACGAGTTGGCGACCTTCATTCACAGTGTAACACTACTACTAACACTTATTTAACACACTCGTGCATCCGAGTAGAACGCCAGACATTTTGGCACCACTTGCCCCCTACTCGCAGCCTTTGTACAAGCTGTTCGTTGCCGCGAAGGAAAAGACTACGATAGCTCGGGCGAATATGCCTCACTTCGAGAACCTGAACTCCCAAATTTTCATCATCCCATCCCTAGGTAAAATCGTTCCTCTGAACACTTTGGTGTTTGCGCCGTAATTCACGACCACGACGTAAGGTGTCGGTTCGATCCTGCCGCGCGGCTGGTAGTGGTGAATCGCCACAATATAGTTGCCAGACTTGGGAACGGTGCGAAAGATGATATTCTCACACGGATCGGGGACGACATAATTCGCATTGGCGTCGACATCGAGCATCGCGTGCTCAGTGCGGGGATTTTGGAAAAAGACATGGTAAGGAAACCATGCTCGTTGCATGGCAGGTTGTCGTCCAATCGACTGATATAGCCTCTGTAGATCGATGTCATCGTCACCGTTCAAGATAAGCGAAACGCGAATGGGACCTTCAAGCTTGCCTCCAGCGGCGGCCACGCGGCGATTGGTTTCGGCAACGCGCTGCTCGTCATTCTGCATTTCCGTAATGGAGCTTGCTTGGGCAAGGGAACTCAGGACACTGGTGGCTTCGGAACCCACTTTTGCTTGGCTTTGTTGTGTGTCGAGTGAGATTTCCAGTGACTCAAGCTCGGCAAATGGTTGTGGAATTTCAGGTAGCGACGCTTCCAAGACATCCGGCTCCTCCTCGAATTGATCTCGCGTGTCCGATTCTGCGAGCATGGTAATCGTCTCTACGGTTGCGTCAGTGTTGAACGAACAGTTGAGGTCGATCGTTACAAGACTTGGTGTGGTCAGACTAACAGCTGCCAACACGGCTACAACGAACAGATGAAAGCTGATGGCCCACGCAATCGACTTGACTCGTTCCTGCTGAGCAATGGTTAGCTGCCGCCAGTAAACTTGCCAAATTGGGAGTTTGCGTCGGCGTCGATGCGACACCTTCTCCGGAAACGAGCCGATGGCTTGTGACATGTCTAGTGTCTTTCCGATTCGATACGGGCCAAATCGAAGACGTTGCCGAACTGAGTACTGACTTGGCTTGGCCGATTGTCGTTGGCTTCCTTGGGTACACAAACTCGAGCTGTTTTTGCTCCTGACGTGAATCGGCAGCAATAGGTCTTCCGCGATCGTCCAGCGAGTAAGACAATGTCCAGAGAACTTTCGTTGCTTTTTTCTACGTAGGTACCGCTGCAAAGCGTCGTATCGCCACGAGTCCAAACGAAATCTCCTCCGTCCTCATTGGTGCGGGTGAAGATCCACAACTGATTTGCGTTACCTTCGATAACCTTGTAATTGCGTTTGGCGATCTTCCAGCTTGTGCTATGCTCGTCGTTTTCATCAAAGGCCAAAATGTTCGACCTCGTCTCGGCGCCGTTTCTTGCTTGGCTCGTTTCCGAAATATCAAACTGTGGCAGAAGCTGGAACTCTTCTGCGGCGTTACTGGTGCCGGTTAACGACTTCCCGTCGGAGGCAATATTCAGAGTGATGACCGCCATTGAATTGGAATGCCAAGGTTCATGTGGCAGCACAATGCCAAAACTCGTCGGATGCCGGACAGGTTTCAAGGTAAGTCTCAACGGATTCTGTTCAATCAAACCTGAAAACGGCTTGGTCACACGCGGGCTGTCGAGGGTCGACAGCTTTGCGGTGATGTTTCGTCCTCCTTCACGAATGGCATCGATAGAAAGCGAAATGCGCCGAGAAGGTTCACCTGGCATTTGAGAAGTACCAAGGAACTTGCGACCTCTTTGGAAGCTGAACAGTGGCGAAGACTCAAGTGTGGCAAGCTGATCAGAAGTCGGCGGGGCCGCCAATGCACCCATTAGCTGGTTTTGACCATGAAAGGACGGAAAGAACAGCGACGGTTGTGAAACTCCCTGCCCTTCCATGTTCCCGAACATTCCAACGCCAAACGGCTGCTGCGGCATAGGCGGGAATGGGCGAAATCCGAACGGCTGTCCGGCGGGTGCCTCGGCTAGAAATTCAGCTAACGGTTGTTCATCAGGCAGTTGCTCCGCCAGAAGCGGTTCTGACTGAACTGGTTCAGGACGTGGGTGAGGTTGCGAGTGTGATGCGGGGCGCGGGCGAAGAGGTGCGACGGGACTCTGCACATTTACTGGCGGCTGAGGTGACGAGTATACGACCGGCGGCGCCAGTGGCTGAACCGGTCTCGACCAATTAGATATGCAGCCACGAAAGACGAAGAAACACCCAGCCAATATGGTGAAGAGCAATGGTCCCGAATTCAGCAACATGGGCAAAATGCTCGTGGCCACAGCGGTAGTCGCACCGCCGATGACAAAGTCTCGTACTCGCGAATTGCGGCGCGAATTACGACGGCGCCGTGGTCGAGGCTGAGTGGCGTTCACAGTCGTATTGATCGGCTGGTCGATAGGACCGAAGGGCTTGTCGGGTTTGTTCATTGCGGTTCTCCTTACGTTGGACTTGCTCGGCGAGCGGAGCAACTGGGTTACATGCTTAACTCTTGCTCGGGCTGTTTCATCTCCGGGACGTTTTGCAGATCGGCCATGTGACGGTCAAGAATCCCCAGCGCCGTCGGTTGCGGTGCTGGCTGCGCTGGTCCGTGAC
The DNA here is from genome assembly GCA_964625155.1 of uncultured Pirellulaceae bacterium. Taxonomy (GTDB): domain Bacteria; phylum Planctomycetota; class Planctomycetia; order Pirellulales; family Pirellulaceae; genus Aureliella. Next base: position 5,873 of record CAZVBC010000370.1, read on the forward strand.
TGGTCACAATTGGTTGCTCGGATGTCACTTGAGGAGCGGCAATCGGCTCGACAGTAGATTTTGCTGGACCGACGGGCGTGGAAGCCTTCTCGGATGGTTGAGCTTGAGCATCTTCCTTAGCTGCGTTCATGGCCATCGGCTCAGGATCGGGCTGGTCCGGAGCCTTATAGTGTGAATAAACCGGTGCCGGGTGACCGTGTAGCAGCATGTTGGCCAGCTCGGTAGATCCATGGCTTAGCCACTGAAAAAACGTGTCGTCAAATGGTGCCTTCATTGCATCCCATGCTTTGCCAGCGGCCCAGCCGAGCGATTTTCTGGCGACTGACGGTTCTTGGTTGTCTGGTTGTTGCTGCGTTTCTTTTGCTAGTTGCTTGCTCATTCTTATCTCTCCTGAATTTGGTCGGACCATCGTTCTGCCTCGGACTTGGCATCGATCCACTCTTGGTGCCTTCGCGAATGGCTTGCCTTGATCCAAACTTGAGCGAGAATCAACCACAAGCACATAGCCGCGTACCAACCGCTTAAGATCGGGCTGCGGACTATCGCCAAGACAATGCTCAAGGCCATCGATACGGCAAGGTCGGATGCCAGCGAGGCCGAGCCGGGTTTCCAGTTGGGAAACATCCAATCGAAGATGCCCCTGCCCGGCTCATAGGAATGAAATCGTAAGCCGCGAGCAAAATGGAAGCTGCGTACCACGCCGTGAATGCCAAACCACATGACGCTGAACCATGCGAACGTGAGCCAACCGATCGCATCGTAGTAGCCTGTTGCTTGACCATTTACTTCGTAGTACCAAGCTTGCAGCCCCAAGCCCACAAAGTAGAGCCAGCCATAGAACCAACTGCCGGTGGAGCCCGGAACTCGCGACCAAATCTGAACGCTGCGATTGATGCTGAACATCAGGATCAGCGCGAGGTTCATGCCGGCTTGATAGTCTTTGAGGATTCCATCTGGTTTATCTGGTTGCATCATGAATTCACCTTTGTGAAAAAGTTACGAGCTTGAATGGCAAACCGGTCTCGGGGAAGACGCGTCCAGCCATGTAGGCATCGATCAAGAAATCGGGAGGGCCGCCACGGCGTAAATGCAAGAAACGATCAGGTGGAATGCGATCGGCGTAAGACGTGTTGCTGCCGAATCGAAACCCGGCGGAACCGAACGTCGCGTCGAGAAAATCCCTGGGATCGCTGGATTCTTGTTCGTTGAAGTTGTTGAAGTGTTCCTTGTGTTGGCCGCACATGGTGCTGAAGAAGCGATTGGTCACATCCATGCACGAGTTGGCCAAGAT
>CAZVBC010000371.1:0-7129 GCA_964625155.1 uncultured Pirellulaceae bacterium
CAGGACATGACGACGATACTTGCGCTTGCTGATATTTATTCCACGGTGCGCGAGGAAAAATCTGAGCACTCGCGAAATTAGTCAAAAACAACACAAGCCAGAGAGCCATAATCGGACGCATACGCACCCCTTTTTTTCCGTGAAAAGTGAATAGTTAGTTTCGCATACTCACTTTAGCTTGTTTCAGTCAAGAACTCAACCCTGACCGCCGACTTGCTCAAGCGATCAATTTCCTGCCGATACTCGATCCCAACTACCCATTTTGGACCGTCATCCACCAGCCAGCCACAGGCCACAAATGCGTCGATTAGTTCCTTGGCCGAGCCTCGCCCGATTGAATCCGCATCCCAGAGCCGCTCACGTGCCCCGAGGATGCGCGTTAGCCGAATTGTGACTGGATGGTCAAATGGTTCTCTCTTGCCACCAAGCACACGCAGTATGGACACGTAAAGCTTCTTCCGTTTTGCAGCCTTACTCCAGTGCTGGCTGCGTCCTGTGTTGTCGTTGACGAGCTTTATTGGGAGTGTGATGCTATACATGGTTTCGCTTTGCGATTCGAGCCGCTCTAAGCCTCAGTAGTCGCCGCTCCTGGTATAGCTCGTCCGGTGTCTTGCCCTCCATGTCGAGTAGCTTTTGTTCCCGATAGTATTTTGTGAGCCGCTCAACACGTTGCCAGAGCGGCTCGCCGTCGACCAGGGAGAATTCGTCTGGCTCCGAGGCTGCTTGGCGAACTTCATCGAGCGTCAAGCCGAGCATGTTGGCCACGGCTAACTGACCGTGGCCGACGTCGCGCAGGCGGCGAACTAATTGAATGTCGTCGTTTTTCATGGTTGGTTCCTAAATGGTGGTTTTGCCCATAATCTTTCTTTCCTGGAATTCTTTCCAGGCCGTCAAAAAACCGATTTCTTTCCGGACGGAAAAAAGTCGCCTGCCGAATTCTTTCCATTTCTTTCCGAATTCTTTCCCGGAAAGAATTCCCAGAGCAAAAGACCAAGAAAAATAAGGATATTTACTTACATATATATATATAAATATATCTTTCCCTGTACTTGGGTCTCTGCCTATGTTTATACTTCCTTTGGAGGGGTAAGTATATCTGTTTTTGTCTTTTTGTTTGTGTGTCCGGAAAGAATTCATTCCCCCCTCCAGCGATACTGTACTTCAGGCCTACCCCTACTACGCTTTTGCTCTCTGGTTTCGATCAAATCTCCCAGCCTTTTGGCTGCCGCTCCGATGTCGCCGGCGGTCAGATCTCTGGATGTTCGAAGGATGGCACTCCTGGATACCCACTCGCCTTTGGCAGTCTGGAGGATTTTTTCCAAAATCATCGAGGACTTTCCTCCTGAAAAGTCGCCCACTCGATTGGTGGCATAATCGCACGATGTGCGAGCTAGCCAGTTTGAAATGCACACCCCCCAGTCTACGTCTCGTTTCTCGACGTAGACGAAGTCCCAATTGATTGCCCCAGCAAAGGCCTCCAGCCTCGCGCAGCGATGCACCAAAGCTAGTTTCATGCTTCTGGCTGCCGTTCGCCCCCAAACCGCAGCCCGAAGCTCTGATTCCTCTGCCATCCTAAGATCAATTGCGTCCTCGTGCTCATCCCAACGATCTTCAGCATCCTTGGAAAATTTTAGTTCTGGGAGTTCTGGGCTTGGCGTTCCGGGGAATCCAGGCTCAAAGCTAATCCAGCCGCGAATAACTTCTAGCAATGCTTCAGGCGGTTTCGATATTCTGGTCTTTTTCAAATTTGGCCTCGTCTGGACTGGCCAAAAAGAGCACCGGCCAAAGAGCCCCGATTCAATCTGCCGCCGGTCGATATTTTCGAACAGCGTTGAGCCGGTCGTAATTCCAAGCAGCGATAGCGAGGGCTGTTCAATTTTATTCTTTGTTCCGGCGGCATGTGCGGCCCCCTGGTAGGTCGCATTCGCCCGGCCATACATCTGCAGCAGGTGGTCAACTATCTCCCTCGTGTGCTTCGTTGCTTGCCGCTTGTCCAGTGCCCCCTCCAGGAACGTACCGAATTCGTCACACATCCACATGCATGCTGGAGACTGAGCCATAGCAGCCAGCAATCCATTGCCCGATTGTACGTTTGGAGGAATCAGAAAATTGGTATTTGGATCAGCTCCATAGATCAACTTCTGCACCGTTGAAATTACCGATTCCTTTCCGCAGTTCGTTGGCGCAACGATTACCGTGTAGTCATGCGTTCGCAAGTCTGTGTAGCTTCGGACACGCCTACCAAATATCGCTTCGCAAAACGCCACCGCAGTAGCAAGGCCAATAATCGAACTTGGCCGCCTAGTGAGCGTCAAATAGAATTCGTAAACGTCACGCAACAATCCTTCTTGCGGTATCATCGTTTCGCAAAAATCTTCATCATCTTCCGGTGGAGAATTCAGGACGGATTCAACAGAATAATTGGCCATGAATTCATTGAGTGGCAAGTCTTCAATAACCGCGAACCCCATTCCGTACAAAGCCATGGCCGCTGCTTGATGGTTTCCGTTATGCGCAAACAACGTGTAAGCATGGAATATCGTTAACGCCTCACCCGATGGAAAGTACGGATCAGACAGCGAGAAGCAAGTAAGCTGATAGTTTCCTTGCTTCGATTTTTTTCCAACGTGACCGCTGCACTTGCTATCTGATGATTTGTTTGGCCGGTCAAATTCATAGTAATCGTGCATGTGCCGAATTACATAACCGGACGATTGAAGCAATGAAATAATAAACGCCAGACCTCGTGGAGAACGATTGAATTCATCCCCGCTGCGATCTTCTGCCGGTAGTTGATAGCTCGATTTTTTTTCGGATAGCTCAACCAAGTGCCCGATTACCGCCGCTGGTAGCTCTCTCAGTTCATTACCTTCTAATCGATACTCACCTGGGTATTTATCGTGAGCTGAATTGGCAGCAATGACTTGCTTTCCCTTGCCAGAAATAAAATCAATACCAGGGTATTTCGATTTGAAAACCTTGCCGAAAGTTACATCCGCAGGCTTCGTAAAATAGTAATGCCGACCGCCACTAGGCGAGTAAACAATGGCTCCGCAATGATCTGCCAAGACAACGCCTGTATTAGCTTCGAGCCTCGCCAAACTTTCGATTCCATTCTCTGTTGGATTGTGCATATCGATGTCGATGACGACATGGCAATCATCAAGCAGCCAGCCGTACTTGTTGAACCTCTGGCCTAGCCGGGACTCCACTACATCGTGCGGTATGTTTGCATCTGGCCAGCCGACTGCAATTGGAGCCTTGACGCCAACTGGTATTTCGTGCACTCGCAAGTTGTGGCGTCGATAGAAGTCATGAACTTTCATGACAAGTATCTTTGCGTTTCAGATTGAAATCACTTGTAACGCAACGTAACTTCGCGTTCTTTAAATGGAATTCTTGCCAATGATTTTTTATATCGCCGACAAGCTGCCATTGCTGGCCATCGTCGATAACGTCAGGAATCCAATCACCAAAAAACTGCGCATCAAGCTCTTTGAATGTTGGCGATTCGTGGTCAACGTGACATTCAGTTCTTTGCATTAATTGACCAGTTGCTTCGCACAATGCCTCTGGCTGACCATCGAAATACTGCTCTTTGTATTCGATAGTTTGCGGACTTATGGCATTGCGTTTAGCAGCCTTTACGTTATCAAGGTCGGATTTTTCTGGAGTTTTATTGAACTTCTTGTATCCAAAAAGGCGTTCACTTGCATCGTTTCTGATTGCATAAAAACTCCAATGCGGCGTGCCAATTTCATGACCAACATAACCGACTTGTATTTCTACTATTCCTTCGCCAACTATTTCGGAATAGCTTGGATGAAAACGAATGAAGTCGAGCATGAATGAATGATCGTCCTTGTTCAAAATTGAAAAGTAAACGCCCCATTCTGGATTGCGTCCGCCAGTAGCTCTTTCCTTTATTCCTTTACAATGATCCTTAACAGCTTTTATCGATCTAAAAGCGATGCCGCCGACCGTGTACTTGTCCTTTGCCATATTACTCACTCCATGAAAAAACCCTTGTGACTCCCGCAACGGGTCACAAGGGTTCGAACGGGTTTCCCCGATAATTCTTTTTAGTCGTAGTTGCGGTACGATTTCGCATTATCTTACCAAATTCCAATCAAAAAATCATCTAGCTTCTTTCAGTAACTCTGCCTTCAGTCTTTCCACTTCTTTGAGCAGCTCGAATATCATCGTTGCCAACGTGCCACTCGTACCGGCCCAGCAGTTAGCAGGGCCGTACAGTCGTGCATGTTGTTCGATCTCGATTAAGCGTTCTGGTGTCATTCTGGTTACAATGCAAATAGAGTTGCTTCATCAATTTTTTTAGCCGTGTTTATCGACTCTAAGTTTTTCACAGCCTGTCGATAATAGCTTGGCTTCAACTCACATCCTACTCCTCGTCGACCGAGCGAGACTGCCCCGTAGACTTCCGAACCAACGCCCATAAATGGAGTCAATACCGTTTCTCCTTCGTTTGTCCACATAGTTACGCACCTCTCAATCACATCGAGTTGCAACGGGTGCTGATGCCGTTCGTCGCCATCGTCTTTGGATTCGAGATACGGCAGAACACGATCAAGTCGAACGTCATCCCAAAAGCAACTCGCGTAATTCCTCCAAATAAAATGCGAGTATCGGTTTTCGATTTGGTTTCCTGTCCATCCTTTGTACTGGAGTAGGTCACCTGGAATCTTTCGCGAACCAGCATAGTCATGCAATCCAGTCGGATGAACTACTGGTATCGGATTATCTCCTCGCTTGCGAAATGGAATTAAGTAATCAGCCGCTGCAACATTCGTCTTAGTTGAGTCCTCAACTATTTGCCGATGTGCCAGTGCCTTTGACATTGTTCGGTTGCGTACTTCCAGAGGCTCCTTCCAAATGCAAATTCTCGGCAAGTAGTCAAATCCGATTTTCTCGTGCAACGCGATTATGTGTCCAGGGAAATCCGAGTAGCCGCAAATATTCGCACCGAGTTTCGGAACGTCCATACAATGCACCGCTGAAATCCGACCAGGCAAAAGCACGCGGTAGATTTCATTGACGATAAATCCATAGTGCTCAAAAAACTCTGCGTACGTTCTTGAGTTAGACAGGTCGCGAACAGATGAGCTGTAGTTGTAAAGGCAGCTTCCGTTTTCGGTTGCGAACGGCGGAGAGTATATCGCATGATGTATCGATTCTTTTGGTAGCGATTGCAAAACCTCAGCCGAATCTCCGTTGTAAATTGCGTACTTGTCGGTTATCGATTGATCTAAGACAGCCACTTTGGAACCTCTTCTTTCTCAGGGTAAAAATCTTGCGTTGCTAAGTGCATCGCATCTCTCATGTGTGACACTATCGAACGAAACATAGTATCGGCTTGATAAGCTTTCCGCCGAAGGTTTGCGAGTATTCCCACCTCGCCTTCATTGACAATCAATGAAACTTTGACAGGTCGCTTTTGTCCGAACCGATAACACCTGCGAACTGCTTGGTAGTATTGCTCGTAACTGTGGCTTGGCAAGCTGATTACATTGTTGCAGTGCTGCCAGTTCAGCCCCCATGCTCCTATTTTCGGTTTCAGTACGAGTCGTTTAATCTCGCCAGTCGAGAAGGCAATAAGTCGTTCCTCTTTCTCTTCTTCTGACAGCGAACCCTTGATCTGCACAGCACCTTCGATCATTCGCGTTAGCTGATCGCCTTCGTCGTTCAACTCGCACCAAATCACAGAGTAGTCATCGCAGCCATGAGCGATATCGGCAGCCATCTTGCACCGCTCATCGATTGAGTTTCGACGCTCTGCCCGTTCATCTTGGATAGTCAACCCCGGCAGTGCAAACAAATATCCGTCGCGTGCCTTTTCGCAGGTAACAACTATTTCTTGCTCAATCAGCTCAGGAAGTGCAAATCCTTTGTCTTCAAATCCGAGGTCGCTTGGCAATCGCATTGATCGAGCCCAGGAGCAAACCCACGACCAAAACGGTTGCTCGGCATGTCCACGGAATCGATACTTAGTTCGCCCCCACCCTAGGTGATCTTTTTGAGTCTCTTGCCGAAAAAACGTCGTAACCATGTCGCGAAACCCAAGCAATCCAAGAGCTTCCGACGATGTCCCTAATTCCCAAAAATCGTTAGGTGCTGCCGTTGCCGTGCAAAGTAGCCGATACTCCATCTGTCGCGTAAATTCAACTACGTCTTTCTTGCGTTCACTTTTGAAGTTCTTGATTCCGCTTGATTCGTCTCCGACAAATGATCCGAAAGAGCTGTGATCAAACTTGTGTAACTGTTCGTAATTCGTAACCCAAATTCGTGGCAAGCCACTTATTTTTCCATCGCGAGATCGCGATGCATCGATGCCGAATTTTTCCGCCTCTCGAATAGTCTGAGCACCTACAGCTAGCGGAGTGCAAAGTAAGCAGTGCCGATTCGTTCTCCTAACGATTTCATCTGCCCAAGCCAATTGCATTGCAGTCTTACCGCTTCCGCAATCGCTCGATATCAGCGCTCTACCTTTTTTCCACGCCCATGCGACAAGATACTTTTGAAAGTCGTATAAAAATGATGGCGGTTCGCAATCGAATCCCGCACCATGTTTCCACTGCGACTTACTACCGATAAATTCCTCGTACTCCGTCACGCTATACCTCCCAAGTAAGAGATTAAAATTTCGTCTGCTGCCGCAGGAAAGTGCGTACCTCAGCAGCGGACTATTGTTCAAAACGGCAACTCCTCTTCCTCTTCCACACGCTCGCCAAACTCACGCGATAGCACTCGAAAAAACTTGCCATCTTGTATAACGGTTATCTTCGACGGGCAACGAACCTCGCCATCTTTCTCAAGTGCGATTGCCATATCGATAACATCGGTATCAGGCTGCGTTTCACGAAATGCCGCAAGCCACCACTCAATGCTCTCACTGCCTGTGTAATGCTCGTCCCACCACTTCATTGCCTTGCGACGGGCGAAGCCTTCATGAAGCAGACAGACCCATTCGCTGATCGTCGTCATGCCGCAGTGGTAATCCACCCGCAACGAATGTGTTTCCTTTTTCTCGTGCCTCGATAGCGTCCATCGACAGACATCGAGTACCTCAGGCTTTGCTAAGACCGGTGACTCACTATCCGATTCTGCATCA
>CAZVBC010000372.1:0-7114 GCA_964625155.1 uncultured Pirellulaceae bacterium
TACGGCACGACTCCGGGTGCTGGTTGCAGATCAACTAAAGAAGTGGACACCCCGGTTTCGCTCAACTTTTTAGGAAACGATGCTGACTGGTCTTGCAAGTTCGTTGGGATCAATTCATAGATTTTTCCGGTAAAGTCATAATCCAGAACATACACTTCTCCACGCGATCCCTCCGCAAAGGCAACGATTTGTAGATCGGTATCAACCAGCGTTGCTTGCCGAATACCTGTAGTACGCGTGCCGACCGACGACTCCGGCCATACAGCCCAGATAGTTCCGGTGATGTAATCGCCGTAAATAAAGGCGCCCTGCAGCTCTCCATGTTGCGCGCCGCGATAGACCGGCCCGCCGATGACCGAGTTAGCCTCTGTGTGAGGATGGTCCTTGATCGGAGGAATTATCGGAGTAGGTCCGAGCGTGACCTCGGTTCGCAATCGAGCGCGACCTTCCATGATGGGCCAACCACAGTTGCCTCCGCGTTCGATACGATGAATCAACTCCCATGTTTCCCAGCCATTGTCAGCCACAAAAATCTCGTTCGTATTGCGATCGATACCGAATTTCCACGGATTACGTAATCCATATGCCCAAATCTCCTCTCGCACTCCTGCTTTGCCTCGAAACGGATTATCCAAGGGAATCGAATAGGGGAGCGATTCGTTGGCGCGATCGACATCAATTCGCAAAATGGCACCCAGCAAATCGCTAACATCCTGTCCCGTATTTAAGCTGTCCGGAGGATTGGGACCAGCTCCGTCGCCGGTCGCAGCGTACAGCAATCCATCTTTACCAAACTTCAAATCACCGGCATTATGTGGACCAGCGGGGCGAGTCAGGAATACGACTTCACTTTTTGGAAGAATGGTGCCAGGGATGCCTGCTGACATAGTAAAACGAGCGATGCGAACCTGACGCCCATGATCAGGGTGAACGTAGCTAAGAAAAATGTATCGATTCTGATCGAATTTGGGATGTAGCGTTGCGCTCAATAATGATACCTGGACACCAGTAATCTGTGACAAATCAGCGATCATCTGCGGTTCAGATTGATCACTAGATTTCGCAAGACTGAACAACTTGCCATCCATCTCGCTGACTATCAATCGGTTTTGCTGAGGTACCTCCAGCAAACTTGTAGGCTTGTCAAAGCGCGCACGCGGAAAAGCCAATCGAATCTGGTAAGGGGCTGGAGGTGTTGGGGCGCCATGCAATTTTGATGTCGTCCAAGCTGGCCGAACTAAACTCTCTTGGCAGATGCCTAGGACGGATCCTCTACATACGACCAACGCAAACACCAATCGGGCAAACACTGGCAGGTGGTAGATAGTTGTTGACATGCTGCAAATTTTCTCTGGGTTCTCGACATTTGCTGAACTTGCTTCGCATTGTTGGCTGGCAAAAAGCGATTACCGAATCACTTCAGCCGCAAGTATTTTGTCACAGCTTAGTTTAAGGGATCGGGATCGCGAAACGCCTGCTGAGTCCATTGTGCGGCGGCTCCGAACGATCCTCGTGCGCCCGTTTACGCGAACCCTAATTCTTTGCTGTGACAAGCACCTGTCTGTAGTGCTGATTGCGAACGCAGAATGAGTCTAACCGACCAGTACCCATGAGTGTAGCCTAGGCACGCAATGAGATACTTATTCAAATGGTCGTATAGATATTGCAGCGAAATCGTTTAACCGCGTGCCCATCGGGCCGCGCGTGCAGATTCCACAAGTTTACCATACCAGTGCTCGGTTACAGGTCGGAATTAGGGTCCTTGGAAACGGACTCGCAGGGATCTACCGAACCGCCGCTCAATTGACTCAGCTAAGTTGGACAGCGTCACTTTCGCACGTAAGTAGTGCCCTGGTTAATGGGATCTGCCCAGTAATCAGATGTCCCGTCGGCTTCGCCTGCATGCCTGCAATTCTACGGCTACTTGGCTGTGGGGATCTGAAGTCTCGCGAGGCAGGGCCTCTTGTGCACTACATTCCAAGGCAGAGCCGGCAGAGCCTTGGAACGAGTAATCCAAGCCTTGGAACGAGTGGCCAGAGCCTTGGAACGAGTGGCGCAGTCCAATTGGTTAGGTCTTCTCCTCACCAATCGCTACCATCTGATTACTGGGATCCGACCTGCAAGCAGATGTTGCGCCGGCGCCGGTTCTGCCTGCTGTTCTACGCTTACATCGCCATAGAGTTTGAACACTCGCGAGGCGGAGCTACATTGCTGCGTGAAGCCCGATTGTATGAGTTAGTCGTGTTTTGCCGATGGGGTTGAATGTAAGACCTAGCCAGTCGTTGCATTCGGCAAAAGGATCGGATCGTGCGCAATTTCGACGCCCATTCTCTGGTCGCATCCGGCCAACTTGATCGGGCGAGTGACCTAATCTTGTAATGGTTGTGTTTAAGTTCCCGTCAGAATAAAAAGAGGATGCGATGCTTTCAAACTCTGTGTTGATGTTAGTGTTGTTATCAGGTTTTGCAGCCGCTGGGTTGGTCGTGTTGGTTGTTGTGGGACGAATCTACAACCAACTTGTCGGCCTAAAGAATATCGCTCAAAACGGATTTTCCCAGATCGAAATCCAGCTCAAACGCCGGTATGATCTGATTCCAAACTTGGTTGAGTGTGTGAAGAGTTATATGACACACGAGCGAGAAACTTTGCATGCAGTCATCGCGGCTCGAAATCAAGCGTCAACGCAATTGGCTGCTGTTAATCACCAAGTTACCAATCCTCAAGCCCTGCAAGGCTTGGCCAGTGCCGAGGCTGCGCTCGGAGGAGCGCTCAGCAAGATGTCGTTCGTCATGGAAAGTTATCCTGAGTTAAAGGCGAACGAAGTCGTTGCACAACTGACTGAAGAACTCTCTAGCACTGAGAATCGAATTGCGTTTGCGCGTCAAGTCTATAACGACTCGGTAACCACTTTCAACGTCAATCGCCAGAGTTTTCCGACAGTCCTTTTGGCTTCATCCTTTGGGTTCAGTGACGATCTAACACTGCTCGAATTCGAGAATAGTGCCGCTCTTCAAGATGCACCGAAAGTAGCCTTGACCTAGCCCGTCATCGCGCCGATCAAACCAGTCGCTTGAAATTCGCTTGCGGACAGAGTTTCGCGAGCGATTCGTCGCTACAGCTTTGACTCTTCAGTAGGACTGATGGATTATGGTCGATTTTCTTCGACGCCAAATGTACGCGCTGCGCCAATCTGCCAAGCTGTGCAGTTTGGTCATTGTGGCTATGTTGGCTACAGTCGTGATCAATGGTGTAGTTGTCGGTTACCTCGCAGCCGCATATGTCGAACTGGAAACCGAAGGCGAGTCGGCTGAGATGACAGTGTTTTTGTATGGTTCGCTGGCAGGCATCGTGTCATCCATTGCCATCGTAGGCTTTGGGATTACTCATTCACTGTTCAAATCTATGCGAGGTGGCGTCGGCATTGCCGAGTCGCTGGGTGGCAAGTTAGTTTCCGAAATGCCCCCCACACCCGCTTTGCAGCGACTGAAGAACGTGACCGAAGAGATGGCGATCGCCTATTCTTTGCCCATGCCAGCGCTGTATGTTTTGGACGGCCAAAAGGGTATCAATGCGTTCGCCGCTGGATTTACGAAGGAAACGGCTGTCATCGGCGTAACCGAAGGCTGTATGAATTTGCTAAACCGCGATCAGCTTCAAGGAGTGATTGCACACGAATTCAGTCATATCCGTTATGGAGATATGCGACTGAACATGCAGCTAACTTCGATCGTCAATGGCCTGCGTTGTATCACGTTAGTTGGCGACTTTTTGATCGACTTGGGACGCACCGAGTTGGAAATGAATCGGCGAGGCCATCACAGTCGGGATAAGAAAGCAGGTGGCGGCTATTTACTGATCATCCTCGGCTGCGCGATGTGGGTGGTTGGATTGGTGGGTTCCAGTTTTGCTTCCTTGTTGGTATTGGCAGTCAGTCGCCAACGCGAGTTTTTAGCGGATGCTCGCGCTGTCGAAGCTACTCGCAATCCACGTGGCTTGGCCGACGCACTCAGGCGAATTGCGGGTCTACAAACGGGCAGTCGAGTCAGAGTCGGTGCAGCGCGAGAAGTGTCGCATATGATGTTCTCGCAAGCTTGCGGACGTTCGAGCGACATCTTCGCAACTCATCCTCCCTTGACTACGCGCATCCTGGCACTCGACCCAACTTGGGACCACACACCACTCTTTGAAAGTCACGAGGAATTGGCCGAGTACTCAGGAGCCTATGGGGAAGCGGTTGCGAGCATCGGAGGCCTCGGCCTCGCGGCAGTGACCAACGAACCGGCACGGCACGGTGGTGCAATTCAGGGCAATTCCCAGCCTTCTGCGTTACATTCTGCTGCTGCAACTCCGGAGGCGGTCAGTGTTGACGATATTGATGCGGCACTCCTTCAATTCATTGCAGAACCACAAGTGATCCCAATTGCATTGCCAATGTTGCTGTTCTACGATCACTCGCACCGTACCAAACTGAGTCAAATGTTGAGTTGCCGCAACTCTGAGGACATAGCCGAAGCATTGCACCGACTGTTGGAAACGAAAGACAGTCGCACGCGAGCCGCTTTGCTCAGCCATGCTCTGGCAGCGTTGAAATCATCGTCTGCTCAAACGAAACAGTTAATGTTGGGAATGGTTCAAAAGCTGGACGTCGAATCGGCAGAAAGTGATTGGGGCGCGTTCTCCTGGTTGTGGCTCGTAAAATACTATCTTGGTGCCGTCGATGTACCGAACCAAAAGGCGAGCTGTGGCGATGTCCATTTATTGAAAGAACCGATTTTAGAGATATTGTCGGCTGCTTCACAATTGGATGGTGGCGACGCAATGGCTGAATTTCGTTTTCAGCGAGGCTGGAGCCAGCTTGGCTTGGAACAGGCAAGCTCATTGCCCGCTGATGTTCTACATTGGAGCGAAATTCTCGAAGCCATGCGAACATTGTCCAAAGCATCTCCCAGAATTAAACGGGACTTGTTGGTTTGCCTAAGCTGCGTCTTCACCGGCGATGGAGGGCTTAGCCACAACGAGACAGCATTTCTGCGCGTCGTGCGATTGCATTTTGGGGCAGAAGACCTCGCGATCGCTCCCTCGCAAACACCAGCCAAAGTCCGTCCCGCAGTTGCAGTCAGCTCGTAAAACTGATCCGCAGCGACGTTTTTCGCCAAGTCCACTAAGCTCGAACAGTGTGTCGCCAACACACCGTTTTCTAAGCAAACTTGCCGTGGATAAACTCGTCCATCATCGTCCAGCCTTGTGGAAAACTGATCGGTGACCGATCAGCGTTCGACTCTGTGTAACCAGGGGCCCCATGAGTTGTGATACCGGTGCCACATACAGCCATCGGCACCATTCCATGGCTGTGTTTCTTTGTGGAACATGGCGTAGGGTGGTCGGGCAATATCAACAATCGATAGTCGGAAAATTTTTGCAGTTTTTGCAATACTGGTCCAACAATGTGTTCATCTATGGCCTCGAGCGCTTTGACCTTTTCGTCGTGCCGCCCTTCATGCGAAGCTTCATCAGTGGCTTCAACGTGCACACAGACAATGTCGTACCGGTCCAATGCCTCGACAGCGGCCTGCCCTTTGCCCGCATAGTTGGTATCCAGATAACCCGTTGCGCCAGGGACCTCGATTCTGTCCCAACCCGCCAAAGCGGCCAAGCCTCGCAACAAATCGACGGCAGTAATCATCGCCCCTCGCAAACCGTACTTGTCAAAAAATGACGGTAAGATAGGGCTGCGACCAAGTCCCCACAACCATACGTTGGTCGCAGGCCGTTTGCCCTGAGCAATTCTGGCCCGATTGAGCGGATGATCTGCAAAGACTTCAATACTTTGCTCCATCAGTTCGACCAACAAATCACTTCCCAATCCACGTGGATATTCGTCATCAACTTTTTGGTCCGTGATATCATGTGGCGCGCGTGTACGCGTTTCAGCATTAAAAGGGGCTCCTTGGTCGATTCGTCCGCGATAGATCAAAAGGTTTCGATAGCTGACACCTGGGATAAACTGCAACTGGTCGTGCTTCACAACTCGCTGTAACGCATTGAGCAATTCCGTCGCTTCGGCTGTTGAAACGTGATCTGCCGTAAAATCGACCATCACTTGATCGAGCACCGTGACCAGATTGCAGCGCACCGCCCAATCTCCCTCAGCCAGGACGATACCTTGCGCCGCAGCCTCAATGGGTGCACGCCCTGTAAAGTACTGGTTCGGATCGTACCCGAACAACGTCAGGTTAGCCACTTCACTCCCCGCAGGCAGATGTGCCGGTACGTTGTCCGTGCGCCCAATCAAACCGGATTGAACTACACGATCCATGTTGACGGTCCGAGCAACTTCTAACGGGGTTCGCCCCTGTAACGCATCGAGAGGAAGGTCGGCGCATCCGTCAGGGATGATGATTGCATACTTCATTGCATTCCTAGCTCTATAACTTGGGTTCTTCCATTACTCTCATACGGACGCTGGAGCCACAGACGACGGGCAATGCTCGAATGCGATCGACCGCACGGCGTGCTGCGCCTTCAGGTGCCTCATGAGTCATAATTACCAGTGGCAATAATGGCGAGGCGGTATTCGATTCGGGCTCATGTTGGATTAC
The DNA here is from genome assembly GCA_964625155.1 of uncultured Pirellulaceae bacterium. Classification (GTDB taxonomy): domain Bacteria; phylum Planctomycetota; class Planctomycetia; order Pirellulales; family Pirellulaceae; genus Aureliella. The sequence goes on from CAZVBC010000372.1 coordinate 6,600, forward strand.
AGAAGAAATCGAAATCTGATGTTGGCCCAAAATGGTTGTGATTTGAGCCAGCACGCCTGGTTCGTCGATTACTTGAAAACGGAGATAATATCGGCCTGGCAAGTCATCAAACGGTCGCAATACAACGCTTGATTCTTTCGCGCTCCACAACTCCAGCGTTTGGAACGTAATCTTTGCGCGACCCACTGCCACATCGATCATATCTGCCACAACTGCGGAAGCGGTTGGCATTTGGCCAGCCCCTTGCCCATGGAAAAACAAATCGCCAACCGCATCGCCCACAACGTTGATGGCGTTGTAGTTGCGACGAACTTCTGCCAACGGCCTACCCGATCGAATCAGAGTTGGAGCGACGCTCAGCTCCAGTCCACCTTCGGTCAATCTGGCACAAGCCAATAACTTGATACGATATCCCAACTCACCGGCAAATCGAATGTCCTGAATGTCAAGTGTATCAATTCCTACGCGGGGGATTTCCTTCCAATGAATACGAGCACCAAACGCAAGATGCGCCA
>CAZVBC010000373.1:0-7065 GCA_964625155.1 uncultured Pirellulaceae bacterium
GCTATGCTACGAAATGTCATATGAATTATAGAAGATGTTTAAAAACTACAGATAACTTTGAGGATTGCAATGGATTCATGTTGTTGAGGCAATCGAGAAACGGGATATTCACTCGCGCGTTACGAATTCATCGAGGTTCATCAATACATTGGCGGCTAAGGTCAATGCGGCCAATTGAGCCACATCGCTCGTCGCGCCTTGTGTGTTACCGAAACTGAGTAACTTAGTTGCGGCCTGCGGATCAGCAGCAAAATGCTTGTAGTCCTCTTCGTAGCCGTCGAGCAGCACTTGGATTTCTTTATCTGTTGGGCTTCGAGCCAGGGCAATACGGAAGCCTCGTTCCAATTGGCTGCGTATGCTGGGCCCTCCTTCATTGAGCATCCGTCCGCCTAGGTTACGTGCGGCTTCGACAAACGTCATTTCGTTTAGTAGCGATAAAGACTGTAACGGAGTGTTAGTACGTGACCGTTTAATGGTACAAGTTTCGCGATTCGGGGCGTCGAACAATAACATCGACGGTGGAGCGGCGGTGCGTTTCCAAATCGTGTACATCGTGCGCCGATATAGCCCATCACCCTTGTCCGCTTGATAGTTTCTCAAGTTTCCGTATTTGCTGGTCTCATCCCAAACTCCTTGGGGCATATAGGGCCGAACACTTGGTCCACCGATCTGTGGAACCAGTAGCCCCGCCACGGCCAATGCCTGGTCTCGCACCAATTCTCCAGTAATTCGAAACCTCGGCCCTCGAGCCAGCAGCCGATTCTCCGGATCTTGTTGTAGCAAAGTTGCAGTCGCCGCAGAAGTTTGTTGATAAGTGGCACTCAGCATGATGAACTTCTGTATTGCCTTCATGTCCCAAGGACGTGCGGGAACTCCGGCGACGGTCGGCAACTCCGTAGGCTCCATGAACTCGCACGCTAGCCAATCCAGCAATTCAGGATGACTTGGAAACTCCGCTTGCGAACCGAGGTTTTCTGTCGTCCGCACCAATCCGATTCCAAACAGCCGTTCCCACTGTCGATTAATCCACACACGAGCTGTCAAGGGATTTGAACGATGGACAATCCAACGAGCCAGTCCAAGTCGGTCAAGCGGTTCGCCTGCGGGCAACGGCGGCAACACGGCGGGCAAGCCTCGTGGAACTTTTTCTGAGGGTCGATCGTATTGCCCTCGCGTTAAAATGAATGCATCGCGCGGTTCACGCTCTTTCATGATCATGGTCGTGGTCAGCGAGTCGCGATACTGACTGATTGCCAGCTCGGCCGCCTTTACTCGATCTTCTGCTTGGCGAACTGGATTGGGGACGTTATCGAGAAAGTATTTTTCAAGTTGCTGCCGATGCTCGGCCAACCGCTGGCTTGCGGGTAATTTGAGTATCGCCGCGATCTCAGCCGTAGCAGCGGGAACATTCAATTTGATTGCGTCAGGCTCGACGGTCGTGAGCGACCAACGAAAGCGACCGACGTTATGGTCGGCGAATTGCGAATCGTGGCGCATCGTGATGTGCAGACTCGCTGAGGATGGGACGTCGAGTGGCTCAAAAACTAGAAGCAACCGTCGCGCGACACGTTTGGCAGGGTCGTTGCCATCAATGGCCCAACCAAGGGTTTCTTCGTTCTGCCGTGTACGCCGGCGATCCCCAATAACCGATTTGGCTGGCCAACCACTTTGCTCGTAGTCCGCTTCCGCACGAGTGAAGCGTAAACGTTTGGCATTTTCCAGAGTTGATGATTCAATCTGAGCTTGTATCTCAGTCAGAACAAAGTTTCCGTTCGAGCCACGTCCCAAGCTCTTGTTGGGGAGGCTATCGTCTGGAAAAACTTCAAGCAACAGACCAGTCATGCGTTTCTGATTTAATGGGATAGTTAATTCATATGAGTCGTTTGCAGGATTAGGCCCCGAGACTAAATGTGAGTTATCAGCCAGTTTGGCAATGATAGCTCCTTTGTTCGACTTGACCTGCGTGGGCTCGATTCTCTCCCAAGTGATCAGGGGCTGGTTGCCCAAGCTGGCTGTTTTCTCCCAGGTTGCAACATGTTCATCCAGAAGAGCAACGGCTTGCTGATGATCGCGTTTCGCCAAATCGACAACGCTTGCCAATTTCTTTAACTGTGTTTCTTCCGCCTCACTTGTAATTGTGAGTAGAGGTGGAGTGTTTTCACCTTTCTTACCCACCGGCGCTAAAACACCGGACTCATCAACTGAGTTAAAAAACGCGAATAGTTGATAGAATTCTTTTTGCGAAATTGGATCGTATTTGTGGTCGTGGCACCGACAGCAGTTCAGCGTCAATCCCAACCAAGTTAGGCCGGTAGTTTCAATTCGATCGATGACAGTCTCGACAAACCACTCAGCTTCGATGCGGCCTCCTTCGCCATTTAGTCGATGGTTGCGGTTGAACCCTGTCGCAATCAATTGTTCGCGGGTGCTATTGGGAAGTAAGTCGCCAGCCAGTTGCTCGACTGTAAACTGATCAAAGGGCATATTCTGATTGAACGCCTGGATTACCCAATCTCGCCACACCCACATTTCTCTACTGCTATCGCTTTGATAACCGTTACTGTCGGCGAACCGAGCGTAGTCGAGCCACGGCAGGGCCATGCGTTCACCGTAGTGCCGCGACATGAGCAAGCGATCGAGCAGTTTTTCATAGGCATCGGGCGATTGGTCAGCTAAGAAGGATTCGACGTCGTCGATGCTGGGTGGCAACCCCAACAGATCCAAGGATGCTCGCCGAATTAATGTATGTTTGTCAGCCAAGGGCGACGGAGCCAAGCCAGCATGTTCAAGTTTTTCCAAAACAAAATTATCGAGCGAGTTTTTTGTCCATGCCAGTTTATTTACCTTGGGCACAGCAGGTCGCGTCGGAGTTGTAAACGCCCAGTGCTGTTGGTACTGGGCACCTTCGCGGATCCATTGCTGCAACAACTCCTTCTGTGTCGAAGAAAGTGCAAATCCTGAATCGCCAGGTGGCATGCGTATTTGCTGGTCTTCAGTAAGGATGCGCACAATCAATTCGCTGTCCTGTGGCTTGCCAGCTACAATCGGCAACTTGCCAGACTCTCCTTCAGAAAATGCTTCGCGACTCAAATCAAGGCGCAAGCCGCCCTGACGTTTCTTTTCGTCAGGTCCATGGCATTGAAAACAGTTCTGCGACAAAATCGGGCGGATCTCACGCTGGAAATCGACATCCGCTCGAGCACCCTGGCCGAATCCTAGGGTGATCACCATGATGATTGAGCAAAGCAATCTGCACATTGATTCGATCTTTCACGCCCTTGCGATAATCGAGAAGTACAAAGCCAGCACCATTCCCTGTGTCACAATTCACTGTGTATTGTGACCAAAGGGTTACTCTGTTTGGCATCCAAGCAGCGCTCGACAAATTACTGTCATGTTTCGTTTAACCGCGTGGGCAACGCCCCACTCAACGTTGGCCCTTCAGCCACGCGGGACGATGTCCACTCGGTTAAGCGAGCCTATTAATAAATCGTGCGTTCCTCGGCAGCCATTTCGTGAGATGAGCGGCTTTACAGGGTAGTTTTCATTCTACACAAACATGATCGATGCCACAGTGCAGTGTAGTCCGTGTTACAGATCATGTCGCAAGAAACCAATCACTGCGACAACTCGATCGCAGTCTTACCACATTGAATGCAGTGAGAGCGAGGGGGCGGTTGTTGCAATTCTTGCGTCTGTCGAGAGAATACAAACCTGTTTCGAGCTCACGTGATAAAGCCCGTCACTTTTGCCACCGGCTGGAGAATCCGATATGCGTAACTTACCCATCGCGGTATTGATTTCCGGAGGTGGAACGACGTTAAGAAACCTACTGGCTGTCCAGCAATTAGGCAAACTCAATGTCGACTTTCGCTTGGTAATCAGCAGCCGGCCGGACGCTCAAGGATTAGGATTTGCGCGCCAGAGCAAGATCGAAACTCGAGTGGTATCTCGTAAGGGAATGCAACCCACCGAGCATCGCGATGTGATCTTCGAATTATGCCGCCAGTTTGATGTTAGTTTGGTCGTGATGGGAGGATATCTTGAGCATTTGCTAATTGCCCACGACTTTGAGAATCGGGTAATCAATATTCATCCCTCACTAATTCCAGCTTTTTGCGGCAAGGGATTCTATGGTCTGCGAGTCCACCAAGCGGTGATTGACTACGGAGCCAAGGTCAGTGGTTGTACTGTACACTTCGTAGACAATCAATTTGATCATGGACCAATCATCGCACAAGCCACTTGTCGTGTCCTGGACGGAGACACTCCTCAGTCTTTGCAGCAGCGGGTCTTTGAGGAGGAGTGTCGTTTATACCCGCAGGTTGTCCAAGCTATCGCCTCAGGCTGTGTTTCGGTTGCAGGCAGACGTGTTTCAGTCAAAGGAGCAAGCTCGTGAATTGGTTGCGATCAAAGGCAGTACTGTGGATCCTCGCTTCGACGTTGATAAATGTGGCCACAGTGTGTAGCGCTTCACAGCGTCCGAATATCTTGTGGGTGATTTCCGAAGATAATTCCGTGCACTACCTGAAACTTTATCGCCAAGGAGGGGCCGAGACCCCAGCGGTTGAAGCGATGGCTCAACATGGGTTGGTGTTCGACCACGCATTTTCTACCGCTCCAGTTTGCTCTGTAGCTCGAACGGCCTTGATTACAAGTTGCTACGGCCCGCGCATTTTTACTCAATTTCATCGTCGTCAAGTGGCGGTTCCGTTACCCGACGGCGTGCGTATGTTTCCCGCGTATTTGCGAGATGCTGGCTATTACACCACGAACAACTCGAAGACTGACTACAACGTCCTCCTTGACAAGAATGCTTGGGATGAATCCTCAGCATCCGCATCGTGGCGAAACCGCAAGCCGGGCCAGCCATTTTTTCACAAGCAGACGTTTACAACTACGCACGAAAGTAGTTTGCACTTCGACGCCGCAGCGATGGCTGCACACGGGACCACAGTCGACCGGCGCTCTGTGTTGTTGCCGCCCTATCATCCCGATACAGAGGTTTTTCGATATACACATGCGCGATATCGAGACCAAGTAACAAAAGTTGACGGCGAAATTGGCCGAATAATCGCAGAGTTAACTGCCGATGGTCTACTCGAAGATACGTTTATCTTTTACTTTGCCGACCACGGAGGAGTTTTACCGAGAGGAAAAGGATACGCTTACGAAAGCGGTTTACATATCCCGTTAGTTGTTAGAGTGCCAGCCAAATGGAAACACTTGATTGACCGCCCGCTGGGTAGCCACGTCGTTGGATTTGTAAGTCATGTTGATCTTGGTGCCACGGTTCAGAGATTGGCCGGTGCGCAAACGCCTAACGGTATCGACGGGCTCCCATTTCTCGGAGCCGGTGTTTCTGCCAGCGAAGTCGACGCACGCGATGAAACATTTGGATACGCGGATCGATTCGACGAAAAATACGACCTGGTTCGTACGCTTCGCAAAGGCAAATTCAAATACATCCGAAGTTTTCAACCGTTCAATTTTGATGGTCTGCACAATAATTATCGATACAACATGTTGGCGTACCAGGAATGGCGAGCTCTCAATTCATCTGGAAATTTAAACTCCATGCAGCAAAGTTTCTTTTTGCCTCGTGAACCAGAGATGCTTTTTGATGTCGAGGCCGACCCTCACGAAACTATCAATTTGGCGCATGATTCAGAATACACTGCAGTGCTGACCGATTTACGTAACCGCTTGAGACAGCGTCTTAAGGGCATGCCTGATTTGAGTTTTTATCCGGAGAGTTTCCTCGTAGATTCAGCAGCCGATAATCCAGTAGCGTTTGGGCAAGAGCACAAACAAGAAATCGCACGCCTGATCGACATCGCGGACCTCCAGTTGCTCAGCTTTGAAAATGCGCAACCGAACCTGGAGAGGGCCTTAGGTGCAAGCGATCCTTGGCATCGTTATTGGGGACTGATCGTGCTCAGTCGCTTTGGGAAGTCAGGGAGTCCCTTCTTTGAACGAGCCAAGCAACTTGCGGCTAGCGACGAAAACCTGTTGGTCCGCACGCGAGCTGCGGAGTTTCTCGGCTTGAGCGCAGTACAGGCACCGCAAGCAGTCATCGCCGATTGCTTGTCAAAATCGCAATCGGGAGTCGAAGCTGGATTGATCTTGAACTCGGTGGTTTTGTTGCGAGATGGCAAGCCTGGGTATGCTTTTGAGATTTCGGCAAACGATTTTTCTCCAGCAGTTCTCTCCAACGAAGCGGTAACAAGGAGGCTCGACTACCTCACTAATCGCCCAGCAGCTACAAGCCAAAAGAAAAAAAGACAAAGCCAGCGCAAGCAATAAACGGAGGCTTGCATGTGGTTCACGAAAAGCCATCTCGGACCTAGACGAACATGTTCACTGTTAGGGATATTGGCGGCAATACTCGTAGACAGCCATAGTTGTCGCGGTGACCACATTATGACTAAACGGCTGCCCATACACTGGGATTTCGACCACGTCATCCAGTAAGTCGAGAGCTTCATCGGCGAGTCCTTCGCGTTCGCTGCCGACGATTAAAGCAGTCATGCGAGGAAATTGGAATTCGTATAAACATTGGGAATTCGTGGTTTGTTCTAGACCTACCAAGGTATAGCCTCCAGCACGCAAACGCTGCAATACCGGCGGCAGGCTTCGATGTGTTTCGATGTGTACTGCATCGATCGCGTCACGTGCAATTTCTCGATCCACCTTGCCTGTTCCGCAATGAACGATTTTTTCCAAACCGCAGCAACCTGCCAGGCGCACCATACGGCTAAGATTTACTTTGTTTCGCAGTGCACCACAAACCAAGATCAGTTGGCGAGGCGAGCTGAGCTGAGTGGGAGGTTTGTGGCGAATATGTTCAAAGCGTCTCGCCATCGTCTGGCTTCTCCCCGCAGCCGAGAGGCAAAATAACATTCATCAGACGTCGAGGCTGTGCACAGCCTTGGCTCAAGAAAAAATTGATCGCCCAACGCCGCATGGCGTCCGATTCGTGACCATGGCTGGTACTGCGGAACCATCGCAAAGCAACCAGAAATAGCTGCAAATCAGCTGCTTCCACTTCGCGCTCGACCGAAT
>CAZVBC010000374.1:0-7033 GCA_964625155.1 uncultured Pirellulaceae bacterium
TTACGTTGATGACCGTTCATGCTGCCAAAGGGCTGGAGTTTCCGCGTGTCTTTATTATCGCTCTCGAAGAAAATATTCTGCCACATCAGCGCTCGCGCGATGACCCACTGGGGCTGGAGGAAGAGCGCCGGCTTTTGTTTGTGGGATTAACACGAGCAAAAGACCATTTGCAATTGAGCTATGCCAGACGCCGTGGTTTCCGGGGCCAAGAATCCCCTAGTATTCCCAGTTCGTTTCTAATGGAGTTGCCACGCGACCAGATGCAGCGAGTGGATCTCAGCGAATCGTTGGACGCGTACGCTCACGAAGCTGGGCATGACGATTACAGTCAGGTAGGTTCGACCTGGAACGAAGATAGTGGTGACGTTGAAAGTACGTCCCATGACTTGCGTGACTTCGACGACGACTTTTGCCAATTGCCGCAGGATGAAATTGGGCACCGTCTGCAGCGCCCCAACGGATCTCTGATGAGCGCTTCGCAATTGTCACACGCAGCCACCGAGGCCAGCCGTTACTCCCCGAAGATATACTGCGCAGGACGCGTGGTAACTCATCCCACGTATGGCACTGGACGCATCGTTAGCGCCAGCGGTTTGGGTCCCAAACGTGCTGTTACCGTTGAGTTTTATAGCGACGGTTTGCAACGCACGTTCCGTTTGTCGCACACAACATTAACCATTGAAGAAGAAAGTTAAAGCTTTTCACCATGTCTCGTTCGTATCCCAAAGTTGCTCAACTGCGCACTATCGAGAACTTTCGTCAGAGGTTGGCCGAGCTGGGCACAGAACTACCTTGTGACGAAAAAATACTCTCGGCGTCTGATGGGTCACCTCTGGCACAGCCGCTGACCATAGGACATCGCCAGGTGGGGAATCGATGGTGCATTCATCCGATGGAAGGTTGGGATGCTAATCGTGACGGCAGCCCTTCGGAGTTGACGCTTCGCCGCTGGGAGCGATTTGGATTGAGCGGTGCAAAATTGATTTGGGGAGGAGAGGCGGCAGCAGTGGTTCCCGAAGGGCGTGCCAACCCCAATCAAACTTTGGCCACGGCGGACAACCGTGCCGGTCTGCAGCGTTTGCTTAGCACGCTTATCGACTCGCATCGACGCGAATTTGGGGATACCAACGATCTGGTGGTTGGATTGCAGTTGACACATTCCGGGCGATTCTGCAAACCCCACGACCACAAACGCTGGGAACCACGGATCGCCTACCATCATCCGTTATTGGATTCGAAGTTTCGTATTTCTCCTGACGATCCAGCGGTGGTGATAAGCGATGGGGAAATCGAACGCATCATCGAAGCCTATGTCGCCGCCGCTAGGTTGGCTGAAGAAATCGGCTTCCACTTTGTAGACGTCAAAGCATGTCATGGTTACCTGTTGCACGAATTCCTCAGCGCTCGTTCGCGACCAGGTATTTATGGCGGGGACCTTGCCGGTCGCTCTCGCGTATTGACGACGATCATTGAGCGAATTCGCCAAGAATGTGCTAGTTTGATGATCGGTGTCCGACTAAGCGTCTTTGATTGGCTCCCATTTCAGCAAGGCGAATCATGTGGTGTCCCAATGCATTGGCCAGACGACGAGCTTTATCAATGCGGGTTCGGGAATTCACCCGCGAGCCCATTGGAAATCGACTTGGCAGAGCCCGTAGCCTTGATCGAAAAGCTGTGCAAACTTGGAATCATTGCGCTCAATATCAGTTGTGGTAGCCCGTACTACAACCCACATATCCAACGTCCAGCGATATTTCCGCCCTGCGACGGTTATCTGCCACCCGAAGATCCGCTTGTGGGAGTCGCTAGGCAAATTCATACCGCTGCGACGATCAAACGGTCTTTCCCCAACCTCCCGATGATTGGAACTGGGTACACCTATTTGCAGGATTTTCTTCCAATGGTCGCGCAAGCGGTGGTCCGATCCGGGATGATCGATTCCGTGGGATTGGGGCGAATGGTATTGTCCTATCCCACTTTGCCTGCAGATACTCTACGCGGTGTTTCCGTACAGCGCAAGTTGGTTTGCCGTACCTTTAGCGACTGTACCTCTGCACCACGCAATGGCTTGGTTAGCGGCTGTTATCCACTGGACTCTTTTTATAAATCCCGCCCTGAAAACACAGCGCTGCAAGCTACGAAAACTCGCAGCGCAGAATCGCCCTGACGCACAGCGCTACATGCCATTTACGGTATCTAATAAAAAAGTGCCATCCAGTTTGTCTTGGATGGCACTTCTGTTTTGCAAATTCAGCCGCACCGCTAGTTTTTTAACGAGTGACTCTTTTCACTTCTCACGGAGGGCCCAAAGTGCGCTCGGAAAATTCGATGGTTACGATTTTGCCTTCGTTGCTTCCCAATCGCGTTCGACCTTTTCGCCATTCCGTTCGCTTTCCGATTTTCCTTTGATTTTGTCGCCAGAAATTTTCCCTTTGTACTTCGATGTGAATTTCTGACCGTTGCGTTCGCGCGTGTACGTAAATGAAATCTCGTCCTTTTCCAACTTGGCGTCTGAAATCGGATTCTCGGCGTTATCGCGACCGAGCATAACGCCCGTCAACTTGGTCCCTTCCAATTTCAGTTTCAAAGTTTGCTCTCGCTTTTGGTCACCGAAGGTCATTTCCCACTTCCAAGTTCCGGTGGGATCAATCTTCGGCTTATCCTCCCCCAAAGAAATTCGAGAGCTACTGAACAGCAAACCGGCAACCAATGCAACCATCATCAATCTATACATAGCGATTCCCCATACCCAATACACACCAACAACGCACCGTGGCCGACAAACGGCCATCAACAATGCGAATTAAACGGAGCTTTCTCGGACTCTTACTGCGGCAAGAATCCGCGTTTTGGCCAGTCTGAATTAGATGACGGGTCAACAACGGCAACCAAATATTCCGCTGCTGAGTTCGTCGATAAATGAAATCGTAGCGCAGGGAAAGTCGAGGAGCAACCAATGGACTATCTCAACCGACAATCTAAATTATTTTTCACCCCAGAAGTCAATTACCAAAACTCGCTCCAAATGAGGCTTCAAGACTTCGACAAATTCCTTGTGGGCTGCGTGTGGCAAGTATGCATCCCTATCTTTTTCCGAGCGAAAGGTGACTAAGAAACAATGAGTAAAGCCATCCGCCAGTCCTTCCGGACTGTTGTTGGTTCCGAATTCAAAATCAGAGATTTCAGAAATCCGCGTCGGTAGTTTGCGGAACTCGTCGACAACTTTTTGCACTTCATTCTTTGGTGAAGATTCCTTGAATTTAAAAAGTACGACATGCCGCAATTTCTTGTCTTCGGAGCGCTGCGCCATCGAAGGGTTTTCTCCCCACCAGGAAATTAGCATAAAGGCCAACCCCAATCCCACCAAACCAACCACGACTTTCTGATTGAGATCACTGGTGCCATTCATCATGTGGGTTCCTATTCACGAATTCCTAAAACAGCAACTTTCGTATGGCTGACGATTTGGTCAGCAGTAATCTTGAAGTGCTCGTACAGCTTGTTGAACGGTGCCGACGCACCAAAGCCACTCATGCCGACAAAGTGACCTTGGGTTCCGATGTACTTATCCCATCCTTGGCGAATCCCTGCTTCACATGCCACACGGATCGAAACCTCAGGTGGCAAAACCGATTGCTGATAATCTGGCATTTGGTCGTCGAACAACTCCATGCACGGCATGCTGACCACGCGTACGAGAATTCCTTCACTAGCCAGTTTGGCTTGAGCCTGGACACACAACTGCAATTCAGTTCCGGTACCAATCAAGATCGCTTGGGGGACGCCAACGCAATCGCTGAGCACGTATGCTCCTCGAGAGGCCCCTGAGACAGAGGCAAATCGAGTACGATCAAAGGTTGGCACGTTTTGCCGAGACAGAACCAGAGCAGATGGATGTCGATCTAACGCCATGATCGCTCGATAACATTCAGCTACTTCGTTGGCATCACCAGGGCGAAAGACATAAAGTCCCGGAATCGCTCGACAAGCCGCCAAGTGTTCGACCGGCTGGTGCGTCGGCCCATCTTCACCCAATCCAATCGAATCGTGAGTCAGCACATAAAGTACTGGCTGGTGCATGAGACTACTCAATCGCATGGCTGGGCGCATATAGTCAGTGAACACAAAAAAAGTGGCTCCATATGGCCGCAAACCACACAGCGACATCCCATTCAAAACAGACCCCATGCCATGTTCGCGGATGCCAAAATGCATGTTTCTGCCGCTGAAATTCTTATGCGACAAATCGCTCTGCCCATCCAGCAACGTCATCGTACTGGGAGCCAAATCCGCCGAACCACCCAAGAACCAGCGAATTTTGGGAGCTAACATATTAAGGACTTTGCCGCTGCTGACGCGAGTCGCCAACCCCTTATCATTCGCTTCAAACGGCTTCATGCCATTCGCCCAATCGGCCGGCAATTTGCGTTCGGTAATGGACTCGATCTCAGCCGCTTCACCTGGAAACTGTTCTCGATATTTTGCGAAACTAGTTTCCCACGCTGTTCTGGCTGAGTGGCCACGAGCACCCAAGGTCCGCGCAAAGTATTCGGGGACTTCTGCTGGAACTAAGAACTTTTCGTTTTCTGGCCAGCCATATACCTTCTTTGTCAGCTTGATTTCCTCGTCGCCCAATGGAGCACCGTGAGCGGAGTGCGTATTTGCTTTGTTTGGCGATCCAAAGCCAATGATGCTGCGCAGTACGATCAATGTCGGTTTGTCGGTACAATCGCGAAACGCATCGAGCGCTTTGCCGATCGCCTGCAAATCGTTGGCATCATCAATTCTCACCGTGTTCCAGCCGAGACCTTCAAAGCGTCTAGCGACATCTTCGCTGAACGCCAGCTCGGTTTCGCCTTCGATCGTAATACGATTGTCATCGTAAATCCAACAGAGATTCGCCAGGCCAAGATGTCCAGCAATCGATGCTGCTTCACAGGCGACGCCCTCCATCAAATCCCCATCGCTGCATAGGGCGTAAACATTAAAATCGAATAGAGAGTATCCTGGCCTGTTGTAAGTCGCAGCTAACCACTTCGACGCGATGGCCATTCCTACGCTGTTTCCCACGCCCTGTCCCAACGGGCCGGTGGTGGTCTCGATCCCCGCCGCCTCGCCGTACTCTGGATGGCCAGCACAGGGGCTGCCCAACTGCCGAAAATTCTTAATATCATCCAAGCTGATCGACGGACGCTGCAGCACTGTACCGCGACGATCCGTGGCCCGAACTCCAGCCAGATGCAAAACGGAATACAGCAACATCGAAGCGTGTCCACAACTTAATATGAACCGATCACGATTGGGCCATAGCGGAGCCGCTGGATCGTACGAAAGCGAGCCTGTCCATAATTGAAATGCCACTGGCGCTAGCGCCATGGGAGTGCCGGGATGGCCGCTGTTGGCCGCCTGCACAGCGTCCATACTCAGCGTCCGTATCGTATCCACTGCCAGTCGTTCAATTGACGACTTAGTTTCAGCCATAGCTTTGACTCGCTTTTTACCCACTGGATCATTGCAAATGGGCAAACTCAAAAAAGTCCGTTTTCTGTCTGTACAATGGTCTGCGAAGATAACCGGAAACTCGATGTTTCGCAACAAGCTTGCAACGTATCCTTAATGAGCACAGCACCCGCCCGAATTGGTGCGCGATCTGCGGAAGCGAGTCTACTCGTCGCAATACTTGCGAAGTTGTTTAGGTATTTTTTGGTATCTGCAGAAGTATCGCGTCGGAGTACCGTATGGTTGCTCGACCAAGAACTCAATCGAAGCGTGCCCAACACGCCAAGCACCCTAGGACTGTCAATCCCAGCAGAGACTGACTGTAACCGCCGTTTTAGCTCTGGCCAATCGGCGATGATGAAGTTAAGCTTTGGTTTTTATGAATGCCTTGAAACCGTTGATTTGGAGGAGTTTTTCGGGAATGACACCAGCCGACATCCGAAATGAGATCGTCGATATTCTCAGCGACATCGCTCCCGACGAAGATTTGAGCGGTCTCGACGACAGTAAATCGTTTCGCGAGCAAATCGAGCTGGATAGCATGGATTTTCTCGATATCGTCATGGAACTGCGCAAGCGTCATCGCGTGCAGATACCTGAAGAGGATTACGGTCAACTTGCAAGCATGAGTAGTACAGTCGCTTACCTCGAACCCAAAATGCGAGATTTGTAGGCCTGTCCATTCTCAGCCGCTGTTCAGCTTCACAAGTTTCCGCTAGCTTTTAGCCATCGCCGAAAGCGGGAATGCGATATCAAATCGAGACAGATTTGGGAAGCTATAAGTAGGAACATCGTCCCACCGCTATTAACATTATTGTGGACCAATGCTTGCGGATTTCGGGAGGGCGACGCTCCTATTTCGGGAGGGCGACGCTCCTGCGGAGCCTGCATGCGCCGCCGTACAACCTCCACAAGCTATGGGGCCACCAGCGATGGTTCGCGGATTCGCGGCCCGAATAAGTTCGGCAGTAGCCACGCTTTCCCGACCTAGATTTTCGTTGATCAAAAGGAATTTAAATGATGTTTAGAGCGGTGACATCGCCCTCCCCAAACCGCTGCATTGCTCACCAACTGCCGAATTAGTCTGGGCAAGGCGCTAGCCTGCTCGTTCTTACCTCAGACTCGCGCATCAACTGTAGATGCTAATTTCATGAACTCAGCGGAGTACGACACGATCATCATTGGGGCTGGGATGTCTGGCTTGGCGGCTGGCATCCGCCTAGCCCATTACGATCAAAGGGTCTGTATTCTCGAGCGCCACTATACAATCGGTGGTTTGAATTCGTTTTACAGGATGAATGGTCGCAATTACGACGTCGGCCTTCATGCAGTTACGAACTTTACTCCGCCTGGCGCTAAGAAGGGCCCGTTAGCGCGACTTCTCCGACAGCTACGTTTTCGCTGGGAAGATTTAGAACTTTCGCCACAGCGCGGCAGCGCAATCGCCTTTCCGAACACTCGCTTGCGATTTGACAACGACATCGAATTATTAAAATCCGATATTGCCGCCGCGTTTCCTTCGCAGATTGACAAT
>CAZVBC010000375.1:0-7005 GCA_964625155.1 uncultured Pirellulaceae bacterium
TAGCAAATCAAAAGTGCCGGTCATCATGGCTGCGGCGTCGCGTGAACGCCTATTCGATCTGTTCATCGACATGATCAGCACGCTGGGGCAAGTGGTCGACGTGGTGATGGAGACCAGCCATTATCGTAACGGTGGAAACCACGAAGATTTTTACCGCGAACACATCGACATGCCGGTCCTCAAGAGCATCCTCTATGACTACGAAGAGATGTTGCTCAACGATGGTTGTGCAGGCGTCGCCGTCTTAAACCCATCGCGACAACAAGAAGTCCAATTCGATGAACACAAGATGATCATCGCCTACGGCTCACCACTGGAGAGCTTCGAGCGAGTAATGATCAGTCACGATGTGTATTGTGATAAAGACATTCGCTTCATCACCGAAGCCGAGCATGTCCACTCCAGCAGTGATGATCTTTACTCACAATTCGAATCCCTCTGTCTGCGACTTGGTATGGAGATGGAAGCCGACGGAGATTCCGTCTGTCAGTAAAACTCGCCGAGATGTTTCTAAACGGCTCAGCGAGCTACTCATAGTGCACCAATTGCTCCGGTACTAACCGGTTCGCACGCGGTCGTTGATCGAGTACGCTCGATTCCGAGAGTTGAAACTCCGTAAGCGCTGGGCGAAAGGAATCGCCACCTCACCTGGCCACATACTAATGAACTATGGTGGCGGGGCAATCTGCCATCCGCTGTCGGTTTCGCTCAACAAGCCGATGATAGTTCCATTGCTGGTGTCCAAGACTGCGGAACCAGCCAAGCCAGGTGCAAGCGGAACTTCAGACGAAATCTGTAGCGTGTCATCCACCTTGCGCACACGCTGGAAATCGATCGCTAACGGTTCAATCAATTCGGGGTTGACGATCAATAACGGTGTCTTCTGTGACCATGAGTTCGCAAATAAGGGGCGTGGCCAAGTCGGTACGCTGATCGTTGGTGGAAGATTAATTCGTGCCAAGCCTCCCATGCGCAGAATGGCAGGCAATTCGATGTCGAAACTGTACCCCTCGACTTCGACGGTCACTTTCCTACCAGCCTGCTCTGCATCGCTAGCGAACTTACTGGGAAGCCACAAGGTCCCATCATCGACCGCAATGCCCCAGCTATGGACACTTCTGCGGCGCGCGAAACTCAACCAGGAAGATTTCCAACTTGCTGCCACGCGAATTGGCTTTGGTAGATTGAATCGTTGGTCAGCAGATTGCGCATATTGTCCAACCGCGATGCGTGGCTGCCAGTTCAGCCATTCGCTGTCCGGGGCTTGATGGAGTGAAAACGTATGACCAGTAACGACCCTCGCCCCTGGGTTGTTCGGAGTTGCAAATGTCACACCTCCTCGCAACCACGTGGAGAATGAGTCGATCGACCACTGCAGGCCGGTTAA
Source organism: uncultured Pirellulaceae bacterium (assembly GCA_964625155.1). Classification (GTDB taxonomy): domain Bacteria; phylum Planctomycetota; class Planctomycetia; order Pirellulales; family Pirellulaceae; genus Aureliella. The sequence goes on from CAZVBC010000375.1 coordinate 1,388, forward strand.
ACCTGCTTCGAATTTGATGCCACCGGAAACCCACCACTCAGAATTTTCTCGCACGAGTTCAGCATATTCTGGTTCGACAATGACCTGCACTGCGACCGTCGCTCCGTCGTGAGAGAGAGCCACGTTGGCAACGCGTCCCACTTCCAAACCCCGGTACGAGACGGGCGCTCCGCGAACCAACCCGAATCGGCTGGGCGAATCCAACTGCAACTCCAGTGTCCCATCTCGTCGAATCAAGGGTGGCGCTTCAGCTAAACCGATAAATTCGTTGACCACCGGCGATGCCTGATTCACTGGTTGCATAGCGATATAACGCCCACCTACAAGCGTTTCCAGTCCTCTGACTTCGGTCAGATCCAACCTTGGTCGTTCAATCCAAAACTGCGTCCCTTGCCGAGCCAGCGTCAGTGTTGAAGCACTCAGACGTGCAGATACCCAAACATGCTCAAGATTGTCCGCCAACTCCACCCTTACCACTTCGCCTACCGTCATTCCTCGGTATTTAATCGGATCTCCACTTTCAAGCCCATCTCCGGTGGCAAACCGAATGCGAATGTTCCAAAATCCTTCTTCTACATATTGCAATGGCACGGTCAGTCCATCGAAGTGGTTTTGTCGCTTGCCCTGCCGATCGCCCGGAACGACTCCGATAAACTTAGCGCCAAGAACCGTTTCTAAACCGCTCGCTTGACCTAAACGCAGCCGAGGACGTTCGATCCAAAACTGACTTCCTTCCACAGCAAAAAGGGATGAGTTGTGTCCCAAACGCACCTCAACTTCGATGCCCTGTAGGTCGTAGGATAAATTGACTCTGGTAACAATGCCTACATCAATACCACGATATCGCATCGTATCGCCGACTTTCAGTCCATGTCCCTCGACGAAACGAATTTGAATCAACTCGCCTTGCCCAAGCGAACTCCACACAAATGTACCGATGGCAATCAGCACACAAACGCCGGTCAACCACCACATACGCGAGCGCCGTCGAAGCACAGCACCTTCACTGGCGGTAATGATCTTGGCTTCGGGAATAACCACAGAAGATTCGCCCTCGGACAAACTGGCTGAATTGGATTCAGGTTGGGTCATTGAGTTGGTTCGCTTTCGTCCCAAATGGAATGTGGATCAAATAAAATTGAAGCGACCATGCTCATGATGACACACATGACGAATGCGACCACGCCGATTCCAATTCGAAATTCAACCAGATCCCCAATCTTGACCAACGCAACCAGCAAAGCCAAAAGCAGCACGTCCATCATGCTCCACCGTCCTGCCCACTCGACCAACCGATATGTCCAGGCTCGATGTCGACGATGTGTCATCCCCATCCAGCTCAATTCAATTAATCCTACGAGCTTGACCAGCGGTAATAAGATTGAAAACAGCAAGACAACTATGCCTACAAACCAGTTACCGCTAGCCAGTAAATCGAGCGTGCCACCCAATAAACTGGCATGATGGTGATGGCCCAGTTTCTCGATTTCGATGATCGGCAAGGTGATCGCCGGAGCATATAAAGCGAGCGATCCAACTGCTGCCGCCAAACATCGGTTGGCCACCAACAATGCATCGCTGCTGGCGTCGTTGACTCTAGAACCGCAGCGAACGCAGGCAGCTCGTTCACCGTTTGCTAACTTGGGAATAGACTGGACCATTCCACAACAATGACATGCCCGAAGCTGCATAGTAACACTACCAGCAAGAGAATTCACCAGCGAGTCGAGAATACCGCGATGCATGCAAACACAAGATTGTTGGCGAGTACCTCTAGTGCTCTTTCACGGCTACGAATTAGGGGGCGTGGAAACGAGAGCTCGAGGTTCCAACCGAGCCGCTCAATGATCTCTGCAGGAGGTTCCTCTGCTTCGCCCTCCCGATCCCTAAAACCAAGCAGTGATAAAGGACTATTTGGAGCTATCCAATTAGACCATGCCGACTACAAACTTATCATGCCTTGCGCATCTGTAGTCATTGTAGAGAATTGCGGAGTTATACGATGGTTCGAATGCACAATCCAGTACGGATAACACTTCGCGAATGTGGATGTGGGGGGCGCGAGCCCGCAGTCGCAACATCGCCACCAAGCACTAGCGTTTCGGCCGAGTGCGAGCAAGCAGAATGTTGAGCGCCTTTACGTTGGCATCGAAGTCCTTCTCAAACTTGTCCTTGTTTTCTTGGCTGCTGAAAAGATAAATCGTACGCGGATGTGTTTCATCGACCAAGCCGAAATCAAATGCGCCATCGACCAACTTACCTTGATCCAGAAAGACCATCGGATCATAGCCAGATAATACTGGTGCATAGGCATCGGGTAGAGCCATAAATTTGTTCATGGCATCTGCACTGCACATTCTATAGACTTTCCCGCGATGCTTGACAGCGAATGCTTGGTCCCCTTCCACCCATTTGCCCATGTCGTTTAGAGATACAGGGCAGTATCCTTCCAGCCCCAATGCCTTTGCGGCTGGAGTTGACGAACCAGTAACCGTCGGTGACGTCACGTTAGTGTTCTCTACTGAAATCGATGAGTCAGTTTTATCGGTGCGAGTTGAGGCGGGTTGAAAACTCTGCTCACTGACTGGAACCGAATCCTCTGCAGGAACTGCGTCCGTAGGTGCTGTTGTAGTTGGCTGTGATGGCAACAGAGTCGAAGGGTTGTTATCGGAGGTGGAAGCAACGTCGTTAAAGTGTGGATTGGAAAGCGTTATACCGGAATTGGGAGTCGCAGAGCTGGTAAGTACAAACGAATTTGAGCTCGGTCTTGAACGATTGTTAGTTGAGTTAGCATTGGGCATTCCCCACTGCGCTGTCCCAGCTTGAACGCCGGCAGTTGGTGCCGACAGTTCGTTTGGTACAGTCGTGGCGCGTCCAGCAGGAATTGCTGCGAATTGATTGGTCATGGCCGAGCGTTGAGCGTACTCTTGCTGCATCACGGGAGCTGGCGAAGGTAGATTGGGCGCTGCAACTTTCATTGGAGTCGAAGTATTCTGAGCAGTCCCAGGAATCGCGCCACGTAGCGGCTGGGGCTGAGATTGCTCTGCAAGTGGTCCGCGGACAATTGCATTTTGCTGAGCCAAGTCCAATTGACCAGCTACGGTACTGGCAGGTGATGGTGATGCCAGGGTCGACGCCACGTTGGCTTGCCCTTGGGCTGGCAATGCGTTTTGTGTGTTTAGCGGACCAAATTGGCCAGATGGAACAAAATTGTTTGGTGTTTGCGAGGCCGGTTGAAACGTAGGTGCAGAAACCGGGTAAGTAGGTTGTAGAGTTGCGGAATTCATTAGCGTGGGCTGTTGGTTCCCCATCGCTGGAGCGCTAGAGTAACCCGAAGGATGAGTCGTTCCGGTCGGAAGCTGGCCATAGGGATTCTGTTGATTGGCGATGCCAGCGTTGGGCATTGATGTTTGATTCGGACGCTGTGCATTGGCCAGCATCATATGATCGTTACTGGATATTGCTGCGTTTTGGAGCACTTGCATGTAGGCGTTTGGTTCTCGCTGACAGACGCCGCTCGACAAAATCTTTCCCGATGGCGCTACAAACACGTCGGTTGGCCAACTGTGGACGTGAAATTCTGCGGCGGTCTTCATGTCGTGCGAAGCGTTGATGCGCACCGGAATGAAGTAGGTGTTCATGCGCTGTACAACTTCGGGACGACTGTAGACTCGTTGTTCCAAAGCTTTGCAGGGCAAGCAATTATCGCCGTAGAAATGAACCAACATGGGCACGCCATATTGATTGGACAATTGCCGGGCACGAACTAGGTCGGGTTGCCATCGAATCGTCTCTTGGGCAACCAAACTGCTGCAAATACAAGAGAGAACTAGGCTAGCCAACAGTATGCTTCGGTTCATCGCTGGGGGTCCTGGTTAGCTTCTGATCGATCGGCAATGCGCAAAGATGACGGTCCCGTGGCGGACCATCCGCCATCGACTCAATCGACCAGTTCAGCATTAGTGCTTGAGCCGGTTTTAGCGATAAGTCCGAAAAATCTGACCAATAATCAGAAAGTGGTGGAGGTCGAGCTTGACAGGGCCGATACGTAGGGTAATATTCCACCAAATCCATGCGTTAGGAGTCTTCAGCAGGAACTCCGCCCGGTCACTTACCTAATGGATGAATGGTCTACGCAGGATTGATTCGACGAGCGATTGTAGGTTTGTCGGGGCAATTCTGATTCGATCCAATAACCCACTTCGATCCATTAACCGAGTGACATTCCAACTTTCGGATGGGCATCTCACCAACGGCGTATTTTACACTTCTGTTCTGCGTCGCCATGAGAGAGATTTTCCTCGACTTTGCTAGGTTGGTATTGAAGACTTTATTGTCCGCTTGTTGATATCCGTGAATTGTTTTCAGTTTGAGCTATGCATCTAGGAGTAGATGCCCACGGCAAGTACGTGGAAATTGTTGTTCTGTTCGTCCATCTCTGCGGCCAGTGTCTGTGATTAAGTATCTGTCACAGTTCACACCGTTTTTCTCCCGAATCTGCTGGATCTGCTTTCCATGCCGAAAAAGAAGAGGTTTCGCCCCAGGTCACCTGGTACTTCGTCCTATTCACAAAATGGCTCGGCCAATAGTGGCGGCTATGTTGGCGGCCACAATGCCGGAGCGGGGCGTCGACGCCCGTTTCGCTCACGCCGACCCAAGGGGGCGCCACAAAACGCCGCTGGTCCGGGCCAGCCCATGGGGCCCGAGGGGGAGGTCACCGACGGAGTCGAGGTACCCCTTGAGGAATTTGTTGGTATCCTCGAAATGCATCCCAATGGGTACGGATTTCTGCGCAGCAACAAGGACAACTATTCTCGCGAGAGAACGGATCCTTTTGTGCCTGGGACGATGATCGAGAAATTTGGATTGCGTCAGGGCGTCGGCGTGCGCGCCATGATGCAACCAGCTCGGCGACAGCAAGGTCCGCGTGTGCGCGAAATCATCGACATCGATGGCATGGCGCCGGATCAGTATATCAACACGAAGACGTTTGATTCGCTGACCCCTATCAATCCTGAGCAATGGTTGCGTTTGGAAGTGGGACCTCAACCGCTGACCAATCGAGTAATCGATTTACTGGCACCTCTCGGAAAAGGGCAACGTTCATTGATCGTTGCGCCTCCGCGCAGTGGCAAGACAATCATGCTGCAGCACATCAGCCGAGGAATTGCTGCTAACCATCCCGACGTCCACTTGATCGTATTATTGATTGACGAACGTCCAGAGGAAGTGACCGACATGCGCCGCAATGTGATCAACGGCGAAGTCATTGCTAGCAGCTTGGACGAAGATGTCGACAGTCACGTTCGCTTGAGCCAACTGGTGATCGATCGCTGTCGACGATTGGCAGAAATGGGCAAAGACGTTTTCTTGCTGATGGACTCCATCACGCGACTGGCACGTGCGTTTAACAAGTGGGTCGGCAATGCCGGCCCAACTATGACGGGCGGAGTCAATATTAAAGCGATGGATATCCCCAAGAAGCTGTTTGCTACTGCGAGGGCATTTGCCGAAGGTGGCTCACTGACGATTGTCGGCACGGCGCTGGTTGATACCGGAAGTCGCATGGATGACCTGATATTCCAGGAGTTCAAAGGGACCGGCAATATGGAGCTGGT
>CAZVBC010000376.1:0-6943 GCA_964625155.1 uncultured Pirellulaceae bacterium
AGCTTGCGACAGCGAATGGCTAAGCGCCTCGGGTGGAAAATAACCTTCAAGTCGGCTAATTAGTTTGCGTTCAGGCGAGAACAAGAGTGTAGTAGGGTAGACATTGACTTGAAACTTTTCCACCAAGCTTTGGTTCTCCTCAGCCACGACCTTGAGAGGCACCCACTCATCCGAAACGCGTCGAATGATCCGATTGTTTTGCCAAGTTTCTCGTTCCATGACTCGGCAATAATGACAACTATTGGCCCCTACATAAACTAAAATTGGGCGGCCAAGCCGGCTGGCATCGGCCGCCGCGTTGTGCGGTATCCGCAGCCAGCGAAGCCCTTCGCCAAAAGAATCTTGTTGCAACGACGATAACGCGATTAAACTTGATAAAGCGATCGCGCAGGAAGATAAACGGTTGCCACAGCCAGACGAGTACATGACTTCTGCCCTTGAAAAAGAATAGTCGACAGGAGATTTTGTAGAACTACGCCGAAAACATGGACGGTTTTTTGCAGCATCAAAGCTAATGCCGATCACGCCTCCTGCTGTGGTTGAAGCCTATGTATTGAAGACGAGTCGAGATAAGGCTACAGGCTTCTACCCAATCGAAAAGCAATCCAACGACCCCAGAGTGACGCTGGACGTGTCGGATTGTAGTTGGGAGTTGGTTGCAATACGACCGCCCTTTCGGTAAGGTAATAAAGATATTTTCCCACCCTGTGAGTGATAAGATGAAAAGCCTGCCTCGATCATTCTTGATCGTTTTATTATTCGCACACGTCACGTGGACACCCGTCGTCCGGTCTCAATCGACGCTGCAAGAATCTGAAGGGTTGGAGTTCTTCGAACAAAAGGTCCGACCGCTGTTGTTGCAGCGGTGCTATTCCTGCCACTCAATCGAGTCGGGAAAATCAAAAGGAGGTCTGAATTTAGATTCGCGCGAGTCCATCTTGGCTGGCGGTGACAATGGACCTGCAGCGGTCTCGGGGGATTTGGACGGCAGTTTGTTGATCGATGCAATTCGATATGGGGAGTCTTCGTTTCAAATGCCGCCTGATGGCAAGTTGCCGGATCGGGAAATCGCGATACTCGAAGAATGGGTTCGCCGCAGACTACCGTTTACTTCACGCAAGAAAGCCGAAGCCGCCCAACGTACGATCGATATCGAAGCTGGGCGAAAGCACTGGGCCTTTCAACCATTGAGGTCTTGGCCACTTCCACCCCTTGATTCACATCTTTGGCCACAGCGTCGGATCGACAATTTCATATTGGCTGCACAGCAGCAAAAGCAACTTGGCCCTGCACCTCCAGCGGGACGAGCGAGCTTACTTCGTCGCGCAAAGCTGGATCTACTTGGTTTGCAACCAACGGCAGAAGAAGTAAACGATTTTATAGCGGATGCATCGCCAGACGCGTTTGCTCGGAGAATCGAAAGTTGGTTATCATCGGCTCATTATGGTGAACGCTGGGGAAGATTCTGGCTGGACCTAGTTCGTTATTGTGATATCCCGGAAGTTTGGTCGGAAGTTAAGGCTAACCCACACCAGTATCGAGATTGGGTCATACGTTCTGTTAACGACGACTTGCCATATGATCGTTTTGTACGCCTGCAGTTAGCCGCAGACCTGATGGATGATGCAGCGGCACACGATCGGGCCGCGCTAGGCATGTTGGGGCTCAGCCCATCCTATTGGAAAGAGCTGCAATTGCCTGTCGAGATTATCAAGTCAATTGTTTCTGACGAGTACGAAGAAAGAGTTCACACCTTTTCAAGTACATTTCTGGGACTGAATATGGCTTGTGCCCGGTGCCATGACCACAAATTCGATCCCATCACAATCCAAGATTATTACGCGCTGGCTGGAGTGTTTGCCAACACTCGGCTTACTGACCGTGCGATCGTTTCAGGTATCGACGATGTGGCTGTCATCCAAGCTCGCGAGCAAGTTACAAAGTTAGAGGCTGAGCTGAAAAAGTTGACTGTTGCTGCGAGCAATACAAAGAAAAAAGCTGACCAGAGCAACTCGAACCATTCAGTGGCAACCGAGGCCGATACGAAAGTTGCTGAATTGCAGGCAAAGATTGCTAGGCTCAAGGGATCGGCAGGCTACGATTCCCCAATGGCACCCGGAGCTCGCGATGCTTTTCTCACCGTTTTGGAGGCCGAGGGGACACATGGAAGTCGGATCATTTATCGCGACCAGATCCAGGACATTCCGCTCGAGATACGTGGAAATCCGAATAAACCTGGCGAAGCGATCCCTCGGCGATTTGTGACTGTACTATCACGTGAAGCTCCCAGTAAATTCTCCAAGGGTAGTGGGCGTTTGGAACTGGCGAATAGCCTCTTCTCGCAGTCACCTGCCTTGGTTGCACGCGTGTTTGTGAATCGCGTGTGGAAGCACCACTTTGGTGTTGGCATAGTCGACACGACCAGCGATTTTGGAACGCAAGGGGATCGGCCAACTCATCCAGAATTGCTTGATGATCTTGCATTCCGTTTTGTACAAAATGGTTGGTCACTGAAGTGGTTACACCGCGAGATTATGCTTTCGGCAACCTACCAGCAGTCGAGCGGACCCACACCGCCTGACGATGCCGACTATCGATACTACACGCGTTTCAAGAGACGTCAGTTGGATGTTGAGGCTTGGCGAGACACGATCTTGTCGGCTGCCGGGAACCTTGACTCGAACATTGGCGGTCCAGCCCAGGAATTGAGTGAACCAGCCAATTATAAGAGGACGATATACGGGACAGTGCGACGTAGAGAGCTGTCCGACTTGCTGCGATTGTACGACTTTCCGGACCCGATCACGCACAGTCCTAATCGCGTGCCCACCATCACACCTTTGCAGCAATTATACACACTCAATAGTCCATTTATGTATGCGCAGTCCGTAGCCCTTGTGGAACTGCTGAACAGGCATTGTGGTTCCGACCATATTCGTCGAATCCAAATGGCTTACCAGCGGATTTTGAGCCGATTGCCACAAGATCGCGAACTCCGCTTGGCAATGGATTTTGTCCAGAGTGGACAACCCAGCGTTTGGCCTGAATTTGTGCAGGTCTTGCTGGGTAGCAACGAAATGATGTTCGTAGATTGAAGAGATACGTTCATGATTGATTCTCCCTACACTCGGCGGCAGATGATCCAGTCTCTAGGCGGAGGATTGGGAACCGTGGCTCTGGCTAACATGCTAGACGCCGCCTCTCCCAAAACTCGCCTGCCCCATTTCGCTCCGAAAGCGAAACGCATCATTCACTTGTTCATGAACGGCGGGCCATTCCAATGCGATCTATTTGACCACAAGCCCGATTTGAACAAATACGCTGGCCAAAAACCATCTGGCGCTGACTTAAGAACCGAACGGCCCACCGGCGCACTGATGGCCGTGCCATTCAAGTTTGCCAAACATGGTCGTAGTGGTCTGGAGGTCAGCGAATTACTGCCACATACTGCTCAGTGCGTTGATGACATCTGTGTTCTAAAGTCGTTGCACACGAACAACCCCAACCACGGTCCTGCGTTGTTTATGATGAACAACGGAACGCTGACACCCAACCGACCTACTCTCGGTGCTTGGTTGTCGTACGGGCTTGGCAGCGAGAACGAAAACTTACCGGGATTTGTTGTTTGTTGCCCTGGTCGGCCCGTGCGTTTTGCTGAGCTCTGGTCGAGTGCCTTCTTGCCTGCGGAACATCAAGGGACATACGTTAACCATACAAACCTTGATCCGCAAAAGATGATTCCATTTCTCACCAATCCGCACGTGGGAGCACAATCGCAACTACGCCAATTGGAACTGATGCGCGAACTGAATTTTGAGCACCAAACTCTGCGCACGGGCGATCCAAATTTAGAAGCAAGAATTCACTCGATGGAGACTGCTTATCGCATGCAAATCGAGGCTTCAGATGCTTTTGATATTAACCGTGAGCCTCAGGGGGTGCGGGATCAATACGGACGCAGTCATTTCGCCAACGGCTGTTTGCTGGCAAGACGATTGGCTGAGCGAGGTGTCCGCTTTGTGCAGGTTTATTATGGCAATGGCCAACCATGGGACACACATTCCAATCATACCGCCGCCACACGCAAGCTTTGTTTGGATATCGATCAACCTATCGCCGCGCTATTAAAGGACCTCAAGCAACGAGGGATGCTTGATGAGACGCTTGTCGTCTGGGGCGGAGAATTTGGACGAACTCCTACGACGGAAAACGCGGATGGGCGAGATCACAACCCTTGGGGATTCTGCATGTGGATGGCCGGTGGCGGTGTACGAGGTGGAATGTCGTACGGTGAATCGGACCAATTTGGATTTCGTGCGATGGTCGACAAAGTGCACATCCACGACCTTCATGCCACGATTCTGCATCTGATGGGATTCGATCACGAACGCCTTGTTTATCGACACGCCGGCCGCGATTTCCGGTTGACCGATATCGCTGGACAAGTCGTGCAAAAGATACTCGCCTAGAATCGCTTTTGAGAGCTGCTGTTTGCAGCCCAAGCCAAGTGACGTTATTAGTTCCGCAGCGCGCCAAATATGATCCTACTAGCGACGAGACGAAATACGATTCAGGCTAGTTCTACGAAGAAGGATGCTTAGTTAGCTTAGCCAGATTAGGAATAGGATCGCTCACCTGGTTTCGGCATCGAGACAAGTCGTCCTGCGAAACAACGCGACGAACTCGTTTCGGAGTTTCTGTGCGTGCGCGTGATTCGGCGTCGAAGTTTTCGCGTTTAGGACTGGCTGCCATACTCATGTGTGGAGCATGTTTTTCTATTGAATCACTGCTGGCTTGTTGGCTGCTTTCACTCGCCGGGCCAGGAGTCGCCATTGGTTTGAAGCCGAACTGTTGCATGAACTCGGCAATTTCCTGTGCAGAGATCTCTGGTTTGAGGTCGTTTGGCTGGCTGTCGGGTAGCTGTAAGTTCGACAATCTTTTTGATAGCCAAACATCGCTGTCAATCGGTTGAGCACGGCGGGAATTGGCGCACCGTTGCAGACGATGGTCGCTGGAAACGACGGTCAGCAGCCGAGGCGTAGGATGCTGGCGGACGAGGAGCTCAACGATATCGTCGGCTTCTTGGCCTGGCGCCGCATAGGTAACATAGATGCCATACAGAATTTCGTCCGCGTGGTTGGCTGCACCAGTTCGTCCAGCATCGAAGACGATCATGGTTTGATCACGTTCTTGCGCAGTGAGCAGTTTGGCAACATACTCTACCAGCCGTATGCGTGCTCGGGCAAGCCAGTTCCTGCCACGAGGTTTCCCCATGACAGGACTCTGGTGCAACAAGTTGTATCCATCGATTAGGATGCGTAGGGACGCAGTACGGCGAGAATCCATCATTCCATTGAGAACCGAATGCCAGCCTCACGTTTCACGTTGTCCAGACCGTCCCGCGTGCGGGCGATTGCGCGGGCCTGCGTGAGGATTTGCCACGCACTAAGCTAAGCTCTTAACTACTTTAACGAATGGGTGAGTAGTCAGTGGCGACCATAAAAACGCTTTTCACACCGTCCTTTTCCGTTAACGAACCACCGGCTTTCTTCTCTGATCCAGTGCGAGCTGCAACCCAGGCTGGGTCTTGCCGAAACGCGTCGAAGGACGCCTTGGCAGCGTCCTGGCTTTTGTGAGACAAGATATACAGCAGCGTCTTGTCGGCATCTTTTTGGTCCTTGGTTAGGGACCAATAGGCAATGTTCGTCATTCCATGTTTGGCGAACAGAGCCACGGTATGATCACGGAAACGGGCATGCAGAGCATCTAGGTTTCCGGCAGACGCAGTGTAGGTTCTCATTTCAAAGACGCGGTTGCCTGAACTATCCGCCTTAATTGCTGGTGAGTAATCAGTCGCATTGAAATACGCAGTAACCACTTTGTCGACCAACTTTCCGTCGACTTCGCTGGCTTTTCGAGCAGATTGCCAAGCCGGGTCAGCACCAAACGCTTTCCAGGATTTTTCGCGAGCTTCGCGGTTCGGGTATGCGAGGAAGTAAATCAATTTTCGTTCGGGATTTTCAACGGGCATCCAATACCCGACGTTGGTCATACCATGTTTTTCGAATAATTTGACTGTATGATCGCGGAACCGAGCGTTGAGCGCATCAAGCTTGCCCTCCGCAGCATAATAAACTCGCATTTCAAAAAGTCGCGTATCAGTTTGAGCATTGGCAATTGCGGTCATTACAGACACAGCTCCAATCAAAGAAACAATGGACAATCGCGTCATCGGGTGGGCTCCTTGAAAGTGGACTCGCTTGGTGAAGATGGACTTATCGTACCAAACAAGCTCGACCTAAACCAGCGACGTCCAAAGACCGCACGTTCGGCAAAATTCAATGCTTGATCTGTTTATCTGTATTGTGGGATTTCACTAGAGTTCCTGCAGGGACAAGGAACGAACAATAACGCCCCTGTAGAGCTAAACTACAGAGGCGTTGTTTCTAGAGCAGATTAACGACTTTTTCGGCAAGACCCTTCTCGCCCAGCACGATGTTCATCTTTCCTGCTGAAGCGATCTTCTCGAGTACTTCGAGTTCACGAAGTCGCATCAATGTTGGGTTTTCGGCCAACAGCTTCGCAGTGTTTGCCTGGCTACGCATGGCCGCCGTTTCCTCGCGACGTGCGATCAAGTTGGCTTCTGCAGCCTTCTTGGCTTCGGTTACTCGGTTCATCAGGTCCTTCATGTCGCCCGGCAGAATCACGTCCTTAATCCCTACCGAACTCACTTCCAAACCCAGTACCGTTGCCTGACCTCGGATTTGCTGTTCAAGTTCTTGAGCAACATCGTCTTTACCCGTCAAAAAGCTATCGAGTTCTCGACCTCCGATCACCGCTCGCAGTGCCAGTTGTACTTCACGGTACAGCGACTGACGTACGTCACTGGTCGCCGAAACGGCGCGCCGCGCATCCTTGATCACGTAGGTTACTAGCGCGTTCA
>CAZVBC010000377.1:0-6899 GCA_964625155.1 uncultured Pirellulaceae bacterium
CAGCTGGCTGAGTTAGCTGCTAAGCACCGTAACAACGCCGAGCACTGGAGTCAGCTTGCGGACCTTGCCCTACCCGACAACGACGCGAGACTCGGGGAATGCAAGCGGTTATTCGAGCAATACGCTGAACTCTGCCATTCACATGGTTCGTTAGATGAAAAACGTCAATGTTGGTTTCGACTGCGACAGTTGGAACAAGAAGCTGCGATTGAGTTTCCTTTGACGTCGAGCCAAAGTGCAGAATTGCGAGCCGCGATGGCTGAACGTGTATTGTCCATTCACTTACAAGAGGCTGCTGCACGGCAATACATATCGGAATTGTGCCTCACTGGATAACGATCGGTTACCACCTTTCGAACCACGGGGCGTTATGGTTTGACGCATTGCGTAGCGACAAATGCAAAGACATCGGCGCATAGGATGCTCATCGACGGTCCGCGCATGCGTTTCGCTACGCGATGCGTCTCGGAAAATGTAAACCCTCCTTGCATAAAAGGCCCAGGCTAGCGACATGAGGTGGCTAGCGGCGGATTTAGGGCGGCTCGTTAGGAACCTCGCACTCCTGCACTCCCGGATTCCGCGATCCCTAATTCTTAGCGGAACTAAAAACCAGATTCCCTGATACTTTGGCACGTTTTGCAATTCATTCTCGCTGCGCTGATAGTCCACGCGCGATCCGCGTAACCTCAAGAGAAAAACCTCCGAGAGAGGTGGGGTAATTGCGAAAATGTGGATGGTGTACGATACATCCTCTCTAGATATCCCAAATGATCAAATGGAGAGCCATTCGAACATGAGGTTTGCAACTTTAGTAGCGAGAAATGTGACTCGGCGGCCGTTTCGTTCGATACTTACTTTGTTGGCATTGGCGATGGCGATAACAGCGGTGGTATCACTTCTAGGAATAACCGCCGGATTTACCCGATCATTTTCGGACGTCTATGCAGCCCATTCGGTCGATCTAGTTGTTTCTCGCCAAGGGACTGCCGATAGATTGAGCAGTTCGATAGATGAAGATTTCCAAATTAAGATTGCTGCGGTTGAGGGAGTGGAGTTAGCTGCGGGAGTCTTGTTGGAAACATTGTCGATCGAAGACGCTCAGGTTTATGGAGTGCCATCGATGGGCATACAGCCTGGGTCGTGGTTGCTAGAGGATTATCACCTCAAGTCTGGCGAGAGATTGCGACTTGACGTGGTTCGAGAGCTATGGTTGGGAATCCATCTCGCTGAACGACTTAAGGTTCGTACGGGGGATCGGATCAAGTTATTCGACGAACCCTATCGCGTAGCCGGAGTATTCGAAAGTCTGAGTACTTGGGAAAATGGTTCGATGATTTTGCCGTTGGCCGAGTTGCAACGGTTGACGGATCGAACTGGCCAAGTTACCTACATCAACGTGGTATTGAGAAAGGGAGTTTCCGGACCACAGGCCGAGCTGACAATCGATCAAATTCAGCGACTTGACCCTCGGCTTCTGGCATTGGCGACGGAAGAATTCGTGAAGACCGACACAAGGATGAAGTTGGCGGGCGCTATGGCCTGGATGACATCGGTGATCGCTTTGGCCATGGGAGCAATGGGCACGCTGAACACCATGATGACCAGCGTCTTGGAGCGGACGCGCGAGATTGGAATCCTCCGAGCCATTGGATGGCCCAAGAGACTCATCGTCCAAATGATCTTATTGGAATCGGTCGGTTTGGCCTGCGTCGCATGCGTGATTGGTTGTGCAACGGCACTGCTATTCACTTGGCTACTCAGTCAATCACCAGCGGCTAAAGGAATTCTCCATCCAATAATTGATTGGTCAATCTTGGCCAAAGGTGCGTGTCTGTCGTTGGGCATTGGAATTCTCGGCGCGCTGATCCCAGCTTGGCGAGCAACGCGCATGATGCCTACCGAAGCGTTTCGCGAGCAATAAAGCGTAACCCCAGCAATGCGGAGTGAGGGACATCATGTTGAATCACCATCCCAGTAATTCTGACGAATTCAGTGTGAATCAATTGCCTAGCAGTGATCAAGATTGGCCGGAGCATATACAACTTGATGAACGCCAGGCGATTGCCATCGTCGGTATCGGTTGTCGCTTGCCTGGTCAAGTCCATGACGCAGAAAGTTATTGGCATTTATTGGTCAATGGTATTGACGCCATTAGCCAGACTCCTGACGAGCGCTGGAGTTTGCTGAAGTTCTACCATCCAGACGTTGTCAAACCCGGCAAGACGCAAAGCCAGTGGGGAGGATACGTCTCGCAGATTGATCGTTTCGATCCTCAGTTATTTGGCATTTCGCCGCGCGAAGCGGCTGGGATGGACCCACAACAACGAATGTTGCTGGAGGTCGCTTGGCGGGCGGTCGAAGATGCAGGGATGCCACTGGAGCGAATCGCGGGACAAGCGGCTGCGGTCTATGTAGGTATTTCCAGTTTCGACTACGCCGTAGCGAATCTCAGTCATCAAGATCGCGGAGTAATTGACGCATACAGCAATACCGGCGGCTCACACAGTATCGCAGCTAACCGTATCTCCTATTGTTTCGATTTGAAGGGTCCAAGCGTTGCTGTGGATACGGCCTGTTCGTCGTCGTTGGTCGCGGTGCATTTGGCCTGTGAGAGCATTTGGCGCGGCGAGTGCCAGTTGGCGCTAGCAGGTGGCGTCAATGCGCTGCTGATGCCCGACTTTTATGTCGCTTTCAGCCAGCTTGGAGTCTTATCACCTGATGGTCGATGCAAATCGTTTGACGCTCGAGCAAATGGTTATGTTCGAGGTGAAGGGGCCGGCATGGTCTTACTCAAGCCACTAAGCTTGGCCTTGCGTGATCAAGATCGAATCTACGCTGTTGTGCGTGCCTCGGCGCTGAACCAAGATGGCCGGACCCCTGGGTTAACAGTTCCCAGTCAAGCGGCGCAGGAGGGTTTGCTGAGAACTGCCTGCCGGCGGGCCGGTATCAGTCCTGCAGAGATCCAATACGTTGAAGCGCATGGGACCGGTACACCTGTGGGCGATCCGATCGAAGCCAATGCATTGGGAAATGTCTTGGGCGAAGTTAGGGATGCGAGCCAACCGTGTTGGATGGGTTCGGTCAAAACCAATATCGGACATCTGGAAGCAGGGGCAGGCATCGCCAGTTTGATTAAAGTTGCCTTAGCGTTATACCATCAGCAGATTCCGGGGCACCTACATCTGCGCGAACCGAATCCCGCGATCGACTTTGCTAAGCTCAAGCTACGCATACCGCAGACGTTGGAACCCTGGCAGTCAATCAATGGGCGGCGTCTGGCAGGTATCAACGGCTTTGGATACGGTGGAGCGAATGCCCACGTGATTCTACAGGATGCTCCGGCGATTGCCGCCACGACTCGCAATCCGGCAGTTGGTTCGCTGGTTCGATACGCAGTCGGTGGTGGTCGAGCTCAGGATTACGAGGTGCCTGTAATCGTGCCAATTTCAGCGCGCAGCAAACCCGCGCTGGCGGCAGTAGAGAAACAAATGATCGCGTGGCTTGAATCACATGCGGTTCAGTTTCCGCTCGACCAAATTGCATCGCAAGCTGCGCATAGACGCAGCCATCTGGAGCATCGTATCGCTGTATGTGGACGCAATTCAGCCGAAGTGATCGATGAGCTGACAAAAATCGGAGCGCAGTCCACAACCGCGACTACCAAAGAACTTTCGTCAACACAATTGTCTGCAGGAATTGTTTTTGTATGTTCGGGACAAGGTCCACAATGGTGGGCCATGGGGAGGGAATTGCTCCATCATTCCCCAGTCTTTCGACAAGTCATCGAGCAGTGTGATCTCGAGTATCGACGTTATGGCGATTGGTCGTTGGTCGAGGAATTGAGTTCTGACCAACACAATTCGCGGATGCACAAGACTGCGATTGCTCAGCCAGCTATTTTTGCAATTCAAACTGCACTGGCAGCCGTTTGGAAGAGTTGGGGAATCGTCCCGCAAGCGATACTAGGGCACAGTGTGGGTGAAATCGCTGCCGCCTACTTGTCCGGAGCGTTGACGTGGTCGGACGCTTGCCGCGTCGCCTTCTACCGTGGCCATACGATGGATTTGGCGACCTCGCAGGGACGGATGCTGGCAGTCGGATTGCCCGAACGAGAAATCGGCCAGTGGCTCGAGGGAATCGAGCACGAAGTTTCAGTAGCGGCCATAAACGGCCCGTCGTCATTGACCATTTCCGGTGCTGCGGACGCTATTAATATTTTGGCTGAGCGATTGCAGACTGCGGGAATATTCTGCAAGCATCTGGCGGTCGAGTATGCGTTTCACAGTCCCCAGATGGAACCGGTGCGCGGACCGTTGATGAATGCTCTCTCAAGTATACAACCGTGTGCGACTCATACGCGATTGTTTTCGACGGTTTACGGTCGAGAAATTGAAGGACAGCAATTGGGCGCGCGGTATTGGTGGGACAACGTTCGACAACCCGTTAGATTTGCAGAAGTTATCGGCACGCTGGCGAACCAAGGGTATGGAGTCGTGGTCGAAATTGGCCCACATCCAGTACTGAGTTACTCGATGAATGAGTGTTTTCAAACAGCACGCCAAAGTGTGCGCACCTTCCCCTCACTACATCGGGACCAAGGGGACTTTCAGACTCTGCTGAGCAGCTTGGGTGGATTGTACGCACTTGGATTCGACGTGGAGTGGAATAACATCTATGCACAACCATCACGACTGTTGCCTCTACCTACTTACCCATTTCAATCGCAGGCATTGTGGACCGAATCTCGCGAGTCCAAACTTTCGCGACTGGAGGGAGAATGCCATCCACTGCTGGGTGAATCACAACATGCTCCGACGCCTCGTTGGCAAAGTCGCATGGAACTGCGCGGTCATGAGTTTCTGGCTGATCATCGCGTAAGGGGCCAATACGTATTTCCAGCCGCAGGTGTGGTTGAGATCAGTTTGGCGGCTGCGCGGCGGGCGTGGCCCGAAGCAACTGTTCAGTTAAATCGGTTGCAGCTACACCACCCCTGTATTTTGATCGACAATCGCGCTCAGTGGTTGGAAACCAGCTATCGCTCGGACCGTCGCAATTTGGAAATAGCATGCCGCGAGATCGATAGTCCAACATGGAGTCCTTTAGCAACTGTTGGAATCAGTCAACATGGGAGTCAGGCTCTTGAGCCAATAGACTCTGGGGCGTTGGCGGCGGCCAAGCGATGTGGCGAGAAAATCGATGCTGCGCGTTGTTATAATTATTGTGTGGCTCTAGGACTCGAATACGGCCCCAAATTCAAAAACGTCTGTGGCGGGTGGCGCCGCGATGGCGAGGCATTGGTCGAAGTCAGGTTGCCCGCAGAACTGGCAATCCAATCACGGGATTACTGCATTCACCCAGCTCTGCTTGATGGTTGCTTTCATTCGATGATCATCGCCGATGCAGATTTCGATCACACGCTCAGCGGGTTGTAT
This sequence comes from uncultured Pirellulaceae bacterium, assembly GCA_964625155.1. GTDB lineage: Bacteria > Planctomycetota > Planctomycetia > Pirellulales > Pirellulaceae > Aureliella. The sequence goes on from CAZVBC010000377.1 coordinate 5,433, forward strand.
TTGCCGATTGAAATCCGCGAAATACGCTTTTTGCGGAAACCCACTGAGCAGTTAAGGGTACATACCAAATTGGCCAGCAAGACGCGGCGCCGCATGATCGCAGATTTGGATATCTATGATGATCTTGGCGAGTTGTGTATACAAATTCGCGGATTTGAGAGCCAAAGAGTATCCAGTGGGAAGTCGAGTGAGTCAGTCCAAGACTTGGTCTTTGGATATGAGTGGATTGCCTGCGAATTGCTTGAAAACGTCACCGATTCGGTGAATGCGGAGGATACTTGCGTTGTCTTTGCAGATAGCGGTGACGTTTCGCGACGATTGGTATCCAGATTGCGCAGGCAGGGTGCGAAGTGTATTCAAGTACGCCATGGAAGTACGTATTGTCAATCAACTGATTCAGAGTTTGTTGTCAACAGCCAACAGTCTGTGGATTTCGACAAGTGCTTCGAAGCCTGCGCACCACACCTCCGTTCTCCGAATACTAAGTTAATTTACTTGTGGGGATTAGATGTCTCATCGGCTTCTAATTTAACGACTGAAGAATTGCGCAGCAGTACGGCGCTGACCACGTTAGCTCCAACCCATTTCGTACAGGCCTGGAACCGCCAATCGACGAGAAGCCGAGCTCCCTTATTCGTGGTTACTGCCGGTGCGCAAGCGGACGATTTGGGTGCTACGGATTTAGCGATTGCACAGACACCATTGATTGGTTTTGCGAGAGTCCTGGTCAGCGAATTTGACCGGCTCGAAACGCGATTGGTCGATCTACCAGCGACAATTGACGATTGTGCGATCGAGAATTTGTGCACAGAGATTGCGACAGCAGATGGAGAAGATGAAATCAAGTGGCGATCGGGAAAACGATTTGCGCAACGCTTCATGCCTCAGTATGAGCAAAGCGTGGCCACCGATACTGCCGCGAGATTGCCGTACCAATTGCAGTTGGGACGCACGGCTTCGATCGAAGATCTTCAATTTCGAACCAAACCTCGATTAGCCCTCAAACTCCATGAAGTCGAGATCGAAGTTATCGCGGCGGGACTGAATTTCAGCGACGTCATGAAGTCATTGGACCTTTATCCGGGTTTGCCGGAAGGACCGGTATCTCTCGGGGCCGAATGTTCCGGTCGAATTACTCGAGTTGGTAGTGCCGTGGACAAATGGCGTGTCGGGGACGAGGTGATTGCTGTTGCACCCGCAGCATTTGCGAGTCATGTAACAGTCGACTCGGCGCTCGTGGCTCGCAAACCGCGAGCATTGACGCATGCTCAGGCTGCGGGGATTCCGATCGCCTTTCTCACTGCGCAATACGCTCTGCATGATTGTGCTCGTATACGACGCGGTGAGTCGGTTCTGGTACATTCGGCCAGTGGCGGTGTTGGCTTGGCAGCGATCCAAATTGCACAACTTGCTGGCGCGACTGTACTGGCAACTTCCGGCAGCGATGATAAACGAGAATTTGTCAGC
>CAZVBC010000378.1:0-6870 GCA_964625155.1 uncultured Pirellulaceae bacterium
CGGTTGCAAGCACGCGAGGGAGCTGACGTGACGCCTCGCCGTCATCTCACGGTCGTCGCGGATACACTCTCCCGGATCATCATTCAGGCACTCGATGGTTCGCGAACTAGAGACGACTTAGTACAATTGCTGGCGGACATGGCCGCAGAGGGGAAAATGTCAGTACATACGCACGGCCAGGTCGTCGATGACTTGTCCAGTGTGTTGCGAATTGCTGTCGACAGAAACCTCGAAACCCTGCGCCGCGCAGCGCTGTTGACTTCCTGATGGACATCTCCTGAATGTGGAAAGATCAACAACTACTCACGCAGCCGCTTGAAAATAGTCCCCTAATATCTTTCCTAACTCGTACGTTGCGGAATCCGTCGAGGATTTTTAAGGTAATCGAAATGCTTGCCGCATTCCGCTACCACGCTCGTCGACTTCAATCGGGGAGCTTATTTCGCGACCATTCTTCAGCATGAATCTTGGCCGTTTATCTACTTCATCGGCTTACCAGTTAGGAAGTTGTAACAAGCTTCATGGACGCGCGCATCGTCCATCAAGAACGAGTGCATAACGGGAACTTCCAAAGTCTCGGCTGCACCAGCTAATTGTGCTTCAGCGAGACTTACCACAAAATCATTCGCACCTTCAACCAGCGGATTGGAGATGGGGAGACTGTCGAGCCGGCCTGCGACAATGGCAAATGGAAAGGGAGGCGTGGCAAGATGCCCGTGTAATTCACCCCAAGCTGGTCCAAGTTCCATGCCACCCCTGCCGGCCAAAATTCCAAACAGTTTCAATTTGCCCAAATGCCTGGCAATGTTGGCCCCTTGATTTGGAGGTCCAAGCATCACCATGCGATTGAATCGTCCCAAGACATCTCGCGGGTCATCTTTCAACCAATCTCCGACAGCGTGGCGTACGACGATGTTTCCCATGCTGTGACCGACCACGTTGATCGTTGGGGTACCCGGAATGTTTTCGACCAATTCGCGCAGCGCTTGCGCATGATCGGCTATCGATGCTCGCGTGCTCGCATACTCGACCGACACGGGCTCTCCGAGTCCTTTCTCTTCGAGATATTTGCCAATGGATGCCATCGAACGCGACGTCCTGAACAGTCCATGTAATAACAGCGTGACCTGCTCAGGAGCTTGTCTTTCATCTGATGATAGGATCTGCTGCAAGGCTTCCAAACATTGCTCTCGGCCTCCCCAAGCGAGTCGCATGTTCGCCGGATCTAACAATCGCCAATGACCTGTGACCAAATTCTTTTGAACTTTCCAGCCGTGAAACCAACGATAATCAGACCACAGTTGCTTGCCACCCATGGTCGGCATCTTGAAATTCGGGAATTCAGGCATAGCGTCTTCCTGGCATACTGCAACCGATTGGAGCGATAGGTACACGACCATCAGCCAAATCATCCGTGAAGTCATTGGAGAAATCCATTCGTTAGACCAACTGTATAGTTACGATAACCGCTCCAGCAGACTGCCATTTCTCGTTGACAATACAACTCTGCGACGTCGAACAACGCCTCGAGCTCAAGGGGATTGATGACGCCAGTCGCGCCAAAGCCATCGCATCGCATCGGGCAAGATCGCCCCGCCGTGGATGCCGTTGTGTGCCCCTTCACCATAGACAAACTGGTAATCGTAGCCCTTGAATTTCAGTGACGCGGCCATTTGCTGGTTCGCTAGTGGCCAATTACCGTGCTCGTTGTCCAAATCACCGCTACCATCTTGCAGAAAGACTCGAATTGGTTTTTGGGCTGTTTTGCGAATGAGTGCTTCGTAGTTGTGGCCGCCACGAATGTTGACAAAACTGCCTACATGACTGAGCACCTTGCGAAATTCATCCGGACGTTCCCAAGCAACAGTGAAGGCACAAATCCCTCCTGAACTGATTCCACAGATTGCTCGTAATTCGGGATTGTTCGTCAGCTTGTATTCTTGGCCCACTGCAGGAAGAATTTCGTCCAGCAGGAACCGAGCATACTGGTCACTTAACGTGTCGTATTCGAAACTGCGATTCTTGGGAGTGGGACGCCACCCAGGTTTATCGGGTAATGGATCACCTTTGTGTCCTGGATCAATAAAGACCCCAATGGTTGTCGGCATTTCACCTCGGTGTATCAAGTTGTCTAAGACATTTGTTGCTCGAAATTGCCCATCTGGCCCAACGTATGCATGTCCGTCCTGAAAGACCATTACTGCTGCGGGCCGTTCGGCAGAGTATTGTGCAGGGACATAGACGTAATATCTCCGCACCGTACCTTCGAAGATCTTGCTATGCCATACTTTTTCCGTGACAGTTCCGTGTGGAACATCTGGCTGGCGCTGAGAATCCGGGCCGAGTGTGTACTGGCTGTCGTCCGCGCTGGTCGGCAGTTGCATGATGTTTAAAAAAATTACACAGATTACGGACGTGCAAAAAATACGCAAAGTCAATCCTCCTTCGTTGATAGTTCAATAACCCAGGGCGGCCCCGTCTTTTCGTGACTCCGTAGCGCCTTCCAGGATCCCGCGTTGCCAATCAATGTGGATTGCTTGATAGCCACCGAAGCTGCCTCCAGTACTGAGAGCATGCCCTTTCTTTCGCAGCGCCTCCAAAGTACCTTGCGCGAAACCAGATTCGAGAAACACGGTCCCACCACCAGATTGTTGTTCGCCTCCCATCGGCGTCGCACTCCCTTCGTGCCGAATTCTGGCCGCATCACCTGCCATCTGAATATTCATGCCAAAATCGATCCAATTCATCAATACTTGCACGTGTCCCTGCGGTTGCATATCTCCTCCCATGACGCCAAACACCAGCACCGGTTTTTTGTCTTTGGTTACCATCGCTGGAATAATCGTGTGGAACGGTCGTTTCCCAGGAGCAATGCCGTTGGGATGTTGTGCAGAAAGCGCAAACATGGAACCACGATTTTGCATAGCGAATCCAGTCTCGCCTGGTACTAATTGACTGCCGAATCCGTGATAGATGCTCTGGATCAATGAACAACAGTTGCGGTCGGAATCAACGACGCACAAATAGATCGTGTCTCCGTGTACCAGTTTCGGGTCGCCCGCCGGTACATTAGTTGCCGCTTTGGTGGGATCGAACAACTTTGCGCGCTCCTGTGCATATTCTTTGGAGATCAAGCGTTCCACTGGCACCTTGGCCATCGACATATCCGCGTAATATCGCGCCCGATCCGCAAATGCTAGTTTCTTGCTCTCAATGAACAGATGAGCCAGCTCGGGTGAGCCCCATCCCATGGCGCGCACATCGTAAGGCTCGAGCTGGTTGAGCATCTGCAAGGCTGAGATCCCTTGGCCGTTGGGTGGTAACTCCCATACATCGTAACCACGGTAATTTGTCGACACTGGTTCGAGCCAATCACTCGTATGTGCCGCCAGATCGTCCTTTCTTAGCAGTCCACCTACCTTTTTACTGTACTGGTCGATTTGCTCAGCGATCGAGCCATTATAAAAAACTTTTGGACCATGCTCCGCAATCAAACGATAGCTGGCCGCCAAGCGAGGATTGCGCATCAAGTCACCTGCCACTGGTGCTCGCTGACCATCCAGCAAGAAGGTCCTAGCCGCTTCCGGCGTCTGAGCTAAACTGCTTTCCGCCGCTTCCCAATAGCCTGCAATCACTGGTGCAACAGGAAAACCATTTTCGGCTAAGTCGATGGCACTGCGGAACAACTGTGCCCATGGCAGCTTGCCATACCTTTGGTGAAGGTCGTACCAACCTGCGACACAGCCTGGAACGGACCAAGAAAGCGGGCCATATGTGGGAATAAATTCGAGTCCACGGCGTTGATGTTCCTCCAACGTCGCTAACTTTGGAGCTCGTCCAGAAGCATTTAACCCAACAAGTTTTTTCTCGCGCGCGTCCCAGACAATGGAGAATAAATCCCCTCCAATTCCGCAACTCATCGGCTCCACCACACCTAAAACTGCGTTGGCCGCGATCGCTGCGTCGATGGCCGAACCGCCAGCCTTGAGAATGTCGACCGCCACCTGAGTCGACCGCAAATCGCTGGTTGCCGCCATCCCATGTTGAGCATAAGTTACGCTACGACTTTGATTGCCTGGCCCAACCGGCCGATCGTAAGTGCCAATGCGAGATGCAGTTTGGGCGTACGAATGCGCGCACATGCTCAGTGCCCCCAAATAAATTACGACAGCAAAAACCGCCCCGTACGTTTTACAGTTCATAGTCGTTACAATTCACTCAGTTTTTAGATATTTGGTTCTGTGCAAACTGGACGCAAAGGTCATTCGGCATGTGTGGGCCGTTCGAGTCATGGCTGCCCCATTGTCACTTTTTATTCTGGAAAGTATGCAAGGGTTATATGCGTGCATCCGTCTGCGGAATAATTAGTGGCGATAAATTGGTGAATCAATTGTGACCGTAGGATAATTTCCAAACAACATGGCATGACCACAAATTCGACTTTCAGGAGTAGCTGTAAATGAAATTACGTAGTCTAGTCACTGTTTGTATCGTACTTCTAAATGCGCCACTGTGGGCAGACGAAGGGATGTGGCTGTTTAATGCTCTCCCCAAAAAGCACTTAGCAGAGAAACACAGTTTCCAGGCAACGGAGGAATGGGCAAACCACGTGATGTTGTCGAGCGTTCGCTTTAACTCGGGCGGCTCTGCTTCCTTTATTTCCAGTAACGGACTGGTTCTGACCAACCACCATGTGGCGGCTGATACTTTATACAAACTATCGACGCCACAGCAAAATATTCACTCGCACGGTTACCTTGCCAAAGACCTTGCGTCTGAACTCAAAGCGCCAGACTTGGAATTGAATCAATTGGTGTCGATCGAAGACGTCACTCAACGAGTCAACGAAGCGGTCAAGCCGGGTATGCCTGCCGGTGATGCCTCTAAAGCTCGACAAGCGGCGATGGCCCGTATCGAACAAGCGTCGAAGGAAGCAACTGGACTGCGCAGCGATGTAGTCACGCTTTATGGTGGCGCGCGATATCACCTCTATCGCTATAAACAATATACCGATGTGCGATTAGTCTGGGCACCCGAGGCTGAGACGGCCTTCTTTGGTGGCGACGCAGATAATTTCGAGTATCCGCGATACTGCCTAGATGTGACGATCTTTCGAGTCTACGAGAACGATAAACCGGCACAAATCGAACATTTCTTGCGAGTCAACCCTCAAGGCGCCAGAGACGGTGATCTGGTCTTCGTATCAGGCAACCCCGGCCGCACACGACGCATTCTCACCACGGACGCACTCGAGTATCAACGTGATCATCGCATGCCACACATGCTCGATTTGCTGCGACGCAAGGAGATCATGCTCCAGCAATATGGCTTGGAAGGCCCGGAACAGGTTCGTCGAGCCCAGGATGAGTTGTTTGGCGTTCAGAATTCACGCAAGGCCTATTATGGCATGCTCGCCGGACTACAGGATCCAAGCTTCATGAAGTCCAAACTGTCGCTGGAAAAACTGATGCAGGATAAAGCCGCAACCACTGACAAACTAGCTTCTGCCACTAGTGCCTGGAAGGATGTCGCAGAGGTTCAACAAGCTCGCTTGGAACTGGTGAACAGCGAAGCCAGCTTGCGCAGTCGTATTTTTGGGATCGCGGAAACGCTGGTTTTAATGGCCGCAGAAGATAATAAGCCCAGCGACCAACGGCTGCGAGAATTTCGCGACTCCAATCGACAATCGCTCGAACAAGATCTTTTCTCTCCGGCTCCTTTGTATGACGACCTTGAACGTGCTCAACTAGCCGACGAATTGGCTAGGTTCATGGAAGCGCGTGGCGGTAACGACGAATTGGTCGCCAAAGTACTCGATGCCAAGGGACCACGTGATCGAGCCGCACAATTGGTCGCTAATACTAAACTGTTCGATGTCGCAGCACGAAAAAAACTTGCACAAGCCAAAGTAACTGGGATACAACAAAGTACAGATCCACTCATCCAATTGGCTCGCATCATGGAACCTGAGTATCGACGACTGAGACTCAAAACCGAGGAACTGGATGAAGTCGAGCGACAAGCATACGCAAAGATTACCGAAGTCAAATTTGCCTTAGAAGGCGAATCTGCTTACCCCGATGCCACTTTTACACTCCGCTTAGCATTTGGTTTGGTCAAAGGCTACGATGAAGATGGTACCACGGTCGCTCCACAAACCACCATGGGTGGAGCTTTTGAGCATGAATCTGTCCATGGAAAGAAAGACCCATGGTTGCTTCCGCAAAGTTGGCATCAGGCCAAAGGACGTCTAGATTCGAACACGCCGTTCAATTTTGTCTGCACTGCGGACATCATTGGAGGAAACTCCGGCTCCCCAATCGTTGATCGAGATGGCAGTTTGGTAGGCATCATCTTCGACGGTAATATCCAGAGTTTGACCGCAGATTTTTATCATAGTGAACACCAATCGCGGGCCGTCGGTGTCCACGTTGCTGCACTGTTAGAATCTCTAAAGAAGATTTATGGAGCCGCCAGCTTAGAGGCCCAAATCGGCAAATAAAGCGAGCGGCAGGAAAGATCGTACCGAGCAGGTTGCGCTGGATGCTTTAAAAACAATTGCGCTAGTGCGCAAGCAGTCCTTTGTCACGGTAAAATCTCAATCATCGATCGCCGAAACAAAATCACAAGCTGCTTTTGAACTCGAACCACCGGCCTACCTTAAGCCGGTGGTTCGACGACTCGCAACGAAACGATTCGCATACTTGCATACCTTGCGTAACGATTCGCATACCTTGCAGTATCCGAAAGTCTACACGCCCATGCCGGGCCGCTTGAGGAGGAACCAGTTGACATGATTGATAATCGGCAATAGCATTAGTTTTTCACGAGACGTTGGCCAGGTAGCTCAGTTGGTAGAGCAACGGACTG
>CAZVBC010000379.1:0-6840 GCA_964625155.1 uncultured Pirellulaceae bacterium
TTCGCTTGAGGAAGCTAAGATATTGGGCTTCCACAGCTCGAACGCTCCACCCGATGTATTGCTGAGCTTGGCACCAGCGCGCTGAGCAATTAAGTAGCCTGCGGCGACATCCCACGGCTGGATTGTCTGTACCCAATAAGCATCCAGCGAGCCAGCAGCAACGTAACACAGATTTAAAGCTGCCGACCCAAGTCGCCGGATGGATTGGCAACGTTCGAGAACGACGACAAACTGGCCAACCTCAGGATCGGTTCGCTTGACACCGGCTGGGAAACTGCACGCCACCATCGCTTGATCTAACTGCGTACATTGGCTGCAACGAATGACTCGATTGTTCAAAGTCGCTGGCCCATCGATCGACGCACTGAACATCGAATTGCTGGTCGGGTCAAAAACCGCACCAACAACCACGTCAGCGCCGCTGACAAGTGCTACAGAAACGGCATAGTTTTGCAGGTTATGCACGTAATTAGCTGTCCCATCAAGCGGATCGACAACCCACAAAGGGCGGTCGCTCGCGAGTGCCTTTTGACGTTCGTCCGGAGTCGATTCTTCACCTAGAAAAGCATGTTTGGGGAATTTTGCGAATAAGAACTCCCGAATGGCTTTCTGCGATGCCAGGTCAGCATCGGTGACCAAGTCCTTAGGCGACTTCTCAGATGTCGTAAATTTCCCGCGATAACTTCGTAAGACGTCGCCACCCACGCGCGCTGCTTCGCACGCAGCTCTAAAGTACAAATCCAAGTTATTTCTCTCTGATTTCACGTATTCAAATGAATTTATGCTAGCTGTCACATCTTAAGATTTACGGTTCGCGGAAAACGGAAGAGCGAGGTTCTTACCGAGCTGCCATTCAATGGACTCAGAATTGGTACGCGGTGACGGAAACGACGGTAAGCAAGAGAACAATCACAAGCGTCACGGCGGAGTAATTCATGGGGATGTTTGTGAGGGATAACCTATTGCAAACTAACCTGTTGCAAACGACAAGTTAATTTGTGCGTAGAAACGATCCGCCGGAGCGGTTGTGGACTGGGAAAGTTTGTAATTGCGGATTCCAACTACTGACTCAGTACACTGCTGGCTATTTTAGCGGGCAGCTCACGCCGACTCCACTACAAAAACCAAAACTTAGTACGTGACATCAACCTTAGCGTTGTATCGCCCTGAAAAAATCGCAAGTGCGCAAGTACTCCGATATCACGGTAAATGCTCAATCGTCCTTCGCCCAACGACTTTTCGTAGGCAGCTTACCGCTTGTGAAACTTACCGCCATGATTTCAACAGGTAAAGATCCTCAGTGGATGACTAAGACTAATTGGACAACGCCACTTTCGACTATTGCAGAAGGAGCTAAGTCGTTGTGCCGAAATCGTTTAACACCCAGATGTCAACTCCAAATGGTAATTATGCCAGATTCATACATGTCCTCGCCTTTGGCTGCGGTTAAACGAGAAAATAGTTCGGGCTCAGGACCATGTTTGGTGCACCAAGTGTCGATGTCCAACTAACAAATGATCAACGGAGACCGAAACGAAAAAAGGCACAATGGGTGCGGGAGTCCCAATTGTGCCGTGGCGGGAATATTGGAAAAGTTCCGCTGTCCCCTGAAGATATATTGATATGGGAACGGATTATCAGCGCCCAGTTTGCGTTCTTCAACTCGACTACGAAGCAACGACTACGATCTTGAACACGAAGAGGATTGTCGAAATATTTGCCCCGAAACCGTGCGATTAAATCGTAAACGGTCTCGGCAGCAAATCAATGACGTCAGTATTAGCTGAAGTTTAGTTGTTTCCCCGTTCTTATCGTCGATAACGGAGAGGATTCTCCGGTACCGTGCTGTTGTACCAAGCGGCACGATTGGGGTTGCGAACTGCTTGAGGCGCGGTTGTATTGCCGTAATCGGAGATGCGAGCCGTGGCGCTGGCAGCAATCGGTGCGACAGCAGAAGCTGGAACGACATCAGCTATCGAATGTGGGCTAGCGATAAATTCACGTGCCACATCCTTGCTGGAGCTTGACAAGAACTGTCGAGAGCTCCCAGGTGCATTGGATGTTTGACGGCTGGATTGCCGAGTCGAGAGGTTTTGGTCAGCGACTAGGCGATCGGCCGTTCTGGGGCTGGAAATGGATCGGATGTTGGCATTTGATGCTTGCGGACTAAACGCTTCTGCATAATAGTGCTGAGTTCTACCTTGATCCTGCGACTCCGTGGAAATATGTCGCATATAGCCAACCGATCGAGCGCCGCTGGGGGACGACCGCCAATACATTGCCGTATCATCTTTGAATGGGTCGTTTTTAGCGTCGTTGCTTGGATCATCTGGCAAGGGAGCAGGTACCGGTGGCCCATGTTGCATTTCAGAGCCGGGGTTGGGTTGGATCCTAGACGATCCACTTCCGCTAGAGTCAGGTGAAATGGGGTGCGGAGAAAATTGCCCCGTAGGTCCAGGTGTAGTTCGATTTTCTTGCTGATGTTGCTGTGTATGCAGACTTTGGCATTGCATGCATTTCTTTCCTGGCAATGTGTCGCAACCTTTTTCCACTTGGTCGCACGCCTGCGGAGACAGGTGTGCCATTTGCCTGAATTGTGAACGCATGTGGCTTTCCAATCGGGCTGCGGCATTGCCCATGCGGTCCAGAATTCCATTGTCGTCGCAGCAGGACTTGCAGGTCCGACCATCACAGTTACCATCACATTGCTGGCCATTAACCTGAAGTGAATTAGTTCCAGCTATGCCAACGGAGAGTGCCAGGGCCAATGTCAGCCGACGTACGTTCATCTACGTTCTCCGATCAAATCGCTCAAGGGTCACGAGCACAATTTATTGCCCAACCCACAGATCGAACGGTAACGTAGGGAATATTCAGATCTTTCGTTACAAGCGCCAGGCTTTGCCCGCACCACCTAGTTTCTCAATTGTACGATTGATGTTACATGCATGTTGTTGTCAATTGTGCCTGGAACCGTCAAGACAAGTGTCCAAGTGTTGATTACAATGCTCCACTTGATTAATTCTTCTTAAATAGCGGAATACTTAGAAACAACTTATTGACCCAGCTTGCTGTGATTGCCCGAGTCCAAAACCTATGACAAATCACCAGTTGCAACGCGATCCGTTCTCGGCACGAGATACTCTTACCGGTTCCTTTGGAAAACTCGGTTTCTACCGACTGCAAAGGCTTGAAGAACTCGGAATTGGACGCATATCCAAATTGCCATTTTCGATTCGAATTCTTTTGGAATCTGTGCTACGTAACTGCGATGGTTATGTCGTCACTGAAGAAGATGTCAAGAATTTAGCGAATTGGAATGCAGCCCGGCCTGCGGAGGTCGAGATTCCGTTTATGCCTTCGCGAGTTGTCCTTCAAGACTTCACTGGCGTGCCCGCTGTAGTCGATCTAGCGGCCATGCGCGATGGCATGAAGTCTCTAGGTGGTGACCCGAAGAAAATCAATCCGTTGATCCCCGTAGACCTTGTGATCGACCACTCTGTTCAAGTCGATTATTTTGGCACCGAGGATGCTCTTGAAAGAAACGTGGAACTTGAATTCCAGCGGAATATTGAACGTTATGAATTCTTGCGATGGGGGCAACAGGCGTTCGATAACTTTCGCGTGGTTCCACCCAGTACCGGAATCGTTCATCAGGTCAATCTCGAGTATTTGGCAGATGTTGTCTCCGTGCGTCAAGATCATTTAGGCCCAGTTGCGGTCCCCGATACATTGGTCGGTACCGACAGTCACACCACCATGATCAATGGATTGGGTGTGCTGGGATGGGGCGTTGGCGGAATCGAAGCCGAAGCCGGCATGCTCGGGCAACCTTTGTACATGTTAATGCCAGAAGTTGTCGGATTTGAGTTGAGCGGCAAGTTGCCTGCGGGTGCGACTGCCACGGATTTGGTCCTGCGCGTAACCGAGATTCTGCGCAAAGAAGGTGTGGTCGGGAAGTTCGTCGAATTCTTTGGGGCAGGTGTTTCCAAAATGTCTTTGGCCGACCGAGCCACCATCGCCAACATGGCACCCGAGTATGGTGCGACCATGGGATTCTTCCCAGTCGATGCTGAGACGCTGAATTTCTTGCGTCGCACGGGCCGAGATGAAAAGGTGGTGCAATTGGTTGAAGCTTATATGAAGGCCCAAGGTCTTTTCAGGGTCGATGGTGGAACCGAACTGGAATTTAGTAAAGTATTGCGATTGGATATATCAACTGTCGAGCCTTCTTTGGCCGGCCCCAAACGCCCTCAAGACCGCGTGGCACTAAAGAACGTAAAACAGTCGTTTTCCAAGTCGCTAACCACTCCAATCGCCGAACGTGGATTCGGGCTCTCCGCTGAACAGCAATCAAGTGTAGGCGATGTTCACCACGCTGGGAAATCAGAGAAGATCACGCATGGGGCAGTAGTAATTGCTGCGATTACCAGTTGCACGAACACGTCGAATCCTTCTGTCATGTTGGGGGCTGGCTTGTTAGCCAAGAAAGCTGCCGCAAGAGGATTGAAATCCAAACCGTATGTAAAAACATCACTAGCACCTGGATCGCGAGTCGTCACTGAATACCTTCAGCGGGCCGGAGTACTTGATTCATTGGCTAGCCTCGGGTTTCACGTTGTTGGATATGGCTGTACAACCTGTATTGGAAATAGTGGTCCGCTACCTGACGCTGTTGCAGCGGCAGTTAAATCCGGGAATTTGGTCGCCGCTGCGGTGTTATCAGGAAATCGAAACTTTGAAGGACGTGTTAATCCGTTGACGCGAGCCAATTATTTGGCTAGCCCACCTCTGGTCGTCGCTTATGCATTAGCGGGAACTGTGGACATTGATTTTGAAACACAGGAGTTGGGTCGCGACGCGTCGGGGACCCCGGTTTACTTGCGCGATATTTGGCCAACTCACGAGGAAATCGAGTCGGCTATCAACAACAGTGTGATGCCTGAAATGTTTCAATCACAATACTCGTCGGCGATCTCATCAAACGACAAATGGAACGCCATCAAGACCACTGCCGGCGCCCTGTACCAATGGAATTCTACGAGCACATACATTCAGAGGCCACCTTTCCTTGAGGGTATAACCACTAAGGTAACTCCACCCAACCAGATCCTCGATGCCAGGTGTTTGGCGGTACTGCCTGATTCGGTGACCACTGATCATATTTCACCGGCCGGCTCAATTGCTAAGGACGGGCCCGCCGGACGGTACTTGATCGAACAGGGTGTCGATGCGAGAGATTTCAACAGCTATGGCGCTCGACGTGGTAACGACCGTGTCATGGTGCGAGGGACATTCGCGAACATTCGCATTCGCAATGCGATGGTGCCTGGTACCGAAGGGGGCATCACCAAGCATATGCCTAGTGGTGAAACCCTGAGCATTTACGACGCAGCGATGCGCTATCGTGAACGCAATGTTCCGTTGATCGTCCTGGCAGGTGCCGAATATGGAACTGGCAGTAGCCGAGATTGGGCTGCGAAAGGAACTTACCTCCTTGGCGTTCGAGCTGTTATTGCAGCCAGTTATGAGAGAATCCACCGAAGCAACTTGGTCGGTATGGGAATCCTTCCATTACAGTTCGCCAACGGAGATACCTGGGAATCGCTGAAGTTGACCGGCGAAGAACACTTCGATATCGGCACGCCCAACCAAACACTCAAACCCAGAGGAACACTAACTGTTACGGCGAAGTCATCTGGCGGAAGCACAAAGTCATTTGATGTGGTCGTGCGCATCGATACGCCAGTCGAACTTGACTACTACCATAACGGCGGAATTCTACCGACAGTGCTGCGTAAGCTGGCCGAGTAAACACCTGTATTGTAGGCTCTCAATCAAGCTGCGTCGGTTATGTTTTAGCCTGACTCACGAACGACCCGCATGGAAGGTCATGAAAGCTTGTTTGGCACTCGACCTAATATGCGGTCGAGTGAATCGGAAGTTTGATAGATCAATGCTTCCGGATAATGCACATAAGGATGAAAGTACTCAAAGGTTACAAACCCGCGATAATCGGTGCGAGCTAGTTCCGACATGACTCCTGGCCAGTTTGTGGTCCCATCCAGCAATGGCCGAAAGGTCTCCAGCGAATAATCGGTTCCTTTCTTTGTAAACTCCTTAAAGTGGACATTTTTTGTCCGCTTCCCAAGTATCGCGGCCCAATGTTCTGCGTGCTGGAACATGGAGATATTGCCAGTATCAAAGTGGACCTGAACTTGCGAACTGCCGAAACTGTCGACGAAGTCATTCATCTCCATCGGAGTCATTAGATAGCCGTTAAAGAAGATGTTTTCGATGTTCAGCGAAATGTTCAGTTTTTCTGCCTGTTTCAGCAATGCTCCCACCGCTTCTCGTGCCCGACGATCACATAGGTCGTTTGGTACTGGTTCATGGTCGTCGCGCCACGGAATGTGTACTGCTCCGGGCACCACCAATACGTTTTCAACTCCCATATGGTGAGCCGCTTGCCCGATTTTGCCTGCCAACTCCAAACCTCGCGCACGCTTGGCGGGGTCATTGCTAGAAAGGGGATAGGGCCAAAACAAAAAGGAACAAAGGCCACTGATTTCGATGCCGATTTGGTCAGCCATCTTGCGTATCGATGCTAACTCTTGCGGCGTTGCTTTCGGAGAAAGATCGTTGTCCAAGTCATAATTCAGTTCAATACCATCAAAGCCGGCTCGTTTGGCCAACTCTAAACACTCGCGCAAATTCATGCGTTGTGGATAAGGAAAGGCCCACAGATTGATCGACTTTTTCATTTCGAACCGCTGCAGCGATGCTCTGCGTACGTCGACTTGTGCGGCTTGCTGATCTTCGTGAACCGTGGCACTACTG
>CAZVBC010000380.1:0-6808 GCA_964625155.1 uncultured Pirellulaceae bacterium
ACCTCAAGTTGACCGCCGGGAAACCGATCACCCATGGCGCTTACAATGCGCTGAGCCCACTCCAATCGCTGCTTGTCCGGAACACGGTATTTCAACATCATCCGAGTTTCGCTCATCGCGAGATCAACGTTATCTTCATACCGGATCGACCCGAGTCCAGAGACTGCGATGTCCAGCAGTCCGTTTGTATATTCTTCAATTGTCGGACTGGTCGAAGTCGGTTGTTTGTAATCCACGCGGTAAATATCTCCGCTGCATCCGTGCGACATTATGGCAACAAAAGGCTTCTTCCCCGTGGGCTGGCCAGTGGTTAAACGCTGTTTGAGTCCTTCGCAAAACAGACCGAAATAATCCGCGCTCAACGATTGGTCGCCAAAATAGTGCATCGAAAAATTTGCTAGCACCGCCAAAGGCCTGCCATCTTTTGATTGAAACGAGATCATCGCCAAATCGGGATCTTCCGGCCCCGATTCGCCAGTGACGTCGTCCCAAATGCGCCCCGCGTGCATGTTGGCCCTTACAGTCGGATTACCAAAAGGATCTTCAGCAATTCGATCGGGCCTTCTAATCCAACGCCGCAGGGCCGTGTACTCCGCAGCGTTGCTCACGTTCCACCCCACTCGCGCGGGCTCCAAGTTCCGTTCAGCATCCAGAATGGCCTGCGCCAACTTGATGCGGAGTAAAGGTACATAGTCCGGATCGGCTTCTGTCCCCAGACATGCCAGCGATGACGGAGCTGAGTGTGCATGAGTGGCAGAAATTAACATCCGTTCCGGCTTAATCTTTGCCTTCTGCGCAGCCAGCGCTTTTGCTTGGTCCAGCAGAGCTCGCGGCATCATACAACTATCCACAACAACGACCGCAATCCGTTCGCGTCCGTCATCGATCACAATCGCACGCGCATGTAGCCGAGTCTTGACGGTGTCGACCGATCTTGACAACATGCCACCATTGACTATTACCGGAAGTTTATCAGGCGTTACGTCGACAATTGACGCTCCGACTCGGAACTCCGCCAAAAGTTGACTATGTTGGCCCAAAAGCATCAAGCACGAACACAGGCAATAAACTGCGAACGATCGCATCATTTTCTCCCGTTGAGTCACTAAGTGGATGGCATCACTTTCGATCACGCAGTGCTAACGAACTCTGACCGATTGTTCCGCAAAAAACTATTCGCTCTATCAAAGTGCCGCTATCCAATTGAGGTGCAGCTATTCTTTTTGGTTCATATCACAGCACAGGAATTACATCTCACGAAAGTTCGTTAGTTTAGATCAAATCCCTCAACCCGTGTAGTGTTGAACGCAGACGATTAAAGGCTACCAGAAAGGAGAGCTGATGTCGCGATTTGGATAATTGCTCTCAAACAGCCGTGTTGCGACGCGATCGATTCGCACACCATACTTGCCGTCCTGTTAGCTTCTCACGCACAGGGGCCACAACACCATGTTTGATTCGTATTTCATACTTGCATTTTCGAGCCCTTGCGTGAGTCAAGATCTGTATAAGCGAACGTTCGGACCGTCAGGAGAACTTTGGAGATATCAAGAAACACTCACCAAACAACTCGGCAAGACCCCAGATGTCTCTTCGAATCAATTGAAACGGAACATCAATACACGCTGACTGTAGCCATCTGAGTCCGGATGTTCAATTCGCAACTCTAGTCGCTAGTCACAACCGCGTGTGCCGCATGGCGCTAGCTCGCTAGCTGCGGGTCCTCAGTCCCCAAAGCAAACTACGAGCAGGGGGCAATGGCGATTCCGCTCGCAAATTTCTGTTCTTTCACGTTATACCAAAGTGAATCGATTTGATTTTCAGCATCGCCAAATAGCAAATCACAGTGGTCGAGCTAGTAAGTTTGTTTGTGGTGGGCCGAACGACTTGCAACTGGAATTCGCTTCGAGGATATTGTGGCTGAACTGGGGTGACAATTTCGCGACTTTATTTGCCAAGGAATTTATGATGCGAAGATCTGGTTTATCGATATCGGTAGTTTGCCTGATAATGCTCTGCGCAAGTGCCGTAGTTGCACAAGAAAAAGTGCCTAAGGGAAAGAAAAACCAGGGGCAAGCTAAGTCGACTAAGAAAACTGATACAACACCACAGCGCCCGCCGACCGAAGCCAACGTTCGGTACGGTGAACATGAACGGCAAGTGCTCGATTTCTGGAAAGCTGAATCGGCTCAACCTACACCGTTGCTGTTCTTTATTCATGGTGGCGGCTGGATGGGAGGTGACAAGTCGCGGGTAGCCAACCTCGACCGTTATCTGAGCGCTGGTATCTCTGTGGTGTCGATTAATTATCGTTACGTTTCGCAGGCACATGCCGCAGGAATCCAGCCACCGGTGAAGGCCCCGTTGCACGATGCAGCCCGCGCACTGCAGTTTGTCAGGGCTCGTGCGCCCCAATGGAACATCGACTCCCAACGGATTGGTGCTTCAGGCGGATCCGCTGGTGCCTGCTCCAGTCTTTGGCTAGCCTTTCACAGTGACCTGGCCAACCCTCAAAGCGATGATCCAATCGCGCGCCAGTCAACTCGCTTGTGGTGTGCAGCGGTGACCGGCGCACAAACTACTTTGGATCCTCAGCAAATGAAAGAATGGACACCCAACAGCCGTTATGGCAGTCATGCATTTGGTATCTTCAAGAAAGTCAACGGTCAGGATCAACAAGATTTCGAAGCCTTCCTAGCGCAACGTGAGAAAATCGTTCCTTGGATTAATGAGTACTCCCCCTACGCTTTGGTCAGCTCCGATGACCCTCCCATCTATTTGTTCTACTCCGCTCCACCGGCGCTGGGGAAAGATCAAACTGATCCTACGCATACGTCGAACTTTGGAGTCAAGTTGCAAGAGAGGTGCAAGAAAGCTGGCGTGGCATGTGAATTGGTCTATCCAGGTGCCCCCGACGTAGAACACGCGGAACTTGCAAATTATTTGATTGCACAACTCAAAGCCGACAAACGTCAGTAAGTTTCGAGTGCACCTTTGTGCGGCAATGGTCCAACCGCAAGAAACCTGATTTATGGATCGAAGCGATAACCGACGCCATGCACCGTCTGAATAATATTCGGTGACTTGGCGTCAGTTTCGATACGTTTGCGAAGCTGCGAGATATGTTGGTCGAGTGTGCGGCTGGAAGGCAGATATTCCTGTCCCCACGCGTAGTTCATCAGTGATTGCCGATCGATTACCTGACCTGCACGTTGATGAAGCAACGAAAGAATGCGAATTTCGCGTAGGCTCAGATCGATCCACGATTCGCCTCGTCGAGCCCGCAATTGAAGCGGCATGACTTCCAAATCGTGCATCTTGAAAGGCTCCGTGGTGTGGGAGGTTTCGACTTCTTGTGTCCTCGAGCCTAAACAACGTCTAGCCACGGCTCGTATGCGGGCTACAACTTCTTTTACGCCAAATGGTTTGACAATGTAATCGTCCCCGCCGATTTCCAGTCCTACGACACGGTCAACTTCTTCTCCCTTGGCGGTGATGAATATGATTGGCGTCAGGGGACTGGTTGCACGAATCTTGCGGCATACTTCGTAACCGTTCAGCCTAGGTAGCATTACGTCTAGACACACGAAATCGGGACGTAGCGACCGGTAGGTCTCCCAGGCTTGTTCGCCGTCACTGGCTTGTAACACAACAAAACCTTCTTCTCGCAGGACCTCGGCGAGTGCCGAGCGCGTTAGCCAATCGTCTTCTGCCACCAAAACTACCATCCGCATCGCGTCACCCACGAATACGCACACAAAAACACGCACCCTGAGAGGATTGTCTGAGCTCGCAATCGCCACCTAATTGCCGCGCTAACTGGCGCGAGATGGTCAGACCAATCCCAGTCCCAGCGGGCTCATGCAACGCGTCGCTGATGCGAAAGAATGGTTGAAATATCTTGTCGCGCAGTGAGGGAGCTATCCCAGGCCCGTGGTCCTGTACACAAATCTCCACGTAGTCGCCTACATGTCGAGTCGCGACAGATAGGTACTTGCCACTCGCACCGTACTTTTCCACGTTACCGACAAGATTTACCAAGATCTGCATCAGCGCGGACCGGTCGGAGCGAATCTTGGGAACTAGACCTCTTTGCCGCTCGACCGTGAATTTACTTGCCAGCAATTGAGGTTCAAACAATTGCAATACTTCATCAATTATTTCTTCCACATCAACTTCTACAATTTGCTCCGAAGAATGTTTGTTGCCAGCTCGAGCGAAAGACAATACATTGCTGATTAAACGTCCCAGACGCTCGCTTTCTTGGCGCACGACATTCAGTTTCGTCAGCATGTCTGGAGTATACTGCGAATCTCCAGCGAGCTCCTCGTCGCGTTGCAATTGGTCGTACAACATATCAGCATACATGCGGATATTTGTCAGCGGTGTCCGCAATTCGTGAGAGACATGATTGACAAACGAGACCCTCTGGCTGGCCACACGCATCGCTCGCTGCAGATTGATCGTGGCCATTACACCAAGCAGCACCAGAGCGACCGACAGCCCTGCAACTCCAAATATCATTGGCAGCGTATTCGCAGTGTGTATGGCTAACTGCCGTCCTTCGGGTGACGCAAACATGCGCAGACGCCAAGCATCCAGCGGCTCGACCACCGCCAACTCAGCGTCCGGCGCCGCGATTGGTTCAGTCGTTGTCGAGGTTTCGCCCCATTGGTAGATCACTTTGCCTTCGCTGTCCACTAATTCACATCGTCCTAGTTTGGCTTTGTTGTCATAGCCTAACGCTCCCTGACTTGGTAATTCAGCAATAATGTCCGCCATCCAACGTGCGCGTGGGACGATGATCATGGCGATGTCACCCGAGTCGCGTTGCCACCAATATCCCAAGATAATGCTGCGTTGGTGGTACCAAGTTGTCCAACCACTACTGGAACTGTTATTGGCCAGCCGATTACTTTGAAAGTAGCCTGACCGACCACCCGCTCTCGAAACGTTGCGATTATTCTGAGTGAAACCCTGCTCCACACTGTTCGGCAAAAAACTGCGGTCAGCCAATACTTGATGAGCGTCTAAAATCAAAGATTGCTCACGCATCGCAATATCTTGAATCCGAGGATAAATCATCCTACTCTCGCGATCGACCACAATCACCTGGTCCACCAACGGGAATCGACGCAGGAAAGAGATAGCCTCGATGTCAGTCAAGTCCAATAATGTCAACTGGCGCTGCAATTGCAATTCATAGTCAGCGAGGATTCTGGAAACATCGCGATTGTATGGCTCCAATTGTTCCTGCAGTAAAAATACCGCTCTGCGACGCGCATCCTGATGCCGCTGAGCGGTCCAGAGGAACGCCAAGACCGCGATCGCCACGATCGCGGTCACTAGCAACAACCACAAAGCAACAAAAGTCTTATTCACGAGAGATTACTTGGGTCCTCTACCTGAGTACGATTGTTGAACCGAATCTCCAAATTGTTGCTCAAGCATCAGTTTGCGCCCGGCATTCCATTTTTCAGGAGAGAGATTTTCCGCTTGGATGCTATTGCGCAATTTGCGTTCTTCGAGTTCCCGTACGCCTAGTTTGTGGAAGTACTTGTCCAAATATTTGGCATTGCTCTCCAGTTCTTTCTTGGCCGCTTCGATTTCACCTGCATCCCGCATTTGCGTAGCCATTCGATTGCGTTCATTGGCAACTTGAATTACACAAGCTGCCAGCACATCCTTGTTGATCGCCTCCTCGGCCGCTTTTTCGTTATCCGTAAACCGAACTTCGACCGAACTGGCCAAGCGATCCGTGGTTTCGGTAATCATATTTGCGTATTCTGCCGTAACATCAGCTACAGGGCGTTTTGAACCCGATGAACCAAGGGGCACTTCTACTTCAATGACGAAATATCGTTCTTGCCGAGCATATAGTTGCCCGAGGTCGATGGCTACAGTTTGTCCAGAAATTTCAGCCGGGTAATTCAGCACTTTCACTGGGCGAATGCCGGCCGACAACTTGGCAACGAGATGGATCTTTTGAGCAACGACACTGAGCACGTCATCGAATTCATTTTGAAATACGCGCGCCAGATTCTCGGCGTCTTCGATAAAGACGTGGTTGCCACTGCTGGCCATCGCCAACTTAGTCATCAAATCTTCGTTATAACCTAGCCCCAGTCCCATCGTCGTGACGGAGATCCCTTCCTTAATCAATGAGGTTCCCAATTGTTCCAGTTCCGAAGGGCTGGCTGGCCCTACGTTCGCCAAGCCATCGGATAGCAAAATCACACGGTTCACTCGTTTGTCGTCGATGAATTTCCTAACCTCTGATGCACCTTTACTGACACCAGCGAATAAAGCTGTGTTCCCTGACGCCACAATGCGGCGAATTTTTTCTTTGATCTCGCGTCGATCCATTGCTTTGGTAGCTGGCACAATTACTTCGACCGAAGAATCGTAGACAACCACCGAAACGATATCTGCATCACGAAGGCGATCGACGGCCTGCATCGCTGCCTGGCGTGCCTGTTCAATTTTGTCCCCCTGCATCGATCCGGATTTGTCGATGACAATGGCCACGTTTACCGGCTTGCGTTCTTTGTCACTCGACAGCTCGAACCCTGTCAGACCGATTCGCAAGTGATTTTCCGCCTTAGCTTTTCCTTCCGTCGTAAGCATTACCGGATGCGCCATCGCTACATCCAGCTTAACCTGCTTTGCATGAGCCAAATTCGCACCCAGAATCATCAACAAAACAATAGGCAACTGTAATTTCATCATCCTCTCCTCGCCAAGCCACAGACCATTACGCAAACCACTAGATCATTAGACGCTCAGCCGACAGAGAAGAGTTCAGGAA
>CAZVBC010000381.1:0-6783 GCA_964625155.1 uncultured Pirellulaceae bacterium
ATTGATCCAAACAAACTTGAGCATGGCCGTACCTCTGGGAGAATCGATGAAGGGGCTCTGTTTTCTGCGGGCTGTACGAAACATAACTTAACAAATACTGTGGCGTGCGCAAACGCTGGCAATTCAATTGCAAGATACTCAATATGCCAGCCAAGCCTTCGATATTACGCTTGGCCCATTGCGGATTGATTGAAGCTGTGAGGTTGTCTGTGGGAAGGTTCGAGGATTATAGCATTGCGGTGTTGCGGTTGGAGTCGGGCCAATAATTCCTCTTGTCGGCGCCGTATAGTTTTTACTAACATTCATCCTGCAAGTGATGGTATATCAAACCAGGGGTGACAGCTACGATTTTCAGCCTTTTTGCCAGCGCTTTGCTTAATAGTGCATGGAATTTTGGTGGTGACGAATTCCGACTCGCAGTGCCATAGCCTGGCGACTTGGTGCGGATTCATACTTGTCACCTCAGCGTTCCATGAGTTAGTTTTCCATGTACGTGTTCACGACCCAGTAATCGGCGTGCCTGGCGAATCAAGCGATTTCGCAATTGGTGCATGTCCATGGTTCAGGAGGAGCCTAAAAATGTGTCGAATCTCGCATTGGATCGCCAGTACTGGCGGCGCACTGTGCCTCGTGTTGTCTGGCACAGCAATGACCCTCAACGTAAATGCCCAGCAGGCTAATCAACCCAAAGCCGAATCACCGCTCGAGCGGATTCCCAAAGTCGTCGCTATCGTCAATGGCCAAAATATCTCACGTGATCATTTGGCTAGAGAATGTCTCAGTCGTTATGGAACGATTGTCTTAGACAACTTGCT
Organism: uncultured Pirellulaceae bacterium; assembly: GCA_964625155.1. Taxonomy (GTDB): domain Bacteria; phylum Planctomycetota; class Planctomycetia; order Pirellulales; family Pirellulaceae; genus Aureliella. Next base: position 816 of record CAZVBC010000381.1, read on the forward strand.
CAACAAGCATTTGATCCTGCAGGCTTGCAAGGCTCAGAATATTGTGATTACCGAAGGTGACGTGCAAGACGAAATCCACCGTGTGGCTAACAAATTCGGGCTGGGTGCCAAATCGTTTCTCGACACGATCGAGAAAGAACGACACATCACACCTTCGCAATATGCATCGGAGATCGTCTTTCCCATGCTCGCCCTGCGAGCTTTAGCAGCAGACAAGATCCAGGTCAGCAAAGAAGAAGTCGATCGCATGATGCAAAGCGAATATGGCCCGAAGATTCAGGCTCGGATGATTGCCGTGTCCGACGCCAATCTTGCCAACCAATTGCACGCTCAAGCCGCCGCCAACCCAGATCACTTCAAGAAACTGGCCAAGGAACATAGCGAAGATGCTGCCAGCGCCAGTGTCGATGGATTATTGCCTCCCATCCGACAGTTCAGCGGCGACGATCAATTGGAACGTATTGCTTTCCAATTGCAACCGAATACGATTTCTCCCGTCTTCCGTATCGGCGAAATGCACGTCATCTTACAATGCGTTCGCCATTTACCTGCCACACCTCCTCCTCCACAAATGATTCCGGCAATTCAAGAACGTATTACCGACGAGATTCGCGATCGACGGCTTGGCCAAGCAGCCGACGAGATCTTTGCAAAGTTACAGCAAACCAGCCAAATTGTCCGCGTATTTGGAAACCCAGAACTCGAACAACGCTATCCAGCGGTTGCTGGTGTCATCAACCAACAACCAGTGGGATTGGAACATCTGGCTGCAGAGTGCATAGCAAGACACGGTCGCGAAATCCTCAAAGGGGAAATCAATAGACTGCTATTGGAAGGAGCCCTCAAGCAAGAAAACAAGCAAGTTGTACAAGCCGATCTAGATGCCGAGATCGCGCGCGCGGCCGATTCCTTGGGATTCATTCACCCGGATGGCCGACCAAACGTAGATGCTTGGGTTAAAAGTGTCTTGCAAGAAGAAGGAGTGACCATCGAACAATATATTCGGGATGCCGTTTGGCCCAGTGTGGCGCTCAAGAAACTAGTCGAAGATAAAGTGCAAATCACAGAAGAGGACTTACAAAAGGGCTTTGACTCGAATTACGGTCCGCGTGCCGAAGTACTGGCCATTGTGATGAGCAATCAAAGGGTGGCCGAAGACGTTTGGAAAGAAGCTCGTGCCAATCGAACTGAACCTTACTTCGGAGAACTGGCGGCTAAGTACTCGATCGAACCTGTCTCGCGCAGCAACTATGGCAAAGTTCCTCCGATTCGACGCCATAGTGGCCAGCCCACTTTAGAAAAGGCCGCATTCGAAATCAATCCTGGCGAGATTTCGGGCGTGATCGCAGTCGGTGATCAATACGTGATACTCTACAAACAGGGCATGTCGACACCGATCGTGCAGGATTTCCAAGCTGTTCGTGGTGAGTTGGTCAAGGATCTGAATGAAAAGAAAATTCGCTTAGAAATGCAGAATCGGCTGGATCAATTGATCGAAAATTCGAAGTGTGAAAACCTGCTGGAGGCAGCTCAGCAACCCTCAGCCCCTAGCGCCGCTGCAACTACACCCAGCAATCGCACAGCAGTTACTCCTTCCCGCGAGCCACAAAAACTCAGGTAACGTGCCTGGCTCATCACCAGCCTGTCCATGTTATAATGCGACCCCATAGAGGAAACGCCTTTGCCGAGTTTGCTCGACAAAGGCGTTTGGCATTTGCCTCACACATCGATTCGACATCGATTCAATCGTGGAATGCATTGCTGGTGGAACTCGCGCATCTCGTGCGATGCGGTGGCCCGTTACTGTGTTCGCTCCTCGGAACAACGTTTTCAAGCAAGTGGGTTGTTGGTTGCCTATGAGTACCAATTCTGTCGAAATCGACGGCGTCAGGCTTAAGTTAGCCACGGCATTGACCAATCGAGGCGAGTGGATCGGACAACGCGAAGTTCTACATCAATTGCTCGCCTGCTGGCTAGTTGTCGATGCCACCGATTTGCCGCTAACACCTCGGTTAGTCGGAGTGCCGGGAATAGGCAAGACGGCCTTGGCAATGTCTGCTGCAGCGTTGCGTGGTCAAGAGCTGTTTGTTTTCCAATGCACCGCTGATACACGTCCAGAAGATTTGCTGGTCACGCCCGTCCTGGGACAGGAAGGCAAATTGGCCTATCACGCCTCACCGTTAGTTACCGCAATGATTCGCGGCGGCGTGTGCGTTCTGGACGAAGGGAACCGAATGAACGAAAAATCTTGGGCTAGTCTTGCACCATTGTTTGACCAACGTCGATATGTCGAATCGATCGTAGCCGGCATCGTCATTCCCGCTCATCCCAATTTCCGCAGCGCGGTAACGATGAACCAAGACGATTCCACTTATGAAATTCCAGATTACATCCTCAGTCGTCTACAACCCACGTTGCCATTGGGATTTCCCAGCCGACAAGACGAGCTAGCGATTTTGCAATATCATTTGCCCTTTGCCGAACCGGAAATGCTGGCTCTGACGGTTGAATTTCTACAGCGTTCGCATGAACTGAAACTAGATTTTTCAGCCCGCGATGGTTTGAATATGTTGCGATTTGCACTCAAACGGATGGCTCAGGATAACGATCATCCGCTTAGTAAGGATCATGCCTGGCGTGAAGCTCTGCAGTTTTGCTTGGGTGAAGACGGAGCAGACCTCGAAGAACTTGCCCAGCGCAAAAATCGCCACTTGAAAGGCAATCCTTTGCCGATGGGATTAGGCGACTTCTTTTTCGAACCCGACGATCCGCTCCACCCCGATTTCGATGAAGATGACGACAATGATCGCCAGCGATGAAATAGAACTTAAGCGAGTATTTTCTGGCGTCTAATCTTCAAGACTGGGTTATGCAAGATGCCCACACCACTCTGTGGCAAATCGAAAGTTGATGAAATTCGCGCGCGTTTCGATAACGACGTTGAGCGGTTTTCGTCGCTCGAAACTGGTCAGGCTGCGACCATGGATGCTCCACTGGCGATGTCACTGATCGCCCAAGCGGCGGTATCCTGCACCAAGAATATCCGTCGCGTTCTCGACGTTGGATGTGGTGCCGGCAATACCACTATTCGATTTCATCAGGTCGCTGGTCAAGACTTTGATGTAGACCTGCTGGATCTGAGCGCTCCGATGCTCGAACGGGCTGCCCTGCGCGTTGCAGCAATCAATTCAGGTGCGATTCGCACTGTGCAGGCTGATTTTCGTACCGCCAGTCTGGTCGCTGCCAATTACGACGTGATCTTTGCTGCCGCAGTACTTCACCATTTGCGCGATGATGAAGATTGGCTGTGCGCGTTTCGAAAACTCTATGAATTGCTTAAACCCGGCGGGAGCGTTTGGATTACGGATTTGGTTGTTCATGAACAACAAGAAATTCATTCGATGATGTGGGAGCGGTACGGCCAATATCTGACGTCAATTGGTGGTGCAGACTATCGCGATAAAGTGTTTGCGTACATTGATCGTGAGGACTCTCCCCGATCAGTGACCTATCAACTCGACTTGCTGCGCTCAGTTGGTTTCGCAAGCGTTGACTTGCTGCACAAAAATTCTTGTTTCGCAGCCTTCGGCGCAGTCAAACACCGATAAAAAGCCGATGCCTCAGTCGACGATTGCGTCGTTACCGAGTTAAGCGTTCAAGCTTGAGCAAGTTATCGTTCCACCTGCCAATTCTTGAGCGTGTCTTCGATCGCTTCATTGACACATCGCATGCTCACTCCGCAATTGAGCAATTTTGAGGTTGCAAGTATGCAATTGGAACGCGGCGCATGAGCCGCCGAGTGATAAAACTCTGCATCACTTTCCCAAAATTCAAACGATCGCGATGGGGCCAGTGTGCGGCGAATCAGCTCGACAATTTGTCGAGACGTAACAAATCCAGGATTCGTAACGTTGTAAATGCCAAACGGTGCACGCGCTCGCCACAGATCTAAACACGCATGCACGAAATCTCCCAGATGTGACACCGAATTGGTGTTGTCGTAGACCTTTGGATAGCGTTGTAATTTGGAAAAGAAGTTCCTAGAGCTGTCCACATTGTCAAACGGAATTCGCAACCGCCATAGATATACTTTTTCGTCCGCAGCCAGCGTCTCTTCGCACAGGGCCTTTGAACCACTATAAAAACTACAGGGTGGCTTGCGAAAACTGAAATTCGGTTCGTCACTCTCTGCAAAACCCGTTATATCTTCCGGATGTTCGCGCACAAGTTGTTGCATCTGAGAAGTCGACAAATCTGGTTCAACTCGCTGTACCCCGCTTTCGCGAACGATCGCACCCGAGTAAATACAACCCGATGAAACATGTCCCCACGGCGTGCCAGTCACATCGCAAGCATGGGAAACCGTCAACGGAAATATCACGTTTCCCTGCAACGTTTCCGCCTTGGCTAATTCACATGCATCCACATTGGGTTTGCCAGTGTACCCCGCTGCGTTAATCAACAACGAAGGTCGAGTGCTGCGCAAAAAATCGACCAGTGTTGCATAATCGGTATAATCCAACTGGCTGCGCGAGAGCGTGCCATATTTCTCGCCTCGATCGTGAAGCGCCGATTGAAAAGCTCTGCCAACGTATCCAGTTGCCCCTAACAACAAAATCATAATGCTTTTCTGTGTTCCCCGAGCTTCTTAACGGCTCACAACATCTGATTGACTCGCCTAGCATCGAGCAATCGCAATGGATTGCAAGTATATTTTCCGGACCACAGATATGCGCAAGATCCGTTTTAGGAGTTCCAACGGTCAAGAAGAGATCTGTGATCTAATTACTTCGGCTACAATATCCTTTAAATAATCACGATACTCGCAATTGGGCATCGCCAGGGCCAGTTTTTCGAGCTGAGCCAACGAGATAAATCCGCGTCGATAGGCAGTTTCCTCTGGACAACCAATCTTGATCCCCTGCCTCCGCTCAATGGTTTGCACATATGCCGAAGCTTCGTGCAGGCTACTACTGGTCCCAGCATCCAACCAGGCAAAACCTCGATTGAGGATCTGCACTTGCAACTTCCCACGCCGTAGATACTCGACATTCACATCCGTGATCTCCAATTCGCCACGCCGTGAAGGCCGGAGCGCTTTGGTGATCGAAACAACTTGATTGTCATAGATATACAAGCCAGGCACTGCGTAGTTGCTCTTCGGTTGCGTTGGTTTCTCCTCGATCGAGACTGCATACCCAGCTCTGTCGAACTCGACCACTCCGTATCGTTGTGGATCGTTCACATGATATCCGAATACTACAGCGCCGGAAGTAAAGGTCGCAAAAGCTCGCTGAAATCCATCACCACCATAAAAAATGTTATCGCCCAAAATCAGCGAAACCGAATCCGTCCCAATAAACGACTCAGCAATCAAGAACGCCTGGGCGATACCAGCCGGTTTAAGCTGTTCACGATACTCTATCGACAGCCCCCATGCGGCCCCATCGCCTAACAACTGTTCGAATCGAGGTAAATCCTGGGGCGTCGAAATCAGGCAGAACTCTCGAATTCCATTTTCAATCATGGTCGTTAGGGGAAAGTAGACCATCGGCTTGTCGTATACCGGCTGTAACTGCTTGCTTGCAACCAGCGTCAATGGATAAAGCCGCGACCCTGCTCCTCCAGCTAAAATAATACCTTTCATCGTGACCTCCAGTTTCTTGCAGAATCTTTCAGTATCCGAATTTTACCGGAATCATATCATGCAAAGTATCAGCAAGCGGAAAGCGGACACCCAAGTAGCAATGGTCTAAAACAAAAGCCCTGACTTGAGAATGCCAACTATAGAGCAAAGTACCAACGAAAAAAGGGCCGCACAAAAATGCGGCCCTTTTGGTCTCTGGCGATAGAAAGGTCTTAAACTGAACTAAGCAACCTGATTGTTCTTTCTCTTGGCTCGCACTTTGCGAACCACACAAGCTCCTAAACCTGCGAGTCCCATTAAAGCCATCGACGATGGTTCTGG
>CAZVBC010000382.1:0-6764 GCA_964625155.1 uncultured Pirellulaceae bacterium
CTTGCCGTTGCAATTGGAGCTAACCAAGTCGGAAGAAAAACAACTGCAAGAGCACGTTCGGTTGTTAAGCGATGAACTGAATCAGATGAAACAGGATCGCATCATCCAGCAGCGGCAAGAAGTGCAGCAGCTTGTCAATTCGATACCTGAGAGCTTAAAAGAGCTGGGGGAAGGATTATTAGCGAGGACGCAACAATGGTTGGATTTGGCTAAAAAGAGATCGGCTGCCAAGAGCGACTTGGACGTCGCGCGTTTGTTGCTCGAAAAATGGAAAGATCGGTTCGGCAAAATGGTCACACGAGTCGAGCCGCAAAACGGTCAGGAGGCCGTCGCGGGGTTTAACAGTTGGGTAGGAATGATTCTTCGCAAGCAGCGCAGTGAATTGCCAAGCCTGCTGGCGCTCAATGGTGAAGTTCGGCATTATCAACTGGAGATGCAGTCCGCAGATTCGCTATTGTTTGAACTGGAAGATTCGCTAATGCAAATCGGCATGTGGACGGAAGGGGAACGGACTGTTCCAGCCGATTCAAACAGCAAACTCTCTTCACTGTTAGCCGCTGACACGTCTGACCGTCCTTACTTGCTGCGTCTGGTGGGTAAAGAGAAGGAATTGATCGAAGTAATGCGGGTGGATGTCGATGGTTACCTCAGCGATCTTTATCAAGTTGCTGATATCAAGGAACAAACAGGAACGTTAGTTACTCAATATCACGCGTTTATCGAGAAACACGTGTTGTGGATTCGCAGCGCAGATCAATTGAAACGGACCGACTACAAACCAGCCGTGGAAGCGTTTCGCTGGTTAGTTGAATTCAAGAACTGGCGCTGGTTGGGTGTGGCGATCGCCACCGATGCAAGACGACAACCATGGTGGTATCTATTATTCGGTGCAGTATTTTGTATTTGCTTGTTCAATCAGACCCGTGCCCGGCGAAGCTTAGGCAATCTTGGGATTGTAGCGGCCAAAGGAGGCACAACTTCATTTTTGCCAACCGTCAAATCGTTGATACTTTCGGTTCTAATTGCAGCGCCAATCACGTTGTGGTTACTGTTCGCTGCTTGGCGATTGAGCGTCGTCGAGCAAGTGGATGTCTCGTTTGCCCGCAGTCTTGCACAGGGGCTGTTGTTGGCAGTGTGGGTCTTCGTGCCGCTGGAGTTGCTGAGGCAAACCTGCCGTCCGAATGGCCTAGGAGTTTGGCACTTTGATTGGCCTGAAGAGACATGTAGGTTAGTCGCAGGAAATTTGAGGTGGGCGATTGACCTAGGCGTGCCGATGGTCGGAGTGGTCGGCATTTTTGACGGGCTGGCCAATGCTCGCTGGGAAGCCTCGCTTGGCCGCCTAGCCTTTCTGGTCCTGATGGTGTTGGCCTCGGTGTTATTGATGCGAGTGTTTGTGCCGCAACAAGGCGTATTCGCATTTTACTTGCGAGAACGACCGGGAGGTTGGTTGGATCGGCTGCGATACTTCTGGTATCCCACCATCGTTGCTGGTCCGCTGATTTTGGCTGGAATCAGTTTCAGCGGCTTTCATTACACAGCTCAACGTCTGGCTTTGCACTTGAATACCAGCATTTGGATGTTGGCGGGATTGCTGCTGCTGTACAGTCTATTGCGCCGCTGGTTGTTGGTGAATCGCCGCAAGATCATGATTGCCCAAGCCAAACAGCGGCTAGCAGATGCTGCCAAGCGAGACCAGTCCCAGGCGGCAACCACGACCGGCATGGACGATTCCGAAGTCAACGTGGTCATAATCAACGAACAAACCAGGCGTTTGCTCACCAGCTTCGTCATCGTTTCGGGCCTGATTGCTGTGGCCATGATTTGGTCGGACGTCCTGCCGGCTATTAGCATGTTGGATCGATTTAAATTGTGGGATGTACAAGGGGATACACCTGATCAACGCGTAAGTATTACGCTTTCCAATATCGTGCTGGTCGTTCCGATTGTCGTGTTGACGGTAATTGCAGGTCGCAATCTACCAGGTTTAATGGAGATTGCTCTATTGCAACATCTGCCGCTGACTGGAGCCGCGCGATATGCGATTACGACAATTAGTTGTTATGCAATTCTAGCGATCGGCACGGTAATTGTTTCCAGCACGATTGGGTTGCGTTGGTCGAGCATTCAATGGTTGGTCGCTGCGCTGGGTGTCGGATTAGGTTTTGGATTGCAAGAGATTTTCGCCAATTTTGTCTCTGGCATTATCTTACTTTTCGAGCAACCCATGCGCGTCGGTGACATCATAACTTTGGACGGAGTGACTGGTTCAGTACAACGAATTCGCATGCGGGCGACGACGATCATCAACTGGGATCGCCAAGAGTTGATCATTCCCAACAAAGATCTCATTACTGGAAAACTGCTCAACTGGACACTTTCGGATACGACCAATCGAATCGTAATTCGGATTGGAGTAGCATACGGCAGCGATACTGAGTTGGCCTGTTGCATATTGCAGCAGATTTGCCACAACCATCCTAATGTGCTGGACGAACCGCCAACCACAGTGGTGTTCGATCAATTTGGTGACAATAGCTTGAACTTAACAGTACGCACTTTCTTGGCAAGCTTGGACGTCCGCCTGCAAACGATTCATGAACTACATACACAGATTTACCAACAGTTCTCGAGCGCAGGGATCGAAATTGCGTTTCCACAGCGCGATCTGCACTTGCGCTCGGTGGCTCCCAGCATAATTGAGATGTTCGGTAGGAAATAATGATGCCGGCAGGCACTAATTTGGACTCGATGACGAAAGGCAAGACCAGGCAAGACGGACCGACGCTGGGTCATAAAAAACTCGCTGTTGACACAAAATTGGGTCATTGACGCCACTGTTTCCACTCAGTGTCAGCTCATCTGAAAGTTGCGACCTTGAAAGGATGGCAGGTCGCTTGCTGTAGTGTTGAATTGATATTCGGGGGAGTACAATTTCGATGGCAGTAAGCTTATCGCTTATCAGATTGATGGTACCCAGACTCTATTGATGCATAGGTTAAAACATGTTGCATTTGGCGATGAAACGGACGATCTTGGTCGCGGCTGTTCTTGGAATGCAAAGTTCGCTATCTACTTATGGCCAGGATCGTGCGGTGGTCCATACTCCGGTAGCTAGTGCGGAGAAATATGACTTTACACCCGATTTGGTTTATGGGCACAAAGATGGTTTAGCGATGACGTTGGATGTCTATCGCCCCAAGTCCAATGCACGAGGTGTGGGATTGTTATTGATGGTTAGCGGTGGTTGGGTATCGCGCTGGTCGCCTCACGAACAACTCGTAAAGTTATTCCAGCCCGTATTGGATGCTGGTTTTACTGTTTTTGCGGTTCGTCATGGTAGCAGTCCACGGTATTTGATACCCGAGATTGCGGACGATGTTCGTTTAGCACTGCGATATGTTTCCGAACATGCAAAAGAAAATGGAGTCGATCCGCAACGGTTGGGGGTATTTGGATTTAGTGCCGGAGGGCACTTGTCTTTGTTACTCGGAACTCAGACCAATGGGGCAGAGCGAGCGAGCAATGACGCAGTTTCACCGCGCGTGGCTGCCGTAGTCGCCGTCTTTCCTCCGACGGATCTGGCGCCCTACGTCGAACCTTCGAATCCGCTTCGAGAACGATTTCCTGCGTTGAAATTTGATCCGAGCCGAGCTCCCGAGTTCTCGCCACTGATGCATGTCTCGGCTGACGATGCGCCAACTTTGCTGGTCCACGGCGACAAGGACGAGTTGGTACCGATCTGGCATAGCCAAAAGATCCACGCCGCGTTTGGCAAAGTGTCTGTGCCTAGCGAGTTATTGACGATCGAAGGAGCAGCTCATGGTTTTGATGCTGAAGGGAACAAACGCATGATGACTGCTATGGTGCAGTGGTTTGAAAAACACTTATCCAACTAGCCGAGCAAGCTAACAAGAGTCATTGGAGCCGCGTCGATGTCTATCACTAGCACTCAAAGCCGATCTGTTATAAACAAGGCGGGTCACCACAGCAACCTGCGAGTGTTGCCTTCAGTGTGCCCGTTGGATTGTCCGGATACGTGTGCGCTCCATTTGACATTGGATGGCGATCGATTGGTCAAATTGGCGGGAAACGCGGCGCACCCAATAACGCAAGGTTTTGCGTGTGTAAAAATGGCAAAGTACCCGCAGCGACAGGAGCATCCCGATCGCCTGTTGGTACCCCAGCGAAGAATCGGCCAAAAAGGAGATGGGCAATTTGCCCCAATCACTTGGGAAGCCGCGATCGAGGAAATTGCTGATCGCTTAAAGACAATCATCGAGCACTATGGCGAACAGAGCGTCTTGCCATACAGTTACGCGGGCACGATGGGCTTGGTCGAACGGGATCATCCCCTCGCATTCTTTCGCGCGCTCGGAGCATCAGAACTCGATTGGACGATTTGTGCGACGACTGGCAGTTCCGGTTGGGAAGCGAATTATGGCCCGCAGAAGTTGGCACCTGCACCCGAAGACGTTATCCACAGCCGGTTGATCTTGCTGTGGGGGATTAATGTGCTGCGTTCCAATAGCCACTTGGTACCATGGCTCACGCGAGCTCGCCACAGTGGTGCGCACATATTGCATATCGATCCTTATCGTAACGAGACGAGCCGCTTTGCTGACGAGCATTGGCAAATCAAAGTCGGCACGGATGCAGCATTGGCGCTGGCAATCGGTGGCGAAATCCTGCGTCTAGGGCTCCACGATCAAGATTACTTGAGCCGACATGCTGCCGATTTAACTGAATATCAATCAGTATGCCGAGATTGGCCTATCGATCGAGCGGCTGAGTTTTGTGGATTGGAGGCTGGAAGAATACGAGCCATCGCACAGCAAATAGGTGCGGAGAAAAGGACATTTTTCAAGGTTGGATACGGTATGACTCGCAATGAAGGTGGCGGCAATGCCATGCGCGCCGTCACTTTGCTACCGGCCTTGACGGGTGCTTGGCAACATCGTGGAGGAGGAGCCAGTTTATCGACGAGCGGTGCATTTGGTTTAAATACTTCGAAGTATTCAGGCTTGCATTTACTGAAGCCGGATCGCCGCCATATCAATCAAAATCAACTGGGCTATGCGCTCAATGATCTTCAGACTCCGATCCAAGCACTGTTTGTGTTCAACTCGAATCCCCTAGCGGTTGCGCCTGATTCGGCATCAATTCGCCGTGGAGCAATGCGCGAAGATTTGCTGACTGTGGTCGTCGACCATTTTCAAACCGACACCGCCGATTATGCTGACTTTCTGCTACCAGCAACAACGTTCCTGGAACATCCCGATATCTACACTGCGTATGGACATTATCACCTTCAGTGGGCGGAACCGGTGATCAAACCGAGGGGCCAGTGTAAACCGAATAGTTGGATTTTTCAGCAGCTTGCGAGGAAACTTGGATTGGATGATCCGGTACTCAGTTGGAACGCTGAACAGATTGCTCGACATCTGCTCTCGAGTGACCATCCGCACTTGGCAGGCATAACGTTTGATCGTTTGGCACGCGAACGCAGCTTGCGCATTTCCTTACCCCAGGATTTTCGCCCCTATGCCAATGGTAGTAATTTTCCAGACCGCAAGATTCGGTTTTACCCGGCACCTAAACAAATTGAATTTCGGGTGCAGCCGTCGAATGAATTCCCGTTGCGTTTGATCTCGCCCCCCGGATCGCATTGGATCAATACTTCGATGGGAAATATTCAGGAGTTAATTGACGCTGTTGGCGGAGAACCAACGATCTTATTACACCCCAGTGACGCAGCCAAAAACGGCGTGGCGGATCGCTCCACAGTTCGTATATCCAGCTCCGTGGGCTTCATCGTACGCAAAGCAATCATCTCCAACGACGTACAACCCGGCGTGATTGTTTCGGTAGGCTTGTGGTGGCCTAAACTGTCCCCCGACCGACGCGGATTAAACGAGCTTACCAGCCAGGAGTTAACGGATCTTGGCGGAGGTTCGCTGTTCGGCAATCAGGTCGTGCGCATCGAACCTCATAATGCTTAATCCATTTCAGGGTCCGTTAACATTTAAAGATTTAGATTCTGCTGTGAGCGATCAACCAACGCTCATAGTCATCAGAACGTTTTTCCCGCTACAATAAACCCCGCCGCGCAGCGGCTTACTTAAACCAAGTGTTGCACGGTAGTTCTGGTGGCCGTCTCACATTGCACAACGAGTCAACTCCCGGAACACCGCGAACACCAACGTTACATGGGATGGCCATGGAATACCAACGAGTAGGAGAAATCGCGTGCTGCTTGCGGCCGAGTAATGGTTCGGTGATTCACTACCATAAGTCGGTTGAAGTGTCGTTCGATTGTTCGAACTGTAAACGCACTCGGAGAACCGTTCGGTTCGACAATGTTGGCGCAACCGGAGTGTGCACGCCCGCCCAAAAATGCGATGGGTTCCCCGGGCGTCTTGTTTCGGTTTTTCCATTTGATTTGGATGGCAAATCATTCGTCAAATATCAAATTCAATACAACTACACTCCATTTCTGGATCTCAAGAACGGAAACGAGTCGACTTGTGAACCTACATGGGGACGAGTGTCGTTTGACGTTATTTGCGCTAGATGTGGTACATCGACCGCACACTCAACCCAAAACAACTTAGTTCGTCCTCACGCAGTATACTGTGCATGTGGTTCTCACTCGTATGATGACACGGAGGAGATGCCCCTATTGCGTGCGCACATGGGAGATCCCACGTAACAAAGCGATCGGGATAGGGGCCCGGATTGCTCCGGGTGCCTTCCACACAACCTAG
>CAZVBC010000383.1:0-6756 GCA_964625155.1 uncultured Pirellulaceae bacterium
GCGGTCACAGTCACGCTCTTAACTGCGCGGTGGGGATCAAAGATGGAGAGCTTGTAATAACGCGTCGAGCTTTTAACGAGTAGAGACTCAATGCGTTGGTTTAGGCCGAATGCGTCAGAAGCCAAGAGAAACTCGCCGCCAGTGGACTGGGCTAACCGCCGCAGGTTCTTTTGGTCAAGGGCTGGATCGTCAATGGCAAGTACATCGATACAAACTGCTTGTGCATTACAAGACCTGGTCACGGTATCAAGAGTCGCTGCAAGTTTTGGGTCCTCGCCGTCCGTGCATAGAACGATACGCTTCTTTCCACGTTGGCCTGACAGGGACTTGGTTGCGATCTCGAGTCCAGTCACAAGCTCAGTACCGCCGTTTGCGGCAATCGATCGAATAGCGTTATCCACGGCTTCGCGACTTATGGTGAAGTCGGTAAGACCTGCCACATGTGATGCGAAGGTCATCACTTTGATGCGCGTGGTTGGACCACAACCGGCGACAAACCGAATCATGCCAAGCTTTAGCGATTCAATACGCTTACCTTGCATTGATGACGAGGCATCGAGCAGTAGTACAAGCGAAGCATCACCAATCGGTGTGCGAGCCTCATCGAGCACAAACGAATACAGCCGTTCGTTTTTTTGGTTGTGTACGACAAGGTCGCCGGGGTTAACCCCAACCACAAACGCCCCCGAAGAATCCGTAACAGAAACTGGAACCGTTGCGATTGAGCCAGGAACAAACTGACCCGCGACAAGTCTTGTGGTTAAAGGCAATTTGGCCGAGATTAGTGGTTGAACTGAATCTGGTGCTAGATCGAAAGCAGTTCGAACATCATCCAGAGTTTGCGCGAGTTGCTGAAACAAATCTGGCTGGAAACGCCAATATTCGAGATTTTGTCTGCCGAGCGCAATCAGTTTGGAAGCGAGTTGAGCCTTTTTCAGCTCGCTTTGGGAAGGCGAGACGAGACCAAGCGGGGTTGGCCCGACAGGCTTAAAGTATTTCTCTCGCACAACGTACGCAAGCACCGCTACTACCGAGAGCATGAACGCGACAAAGGCGACGACTTTCCAAGCAGCGACTTGCGTTTTATTTTGTTCTTTAGGCGCTTGTCGCGATTGGATAAGGGAACCATGAACAGGCATCATCATTTTCCTTTTGTAAGAATTTCGAACCAAAATGGCAGCAGCCAAGCCGCTGCCAAGAACTGTGCAGTGTCGATTTAAGAGATGGACTTCATGTCCGGGTAATAGAGAAATTGCGCGCTTCCTTCCCTGGACTTCGCCAACTCAGCGGGCAGATAACCTCGCAGGATTTCAGATTCGCTGCGTGGATAGTTAATCAGATAGCGAACGATGTTCACCCCGCTTCGGCACGAGTCCGCAACGAAGACTTGGCAATTGGATTTGCGTGCTTCAATTTGCGTGCGAATCTCGTTTCCCACGATGCCGTTTACGGGCGGCAGGACGTAGATAGTGCGGTGTGTTGCGGCGGGACTCCCGCCAACTGCCGAGCCGCGAATCACGGCAGGTCCCAACAAAGCATCAACCAAGGCTTCGATAGTGTTGTTGTCGGCGGCAGCGATCTCTTGCAGTCCGTTCACGGTGACTTTGATGACGCTAGCGGCAAGGATGTCGGTCTGCACTTGTTTAGAAGCCGCCACGAAATTGGCAAGCCTAGAGAACGCTTCGTGAAAGGTCTCAAATTCGAATGTCGGCGCTGCGTTCGATGCTGGCCCACGATTGCGGTGCCCGTCCAAAGCTATAAGTAGCATCTCCAATCGCAACTTCTGGGAAGCTAGTTCCTGTTCCGCAATCTTAAGCAACTTGCCAAGCTCGGATTCAATCGCCCAGGTGTCGTTTACTTGATCCGAAATATTGCGGAGCTTACTTCCCATGTCGATTGCGTAGTTAACCGCCCTGGGCTTATTCGACTGCGCTTTGACATAAGCTTTACGCGTAACAGCCAATTGCTTGCTCTGCTCGGCACGGAGCCTTGCCAGCTTCGAACTCTGAAATTTCAACTCACCTTGTAGCGTGGATACAATCGTGGCCGTGATGGTAAGATTCAGGTACACAGTCTCAAACGCATCAGGATACTGAGAGAAGTAATCGGACATTTCTTTCAAGCGGAACTCCCCGCCGTCCACGGTAAAGGCAGTGACGTTAAACGACGGAATCTCAGCCTCCCGTATCGTGGCCTGAATCTTGGCGTCTAGGTCTAATACTTGCGACTCTACAATGGCAGCTACCGGCTCACGGCTAACTGGTAGCGCGACCTTACCGTCATCGATGCGTTCAACCGTTTCGACTCTTGGCCCAACGGCATAGAGCGCAGCTTCAAGTGTTGCGTAATACTCTGTTGCCACGATCTTGGCGATCGCCTCGGCAGGGATGGAATTGAACGCCTCCATCGCTACGATCGAGAAATTGCCGAGCCCGTGCGAGAGACCAAGATTTGGTTCTTCGATTTGAAGCTGCCGTTGTAGCTGGCTAGAAGCAAATGCCTGAACGTCAAGGCAACCAAGTTCCGAGCGAGTCTTTTGATCTCGACCTAGAGGCGGCAAAGCCAGAAGACGGACATTAACGGAAGTCTTCGAGGTCGGCCTGCCCTGCTTGGACTTAACCAGATCGATCACACGCATAGTGGCCCTGGCTGCATTCGTGTGGATCGCGCCAGGAACTCCAACGTATGCGATCGAATCCGTTATCAAGAGCCGTACATTGGCCGGAATGTCCATGGATGCAAAGACCTTACCGAATCGGTCCAAGCATTCGAGCATAGCAGGAAAGCCAGCGCCACCGCCGTTGCTCGCAATGGCCAACCAATCGATAGCATCTGGTGCCCCGTCGCACGTCGTAAGAATTTGCTCTCTCAACCGTTCTTCAGCGAGTGAAAAGCTGTGGCCATTTGTCATCATGCGAGCAGCGATTTCTCCCAACCCCGATCGACTGGACATTCCGTTGGGTCCGAAGGAAGTCCCGATGTTATCGAAGACCTCGTGGTTTGGATCATAGATCTGACCGAGTAGCGAACCCGACGTGTGGCTTGTTCCGATCGGTAACACGAAAACGTTGGGCAGTTGCAACAATTGAGGGCGGATTCGATCCAATTCAGCGGGGACATCTGCCACAAAGTGCAAATCGGCAGGATGGTTGATGAAGTGCTTGATGACACCCAGGCCACAACCACCAAACAAGCCAACGCAATAAACCGTTCGACTGTCATTTTGTGCGGAACGCAATTCCGAGCGAATCGCGTCACGCAATTTCGATTTCGGGAAACGATCTCTCTTCTTCATGGGTACTCTCCAAATCTTGGTAAGCTGACTTTGAAACAGAAACTACGAGCGACAATTCGCGGGGACAAAGACGACACACGTGTCGGGAACGTTGAACGTTGCGGCGAATTCGCCGAATCGCCCTTGGGGACCAACGTAGACCACCATGAGCGGGAGCTTGATCAGTTGCTGACCGCTGGGTCCTGTCACTTTGAGCGGCTGCAAGGTGAATGCTCGGGGATATTCGCGCAGGGCGACCGCATAGTTGGCATTCATGCAGGCTGGTAGCACCAATATCGCTTCCTCAACATTCCCTTGTTCGATCTCAAAGAGAGTTCGTTCGACCCACGGAAAGAACTTGGTCCCTTTCACACCGGGGTTGATATACAGACGTCCTTTCCACGGTGTGTCCTTTTTCAATCCATCCATGGGCTTGCAAACAACCTGAAGCGCGTCAACGGCGTTAAAACCTTGTTGGCCGCATGGATCGAGATCCACGACTTTTAGAAACGAGACCACGAGCTCGGCTATCTGAGGCGGAGTGAGCCATTCGTTAGGGTCTACGGAAGGTGGCCGAGGGAATAACTTTTTCGCGTCGGCGGAGTGGTGAATTGAACGAATCAGACGCAATGCTTGGTTGATCGAGATCATTCCCAACAGTTCTTGATCAGTTAAGCTCTTGTCGGGGTGCTCTTTGCGAAGAGCGTCGAGCAGAACATCGAACTTCGAAGCAATTGCGCGATACCGCTGGGCGGTCCGAGTTGAAACGGAATACGGCTTGCAGAATTCTTCCGCAATCAGATCCTCGCATTCACCATGCGGAACCATAGCTGCAATCACGTTGAGTGTCCGCCCAATGTTTGCAGCGAGGAAAACCGTTACTCCGAGGTGTTTGCATATGAGCGTTTGTTTTTCGCCAGCGTCCGCAAACATCTGGTCGATGTCGAGCCCCTTTGGTTTGGCTGGCAGAATGTTCGCCAGCAGCTCCGCCTTGAACAGAGATTTGTTCTTGTCTTGTGCCATGGATTCCTCAGTACATGCTTTGATTCGTTGGATTCAATTGTCACGCCGTCAGCGATTGGCCTCACATGACAACTAGTTGCGCCTGAGGGCACGCTGCGCAGTTCATCCAGAAAAAAACTGTGTCGATTGATTTTGGCAGTATTTGTTAGAACCGCATCGCGAGCAGGTCTGTTGCTCACAACATCCGAGCGAGTGGTTGAACCAATCGCACGAAATCTCAGAGAATGACTTGTGCGATTGGTGTTTTTGCAGCCAATGGTACATGCACGTGGGTTTTGGCTTGTCGGTCAAATTGCCAACCGCAACTCTTGCAGCGTTCTCGTTAGGCGTGCTTGAATAGTCCGCGGTTTATCGCCAGTGATTAAGGCAATTTGCTTTACCGAGTATCCTCCGTAAAACTTGAGAAGGATGTACCTTCGTGTAGTAGGCGGAAGATTCAAGATCTCGTCATTAAGTTTGTCGATGTCCTGGTCGTCACCAATGGAACTACTGTCGGCTAACTGATTCACATCCAAACGTTCACGTTTGGCGCGAATTCTGACGTGCATACGCAACACTGCGATGGCCTTGTTCCTCCCGGCTATGTATCCGAACGAAAACGGGCGTTCGATTTGTTCATTGCGCCTAAGTACGTCTGCCACGACATCACTGGCGACTGTTTCGGGAGTATGAATGTCAACTCCCATGCCAAAAACATGGAAAGCGCCATGCTTCGCCCCTTGGTACAATTCCAAGACTTTCTCTTCTGAATACATGTCAATTTTCCTAACTGCGAATACAACAGATGAGGTCATCAATTACGGCCCTGACTTCCAAAGCGCGACGCTTGGAACAGCACGCAATCGCCGATGAGCAGGGACCGCAATATTGCGGCAATGGAACTGGAAGATCGGCGAGCCCCCAATTCAACGATGGCACTTGTAGACAGACAGTTGGTGGTTTCGTGTGCAACTGGGATTCAACCGAATACACTGCCCCCGTATTGGAAACGAGGTAGTACAACGGCTCATGCTGAGCTAGCGCCTCGTGAAATCTCTTTAAGACCCGGTTGGCGCAGATTCGTAACTGATGCATTGCGGGGTAAGTCTGATCGTGCGAATCGCCCTCGGCATCCGTTTGTCCATACCCAGGCATTGAGCCCGGATCTATTCCGGATTGAATTCTCATTTGCTCCTCCCAACTTCTAGTTACACAAATGTCCATCTGTGAACCTAAGAGGACAAATCGCGACATGCTGCGTCGATCGCTGCCAGCTCTGAGAGGCGAAATACCAATGAATTCGTTGGCGAAAATCGCGTTGAAAATATTTTTTTCTGCTGCCTTGCGTGTGTTTTCCGCGTTAGCCCTTGGAAATCATGGCTAGGCGATTCGCGGCTTGTTCATGAACCGGTATAATTAGCACGCAACGGTTGTCTGGCGCTGGTCTCCAATTCCGGTAAAGGAGGTTTTCGATGGGTATTACCGATCACGTGAGGCAATTTCAAGAAGCTTCCGTTCAAGCCGACGAGGCGTTCGAAAAACTTGAGAGTGCATTGAAGAACGACTTGCGAGCATATCTACGGAAAAGATTTCCGAGTTGGTTAGAAAAGATTCGTAGCGTCACGGATGTCGTTAATGAGAGCTTTCAATCGGTTAGCGCTAAGCTAAGAAGTGGAAGCGCAGAGTATGCTGAACTAAACAGCGAACGGATGAGAACCATTCTTCGCAATATTGGTCGTGGAAAGTTACGCGATGCGACGAAAAGGGAAGGCGCGGAAAAGCGGGCTGGTAACAGGGTGTTTGAGTCGAGTGAAGACGCCGCAAACCCAGGTGGCGACCAGTCGGTTGACCAGGTTGCGTTCAAGGAACTCAGAACTCTCGTCCAAAGCATCCTTTGTGACGAGCAAAAGGATATCAATGCTCTAATCAACGTACTCGGTATTGGCCTTGAGTGTTCCAATCGGGAAATAGAAGAGATTCTTCGTCTTGCCAACGATGGCAAGCCTCGATTGTCGGATAGCGCAATTTCGCGCCAGCTTAGAAAAGCAAGGGAGCGACTGAAGAAAAGGCTTGCCGACTTCGGACAGTCTGTTGAGTCCGACGAGTAATCATGCAGCCTGAGTTCGAATTTGACGTAGATGCGTTCGTTCAGGATTGTCTTTCGATAAGTCCTGACCTTGACGCTGACGAGGTACTGGAGCAATTCCAAGGAGACAATGGGAAATATGAATTGCCAAGGGTCCTCGAAACTGTTTTCCAGTTACGTGGCTATGACTATGGATGGTTGGTATCGCAATTCCGTCGGAATGACCTCGCGCTAACAAACGACGCCAAGGCGCTAGTGATTCACAGCATCTATCAGACTGCCACGGAATTCGAGCGACCGTTCTTAGGTTCGAAGCTAGTTGGATGCGGAATTGAACTTGATTCCCTAATGCTCAAGACAGAGGGTGATTGGTTCGCAATCGGCGAGGAATTTG
>CAZVBC010000384.1:0-6738 GCA_964625155.1 uncultured Pirellulaceae bacterium
GCCGTGTAGCTTAGCTCGATCGATCGATTTATGAATCGAGCTGGCGCCGTCCAAAAGGCTATAGTGACTATGACAGTGCAGGTGAACGAACGGTCGCGCGGCCATGTAAGCATCCTTCGCTGTGCAACAGACAGGAGATCGAAATCGTATTCTAGATCCACATGCTACGAGCGAGAATTCCCCACTACCGTCCTTCCAGATTCTCGATCGATAACCGGAGGGAGACTTTGCAGTAAGAGTCAACCGGCGAGATAAGTCAGTTCTTATTCGGGGACCGTCTCTTATTCGGGGCCAATGTCGCTGGGCCGCTGCGTCAGGCTTTGTGGATCTTCGATCCCACGAATAAACTCCGCCAACTCACTTTGGATCGACAAGTGCAACTGCCAAGCTTTCAAGTCCAACACGACGCGACCGCGGTCCTCTTCGACACTTGCGCGCTCGTAAATATTTTGCAGACTTTCATGCACGTGGTCCAACAGTTCTCTAAGTTCAGCGGCCTGGCCAGGAGTCAAGCCGCGAGGCAGCGATGGACGTCGTCGTTTAGGTCGCGGACTGCGCGGCGAGGCGACCAAGTCTGTGCTGCCGTCGATGTCACCATCGTCGTCTTCTAACGGGCTGAGAGTACCGTCTGCACGCTTTTCATTTGCGCGACTATCGTCTCCGTTCAACCATGATGCTACCTGCTCGCGAGTACCGACTAATAAGACGCTACGACCTACTGAAATCGTGTCGCCGTACCTGAGAATCTTCAAATTGCACGAATGACCGTTGACTTTGGTTCCGTTGGTACTTTCGAGATCGGTTACCACCAACCGACCGTTGTCTTCCTGAATTTTGACATGAAACCGACTAACACGTTCGTCATTGAGTTGGACGACGTTTCCTTCTTCGCGGCCAATAGTGATTGGTGGACGCAAGCCTAAGAAGACTCGGCCACGATCTGCACCGGTGATAACGCGTAATGTGATTGTTTGCATTCCCGCAAACCATTCTGAAGGTCGAGTTACTTCCCGGAGAGCGATGCGTCGCTTTATACCTGGACTATGTATTGTGGTCTAATGAGTGGGATCAGGCAAGCCAAGGGGGGCTACGACCTTCGGGATTGCCAGCCAAAAGAGCAAGAAAACAGACTCGCAATGCAAAGATGGTGAACAGGTTTTCACAACGCTTGATGAATGATTTCGCGGCTCGACGTAGTCACCAACCCGTCCGCTTATTTTCCGTCCCGAAGTCGGTCTCCCAGAAATCGATCTAAATCGCCAATTTCATAGATGCGGGAAACCGTTTTTTCGACATCATATTCCACACGACGGAAGGTAATAAATGGTTCGTCGAAAATGACATAACAACTGCGCCAGTCACCGTCACGAGGTTGGCCCACGGAGCCAACATTAACCATTACCTTGTCGTCCGACAGACGGTACGTAAAGTCAATTTCTGAAGGTCTTAAGAATTGAAGTTCGTGTGTAAAAACACCTGGAACATGAGTATGGCCCTGAAAACAGATTCGCTGGACCATCGAAAACAGCTTATCCATTTTCCTGCGATTATAAACATCTTCAGGAAAAACATATTCATTGATAGGATTTCGAATCGAGCCGTGCACGAACATGATACCTCCTTCACGTCGCGTTCGTGGCAACCGAGTAAGAAAATCAAGGCGTCGCCGACATTCTGCCGAACTGCCGCCACTTTCGATTTGCTTGCGAGTCCAAATAATCGCTTGCTCGGCTGCGCTGCTGAAGCCTTCGGGGTCAAATAACGCAGCCAGATCGTGATTGCCGAGAATGCAGGCGTCGAAGGTGGACACGATATCGACACATCGCTGAGGTTCGGGACCATAGCCCACGATGTCCCCCAAGCAAATGATTTGTTCGCAACCCTGAATGCGCAAGTCAGCAAGAACAGCGTTCAATGCTTCCAAGTTGCCATGAATGTCGCTGACGATTGCGCGGCGCACTTACCCTAGCTCCAATCAGAATTCACATTTATTTTTTGAAGGTTTCACTGCTGAGTAATCGGAGCCAGACACGATTTCTGGGAGGAAGTGACGCTTGCGAATCCTGATTGGCATCGCAAATCGCGACCACTTTGCGCCACTACCTTCCTCCACGGAGGCGATCTCCTAACATATTGTCTAGATCGGGAATGTTATAGATTTTTTTGATAGTCGCTTCGAAATTGTATTCCAAACGGCGAAACTCGATCTCTTGTTTGCGATCATCCATCACAACGTAACAAGCTCGCGGATCTTCGTCGCGTGGCTGGCCAACTGAGCCAACATTAATCATCAGCTTTTCTTCATCCAACCGAAAATGATACTGGCAGTCTTCGGGACAGATGAACTCACCATCGGTTGTGAAAACTCCAGGCATATGTGTATGTCCTTGAAAGCTGACCCATTCCACCCGGTCAAACAGCGCTTTCATCCGGTTTTGATCGTACACGGTCTCTGGAAATACATATTCATTCGTCGCATCACGTGGGGAACCATGCACATACAAGATTCGGTTTTCGAATTTTGATTTAGGTAACTCACTGAGGAAATCCCAACGACGATGTACCAACGCAGCTCGCCCAGGTGCTCGGTCTAGAACATCGCGAGTCCAATAAATCGCTCGCAATGCAACGGGATTAAAACCATCGGGATCGAACAAGGCCGCTTGATCATGGTTCCCCAAAATCGTAAAGTCAGCCTTGTCGATGATCATATCCAAGCACTCGCATGGATTGGGACCGTACCCAACTATGTCCCCCAAGCATACAATACGGTCGACCCGCTGCTGTTGGATGTCAGCTAAGACCGCCGTGAGAGCTTCGAAGTTGCTGTGTATATCGCTAATCAGAGCTTGACGCACCGAATCCTCTCCACGGGGGGGTTGCAGCAAACGGTTAGCTTGCAAGATTGAAATACAATAAAATCGATTGACATTGTAGGTTTAGCATTTCATTCTGGGCAAGCCGAACTGGATGACTCAATTCCAGATTCAACTTATTTAGGTTTGCCTTCAATTGGGGATGTCTTTCCCGCAAATTAGCTAATTTCGGACTTTTCGGTATAAAACTCGCAATCGATGAGACACCTGGCTATCGAGTGTTCTGGATTTGGCGGAAGCGTTTCCATATTTGAAGACGACTTGGAAATCGCGCGCCAGGCCCTTCCTAGTAATATCGGCAGTGTGCGGACTCTGGCGCCATCTATCAAGTCAATCCTGGCACAAGAAACTGCAAAACCCGCCACGCCCGTGTTTATCAGCGTAACGGCTGGTCCAGGTTCGTTTACAGGGCTGCGTGTAGGCATAACCACAGCAAAAATGCTCGGACTTGCTTGGCAAATTCCATTAGTGGCCGTTGATACTCTGGAGTGTATAGCACAGCGTGCAGCGACCGCGTGTCCGCTTGAACTTGGTACCTTAATCGTGCCAGTCCTTAACGCGTTCCGCAAGCAGGTGTTCGCAGGGGCTTGGGCGGTACAGAACGGATCACTGTTAACTGTAAAACCCACCCAGGTTGTCAATGCCCAGCATTGGCAGGAATCAGCTTTATATTCGTTGGTGGACTGTTCCTCGGACAAGTCAACGCTGCGATTAGGTCAGATACTTGTAACTGGCCCAGGCTTGCGTGAATATCCTCTCATAGTTCCGTCCGCAGGTGTACGCTGCCGTACTTTACCGGAGTCAATCTGGGATCCGAGCTCGACCGAAGTTGGGTACTTGGGGCTGGCCAAGTACTTGCAAGGAGAAACTTCTACGGCAGAGTCTTTGTGCGCAAACTATGTGCGCGCTAGCGCTGCCGAAGAAATTCGAAAAGGGGGATAGATTCGCTTAATCTGCGTGAAAATCTGGAGTCTGCCTTGATGTATCTTGTTGACCACGAATCGTGACACACTGACACAGTGCTAACCCATTACTTGGTTTTGCAATCAGGTCGCGAGCGCCGGCATCAAGACCGTGTCGCCAGTCCGACCACTGTGGCAAACTGGCTGCAAGTATCAAATGGGCGTCAGGGAACGACCGAAGGCATAAACGCACTGCGTGCTGAAGCTGTATAACCAAATGCTCAGCAGGATGATCGAGAAATGCAGAATCATCAACCAGAATCCAAGCAGGACGTTGAGCCAGCTCGCCCGCCTGCACCTTTGACATCAGCGCGTCGATGTTCGCAACGAGCGTTGTAGTGAGTCCTATCGTGCGAGCACAGATGCGCCATGTACTGGCTGTAACCGCACAGCCTGACAAAATCAACATGCCGCCACCAGCCCTTAATTGTGCTGTGCCAAGCTTCAAGCCATAACTGGCCACAAGTGCTTGATGAACATCGCTCGACAGCGTCACCGGTTCAAACAGTTGTGCTGGATGGCTAGTTAGTTGCGACCGATCGGGGCACAACCAGCTAAACCAGCCATCCCACCAGCGATACCATGGCCAGATGATATGTCCCGGATTGCCGATGCCAGTTCGCCTCGAACCATCCCACCAATTGTCGACCACCATCGCCCAAGGAATCTCAAGAGAGGAACTCTGTAGCCGTCTTACCAAATCCCTGGGATAATCCAACCGATTGCGAACTGCTACGATAATTCGATCGCAATCCCCAGCTCCTGAAAATTGATCAGCGTTGTCAAATTCAGATATCGACTGGCCAGCGAGGCACTCAATTTGACCGATAAACCAATGAAAACATCCGTCTCTCGGACCAATCCACGCGATCATGGCGAACCAGCGAATTTGAGATTCATCGCTTGCTCATAGCGCTCGAGTCGATCAAATGCAGTTCTTCTTCGGCTCGCCCAATCAATTCGAGTGCGTCGATTGAGTTGTCAATATGACGGATCTGGTCAAGGAAAGAAGAATTCAGCAAGACTCGCGACAATTTGGTCAGCACCTGAAGGTGGACGCGGTCGTCGGTAGAGCAAATCAACAAAAACACATCCGTGGCATGTCCAAACCGGTTGCCAAATGGTATCGGAGTTGAAGTTACGCCCAGCACAATCAAAGGCCCGCCCAATATCGATGTTTGTGGGCGGCGCGGGTGCAGCAATGCTACACCAGAATCCAAAGCAGTCGGGTGGAGCTCTTCGCGGGCTTCGACGGCCTGAGTCATTTTTGCAATGTCCCATAACAGCCCTGTCGCCTGACCTAATTCACACATTCGCCGAATCACTGCCGTGCGCGTTCTGGCCTGTAGGGGAATTTCGATCGCCTCAGCCGTCATCAGTTCACGCAAACTCAGTTGTTCGGCTCCCGATTCACTCCATCGATTAACAACTCGTTGCACCTGATCCAGTTGGTCACCTTGGCTGGAACCGATCCGATTCTCCAACCAACCGTGCAGTTCCGCTTCGGCAAAACGCCAGACTTGCCCCACGCGCCGACCAGGTAACTGACCACGCTCAGCCAGCTTGATTACTTGCTGCGGAGTAAGATGAAGATACGTTGCGAGCTGATCTACATCTAAATCACTGGCCATAACCAAGCACCCTGTGTCAAACAGACAAACAACCCTGCCAGCTTTCAGCGACTGCTTACGATATTTCCACTGAACTACAATTTGCAAAATCGTGTTCAATGAACCAAGTTACAGCAGTTCGGTTTGCACCATACAGAATTCCTCAAACCACCTGGGATCCTCGGTGCATCGACGGCGACAAATTGATCGAGGGACAAACTTCCAAGTTGCTCATTGTTGCGAAAGAAGTTCTGGTCAGCTAGTCAAAAACGTCCAATTTTTCTGACCATACCCCTAAATATCCGTTGTGCCGACCAAGTACAGTCTGGGCTTTGCATGAAACTATAGAACCCAGCTAAGGCAAGAATGACAGAGTTTTTAAGAATCGCACCATTTCATCGCGAGTCTCAGTATATCGGTCTCTGCCATGATTAAAAAAACCGTGTGGCATTCTATCGTACCCAACCAGTTCGCATCTGCACCCCAATTCGATTGCACGATCACGGAAGGCCTCAACTGTCCAGTATGGAACCGCAGTATCCGCACGTCCATGTAGTACCAACGTCGGAGGTTGTGATTTGGTCAAGTGATGGAATGGCGAGAGGGATTGAGGTTGGTCACCCATTCTGGCCAGCAGCTCCTCAGAAGGTTTGGCTTCAATTGGCCTTCCTTCAATCGGTGCCAAGACGACCGCTGGATTGAACAGCACCAAGGCATTTGGGCGAAATAGCTCGGGGCGAACCAAGTGGTTGGTACCACGGTATGTTAACGTGGCCGTTGCCGCAGCCAAATGTCCTCCAGCACTGCCTCCTCCCGCAGCGATACGGTTCGGGTCGATTCCCAAACGGCCGGCCTGTGACCGCACGTAAAACAAAGCATCTTGAGCGTCAGCCACGCAATCGGTGACCAGCGCACTGTCTAGCGAGTGAACGCGATAGTCGGCGGCAATACTCGTCATACCCAACTCAGCCAAGTGCCGACAATGCCAACTGAATTGAGTCGGCGTGCCCCCTTTCCAACCACCTCCAAAGAAAAAGACAATTGCCGTCCGTGGCTGGCCTTTATCGGTTTTGACCGGTTCGAAAATGAATAATTTGAGTTCTCTTTGCTCCAGCCGCTTGTACACTTCGGTGCGATCCGGTGGCGGTGTGTCCTGGCCTTTCCTCGCAGACTTCGTCCGAGGTTCCTGA
This sequence comes from uncultured Pirellulaceae bacterium, assembly GCA_964625155.1. Classification (GTDB taxonomy): domain Bacteria; phylum Planctomycetota; class Planctomycetia; order Pirellulales; family Pirellulaceae; genus Aureliella. The sequence continues at coordinate 6,639 of CAZVBC010000384.1, forward strand.
CCGGCAACGGTAAAAGCGCAGGCTACTACTACCAACAAGGCGCAAACACATTTCATGGTTGCTTCTCGACTTTTGGAATAGGAATAAAGAACAGAGGTGC
>CAZVBC010000385.1:0-6727 GCA_964625155.1 uncultured Pirellulaceae bacterium
GGATTCTTTCGCCCTGCCAATCACTCTACCAATCGCCCGCGCTAGGGATACAATTAGGTTGTAATTGAACCCAGTGACTCATGTGAATCTTGTTGACACAATTACAGGTAAGAAGTCTCAACACCTCAGCAAAAATCTTAGAAAGAGTGCTATGGCTACTGTCCCTGCTAGAGTTTCTGATCGGATTGTCTCGGGAATCAAGCGATTCCAACCAATATTGGCCGCAGCGAAATCAAGAGATGTCGGTGAGTCAGATACCGTTACCATCGTTGTAGACATGCTGGCTGAGATCTTTGGCTATGACAAGTATTCTGAAATAACTTCGGAGCATGCGATTCGAGGAACCTATTGTGATTTGGCTATCAAAATCGATGGTGCATTGCAGTCGCTTATCGAGGTAAAGGCGATTGGCTTGGAATTGAAAGATCAGTTTGTAAAGCAGGCCGTTGATTATGCGGCGAATCAGGGAGTCGATTGGGTTCTGCTGACAAATGGAGTCGTCTGGAGAGTTTATAAACTGACGTTTGCCAAGCCCATAGACTTCGAACTTGTGGTTGAGATAAACTTCAGTATGCTCAATCCGAAAGCCAGCAAGGACATTGAATCGCTCTACCTATTTGCGAAAGAAGGTTGGCTTAAAAGCGTGCTTGGAGATTACCACAGTCAAAAGCAAGCACTGAGTAGGTTTTTCATCGGGGCAATGATCGTTTCGGGCCCAGTGCTCGATGTAATCCGGCGTGAGCTCAAGCGCGTATCGCCTGATGTAAAAATCGACATTGAAGAAATCAGAACGGTGTTAAGCACGGAAGTGATCAAGCGCGAGGTGATGGAGGGAGAGAAAGCAGACGAAGCCCGCAAGAAGATATCGAAAGCTGCTAACAAAGCGCTGCGTGCTAAAACGACTATCAAGGAGGACAAGGTGTCATCGTCTGAAGTGAGTTCAGGAGTTCCTACAATCGCTACGCCCGAAGAAGATGATAGCAGTAACCAAGACTAAAGAGGCGGTTTACGGTTGATCAAAGGGCTTGATGATATCTTCGTAGTATTCGTCGCAAAATCAAGGGAAACTTGGTGCTAAGGCGTTCCAGCTTGTTGGCTGGCCAACATCGTAAACGTCAAGGAGCTTTGGTTGGTTATGCGTGAGGGCTGGAATTTCGTCACACGTTGAATGCTTTGAGAAACTTGCATTTGACAGAGGTCTAACAAATTCGGCGTGGGAGTGTTGAGCGGGTCCTTGGCCGATTGTTGTGGACGCTGGACACAGAATGGGCTAGAATCCTCGCACATTTTTGGGGCATAGCTACTGCATTGCAGGTGATTGTAAACGGCATGCTCTGAGAGAGTTGCCAAAGCTCAGAAAACATAGTGCTTGGTCCAAACTACATGCTGCGATACGGGAGGGCGAAGCCAAGAAATTGCGAGTGAGTTAGTCGCTTTGTTTGGGAGGAACTACTTTTGACAGCCATCGAAATCATTGCAAGCGGTCGCATCGACGAACGAGAATCAGCGTTCCCTCAATGTATTCAATTACCTTGCGGCGACATACTTTGTTCGTTTGGCGTTGGGGGTGGTCAATTTGTACATGGCGGGACGGATTGGGCAAGGTCGAAAGACGGTGGATTGAGCTGGCAAATCGAAGGAACGATCTTGCCACATTCTGTCGAGCCACCATCAGCTAATTTCTTAAAGCTTAGCCTTGCGCCTGATAGTAACACGATTTATGCTTACGGTACGCGATACTGGGGCGATCCACACGAGCGTTTTGGAAAACGTCGCGGTGAAACTGTCTTATGTATATCGCGGGATCAAGGGCGTACTTGGTCTGGACCTTCAATTATTCCCATGCCAGACTGCCCATTAGAAGTTTCACACTCGTTGCGTCCTCTACGATCGGGCAGATTATTGGCTCCAGGAGCTTTGTTGGCTGCGGAAGAGCGGTTGGGAGAAGAGGTCTTTGTGATTGTCTCTGACGATGGTGGGAATACTTGGCCTCATCATCGTACGGTGTTTCGCGATCCGGAATCAAAAGTCGGTTTTTGGGAGCAGAAATTTACCGAACTCGAGGCTAATCGTTTGCTCGCCACGGCATGGACGGTAACGCTCGGCGACTATCACGATCAATCGAACAGCTTTGCAATCTCCGACGATGGAGGATGGACGTGGAGTCCGAAACAATCCACGGGAATCCGCGGCCAAACCATGTCGACAGTTTGGCTTGGCGGAGATCGATTGTTAGTCTTGTACAATCGTCGGTATGGAGCCCAAGGAATCGTCGGCTGTTTAGCGACTTTCTCGCGGACTGCATGGACAGTTCACCACGAATCGTTGGTCTACGATGCAAAAGCGAACCGCGATGGTCCGAACTCGGGCAATACGGGAGTCGATGAGCTCGCTAGCTTTCAATTCGGTTTTCCTACCGCGATTCCATTGCAAGATGGTTGCTATTTGATGACCAACTGGAGCGTTGAACGTGGAGTAACCGGCATACGATGGACTAAATTGCGTGTCGATTGGTAAGCATTTCGATACTTTGATAACCTCCAACCTCAGTTACAGCTTCACTACAACCGCGAAACGCACGACGATCAGTTGCCCGTTCTCTGGTGCTTGGTAACTCAAGCCGTCATCAAAATACCGGAATTGGACTGCGAATTCGTCACACTTGGGTGTGGCGATAAATGGCACACACCTTCAAAGCAACGATAATCCTCGGTCGACTTCAGTTCAATTGCTGGTTCCGCTTACCTGTTGAGCAATCCAACCAGCGGCACCCATGGCACCTGCGTCGTCACCTAACTTTGCGCAGACCACTTGGAATTCGTCTGCGTAACAGGGAAGCACGCTTTTCTTTGCCGTTTTCGAAACTTCTTGTAGAAACAGATCGGGCATTGCTTCGATCAATCCACCTCCCAGCACGATACAGTCCGGGCAGATCAAGTGGACGAGATTAGCGACTGCGTGACCAATACTGGTCGCAGCCTTGCGCACGACTGCGACGACTTCTTTTTCTCCTTTTTCGACCGCTTCCGCAATTACCTTACTACGTATCTGAGCCACGTCCGTACCTGCCACTTTGAGAATGCTCGGTGCTTCACCGCGAAACGCCAACTTGGCCAACTCAGCCGAGATGGCCAGCCGACTGGCGACCGCTTCCAGCGTACCTTCCATGGTGGTTGGATTAGTGTTCGATGACGAAGTGATTTTGATATGTCCAACTTCCATGCAAGTTAGCGATTTCCCTCGCAAGATCTTGCCTTCATACACACATCCGCCGCCAATACCAGTACCTGGAAAAATTCCCACAGTCGACCGCGAGCCTTTCGCGGCACCAAAGCAGTATTCGCCGTACACGCCAGCGTCTACATCATTCAAAACAGCTACGGGGCACTTGAATTTCTCTTCCAAGAATTTTCCAACTGGCACGTCCTTCCATCCCAAGTTCACGGCCAGTCGCACCACGCCAGTATTCCATTCCACAGGCCCAGGGCATCCAATCCCGATGCCAGCGATCAAAGCTGGATCGATTTGCACCTCTTCCATCATTTTGCGAATGGACGACTCGATTCGCTCTAAGTTCTGGGGGGCCTCCAATTCACCTTTAGTTTTTTTTCGCTTGCTGACCACCATTTTCATGGACTTGTCGAATAGGCAGCTATACATTTTTGTGCCGCCAAGATCAAAACCGACCCAATATTTATTGTCGTCCGCCACTTGATGTTCCTAACAACTTTGCATCGCTGCTCAATCACCACAGAACTCGTCTGCCGCATTACACTTCAGACTCGCGTGTGGCGTCCAATGATTTCTATCCCATCAGCTATTTGACTTTCCACAAAGCCTTCCTGGCAAGTCCCAACCCGAGGGCCAACAGAGATTACAACCTTCAGGTGGTGGTGTGAAAATATTCGACAAATTTACAACCAAGCTTGACGGTTGGACGATGAAAGGTCAATCTGATGAATAATCGCGAGTATTTTCAAGTAGAGGCGCTCGTCACGCCCCTACACCTTGGCTAATCGGTTTTTCGCTTACAGGCATGTACTGAAACTGCATTGTTTTATTACACCAACTGCGCAGCCCACGACGGCGGATTCAACACAGCCCTATTGCTTGGAGTAAAACGCATGAACTCGCCCCACAGAACTTTTAGCAATGTGGCTTGTGCGGTTGTTGCTGGTGCATTGGTCGTTTGTGGTGCATTTGCATCTCTATTGGCGGACGATGCCAAGGTGCTTCCTGGCTTGTCTCAGCGTTTTAACCATCATGGCGGCACCCCTGTTGAGAGTGAAACTGGCAAATTCGTTGAGATCCCCAGCTTTCAGAAACATGTTGGGCCTTTGCTTGGCAGGCTGGGGTGTAATGGCCGCGCTTGCCATGGTTCGTTCCAGGGCCGAGGTGGGTTTCAACTTTCATTATTTGGTTACGACTTTCAAGCCGACTACGAATCGCTAAAAAAAGATGGCGAGCAGCGTATCAACTTCGACAAACCGACGGAGAGCTTGATTCTCACTAAACCTGTCAGTGATGATCTGCATGAAGGTGGCGAACGCTTCAAGCACGGTGGTTGGGAATACTGGGTATTGCGCAGTTGGCTAGAAGCGAAAGCTCCTTTTGAACAAGACAAGATCCAAAAACTTAAACGACTGGATGTCACGCCTCGGGAAATTGTGTTTCAGCAAGCTGGGGAAAAGCAACAACTCAAAGCGATTGCTCATTGGGAAGACGGCACGATTGAGGATGTAACCTGCATATGCCGGTTTCAAACCAACGATCCCGCAACCGCGACAGTGGACGAGTCTGGTTTGGTAACCAGTGGAGCACCCGGCGACACCCATGTGGTCGCGTTCTATGATAATGCTGTGTCACCTGTGCCTGTGCTGCGTCCTTTGTCAAAAATGACAGGCGAACAGTTTCCTCAATTGGTTGCAAGCACCAATATCGATCGATTGGTATTGGCGAAGCTGAAAAAACTGGGCGTGGTTCCATCGGACGTGTGTGCAGATGCAGAATTTCTACGGCGAGCGTCGTTGGATGCAACTGGTACCTTGCCGACCGCTACGGAAATTGACGAGTTTACTAACGACACGTCCTCGGAAAAGCGCAAGGCAAAGATCAACGAGTTGCTGGGGCGTCCGGGCTACGCTGCTCAATGGGCGACGTTCTTCTGCGATATGACCGGTAACAATGATGACCAATTACGTAATTTCCTACCGCAAAGGATTCAGCCTGCTCCACAGTGGTATCAATGGATTTACCATCGATTAGAACAGAATATGCCCTACGACCAAATTGTCGAAGGGATCGTTACCGCTAAGAGCCGCTTGGAAAACGAAAGTTACGGCCAGTATTGCGAAGCCATGACGGCGATATGTCAGGACGAAACGGGCAAGAAATTTGCTGAGCGGCCAGGTCTAGTGCATTTTTGGGCTCGCGTAAACTTCCGTACAGAAGAAGAGCGCGCGATTGGCTTTGCCTATAGTTTTCTGGGTGTTCGCATCCAGTGTGCTCAATGCCACAAACACCCGTTTGATCAATGGTCCAAAGCCGATTTTGAGAATTTTCAGCGACTATTTGCTGGCATACAAGCCAATCAAAACACGATGGCCAATGATGCTCGCAAAGAATATAGCGCGATGATTGAAAGCCTAGGTGTCGACAAAAGTCTTAAGGGAAATCAATTGCGGCGTGCTTTGGGGGACCTGTTGGCCGAAGGCAAGACCATTCCGTTTCCCGAATTAACCGTTCGCGAAACCGCCGCTAAGGGCAAAGGTAAAGGTAAGGGCAAGAAGGAACAACCTGCTCCGGCTAAGCAAGCTAAGCTGCTGGGTGGTGATTGGATTGATCTCGATAGCGAAGATGTGCGCAGCAAATTGGTCCAGTGGTTGCGACTTCCCAACAATCCATACTTTGCTAGGGCCTTGGTGAATCGAGTCTGGACACAGTATTTTGGGTATGGCATTGTCAATCCTTCGGATGATCTAAATCTGGCCAACGCTCCCAGTAACGAAGAACTGATGAACTATCTTGCCGAAGGTTTTGTGGCTAATAAATACGATCTCAAGTGGCTACATGCCGAGATCATGAACAGCGACACATACCAACGGAGCTGGGTACCGAACGACACCAATCAACAAGACAAGCGAAATTTCAGCCATGCAATCCTCAGGCGTTTGCCTGCCGAAGCTGCATACGATGCAACATGGATGGCACTGGCCAGTGACCAAGCAGCAGAGCAAGTTGTCAAACTCGGTCGCTCGCGAGCTTTGACGATTGCTGGTGCAAGCGCACAAGCCAATCGAGGCAATGACGACACAGGATATGCGCTGAGCGTTTTTGGTCGAAGCGTACGCGAAACCAACTGCGACTGCGATCGATCAAATGAACCGAGCCTGCTGCAAACAGTTTTTATGTTGAATGACAAATTGGTGCACGAAATGTTACGTGATTCAGATGGCTGGGTCGCTTCAGTTGCCCAAAAGTACGGTTGGGGAGCACCGGCCAAACTGGCTAAGACCCAGACTGCCTCGAGCGAGATGCCGAACAAAATCGCACCACCTCTTACACTTGCTGCGATCACTAAGCAAATTGAACGGGTTACCACTCGTAAACAGGAAGCTCAGTCCGGCGGTAAAACTGATTTGGTTGGGCAGCTCGAGAACCGCTTAACTCAGTTGATGCGTCAAAAAGAAAAATTGATTGCCCGCGAGTCTAATGATTCAGCGAATAA
>CAZVBC010000386.1:0-6679 GCA_964625155.1 uncultured Pirellulaceae bacterium
CGCAATTGCCGCAATTCCCAATACACCAAGTATCAATAACGAACTTTTAAAGAACCAGCTCACCAACTATATCCGAATATCACGCGACCGATACAACCAAGAGAGCAGCCGCGTATGGAAATCCATTCGTTCTCGGGAAGACTGGGAGGCATTTCGGGATTCCCAAATAAAAAAACTGTCGCTCTCCCTCAACCAGTCATTAACTGCTCCGCGCAATCTGAGGTCACAGATATCGAAGCGAATTGAATTCGCGCAAGCTGGTTTTGCAATTGAGAACGTAGTCTATGAGAGCCGGCCAGGATTGTGGGTTTCGGCCAATCTTTACCGGCCAATGAGTCAGGTTGCATCTGCTCCGGGAATCATCATCAGCCATGCTCATCATACTCCTAAGGAGCATCGCGAATTACAAGATATGGGCATGACTTGGGCGCGGGCAGGAAGTTATGTTTTGGTTCCCGATCACTTTGGACACGGTGAACGCCGTCAGCATCCGTTGGTCTCGAGCGAATCGTATCCTGGTACATTTCGAGTCAGCCGCCAGGACTATTATTTCCGTTATGACCTGGGTATCAAACTTCACTTATTAGGCGAGAGCCTCATGGGATGGCTCAGTTGGGACATTTCGCGCGGCGTCGATTATCTGATGCAACTGCCCAATATCGATCCGCAGCGAATTATTCTGCTTGGAGCGGTTGCGGGAGGTGGCGATCCATGTGCAGTGACCGCCGCCCTTGACCAACGTATTGCTGTGGCTGTGCCATTTAATTTTGGTGGACCGCAACCGGAAACTCGTTACCCGTTACCGGACGATGTCGAGACGAGTTTCAACTATGCCGGCGGAGGTAGTTGGGAATCGACTCGGAATCTTACCCGATCTGCAGCCGATGGATTTCTGCCATGGGTTATCGTAGGCGCCGTCGCGCCTCGAAAGTTAATTTATGCCCACGAATTTAATTGGGACCAGGACCGTGACCCTGTCTGGAAACGCTTGCAAGCCATCTATCGGTTCTATTCTGCTGACGAAAGCCTCACCTATACGCATGGTCGTGGAGAGTTGCGGGGAGAGCCGCCCGAGGCCACTCACTGTACACATATTGGTGCCTTTCATCGCGAACGAATTCACGTCGCATTGCGTAATTGGTTTGGAATCCAAGTAAGACCGCAAGACGAATATAGTTCGCCAGTCGAGCCAGCGAACTTGCGCTGCTTTCCTTCGCCAGCCACAACTGATGGTCCTAATGCATTGGCCGATTTTCGACACTTGGCCCAGTCGAAAGTCGCAGTCGCACGCTCCACTATCCAATTGGGAACTGTGGACGAGAGGCGATCAAAACTACAAACAGCTTGGACGCGCATCCTAGGACGGGTCAGCTTTGACGACAATCAAAAATTGTCTGCAGAACTGCGGAAAGTCGTTCGAGCGACGAGTGACGCACGAATTGAACAAGTGTTCCTGAGGTCGGATGAGGGCATCGAAGTTCCGGTCACGCTTCTGCAGCCGATTCGACGTGAAACAAAGAGCCTACCGATCGTACTGGCATTCAGCCATCGTGGCCGGCATCAATTACTAACATCCCATGCCGATCGATTTGCTCACTGGATTTCCTCCGGTGTAGCAGTATGTATTGTGGATGTGCGAGCCACTGGAGAGGGGCAAGTCTCATCCGGACGTGGTCGGACCAGTTCGTCGACCGGTGTTTCATCCAGCTTGCTGATGTTGAATGACCCTTTACTGGCTGGTCAACTGCGCGATGTACGCACAGTTCTACGCTGGCTAGAGACACGGGCGGATATCGACTCTCAACGATTAATAGTTTGGGGAGACTCTAGTTCGGCAACTGCGACCTCAGAGCAATTGGGGACTATGCCGCGAGATGACGATGCGGCACTTCCACCCAACTGCGAAACAAACGCTGCGCTGCTTGCTCTTCTGCTCGCACTCTATGACGACCCAATCGCGTCAGTGTGTATCAGCGGAGGATTGGCTAGTTTTGTTGACGCAATGGATCCACAGCAAGTACGCATTCCACATGATTGTGTTGTGCCTGGTTTCTTCTCGACGGGTGATGTTGCCGATCTCGTTGCAAATGTGGCGTCAAGAATTCCGGTAAGAATGGAAAGAATGGTTGATGGCCTTAATCGCCCTTTATCCGCCGAGCAATTGCAACATTTTAAATCGTACGTTCTCGAACTTGCCAACCATGCGGTGAAACTGAGAGTGGATGTAGATACGGCGGAGTCTGATTGGTTTGTAAGATCTGCTCAGCGTTGATCGCCTCTGACAACTTTGTGCGTGAGTAAAAATTCTAAGTTAGGAACGCAGTTGAATGCAGGTAGCCGGATTCCAACTTCAACAACCTCTATCCAGTTCAGAGCATCACTACGCCTTTACTGCGAAAGATGAATCTGGCAAGTTGCACCGAATTTATGGAGTGCGTTATCCAGGCAGCGGATCGGACGACCTGTTTCTCTGGAGCAGGACGCGCATGCGACGAGCCTTGTTGGTCAGCCATCCTTGTGTAGCATCGGGTCGCACTTTGATCGATCAGGCGGATCATTTTCAAGTCGCTATTTGCATGGACCAATTGGTTGAAATCAACCAACTTCAACACTCGCAGCTCAAACTGGATTGGATTGCGAAACTGGCCGATCTTTTGGCTGGATTGGCCTCAGCACACCGCGTGGGCGCGGCTCATGAATGCTTGGCTCCTGGCAGAGTGTATCAATCAGAGCCTGCGAGCATTAACACCAGCTCTTGTGGCAATTATCAAATTGATTTGCTTGAGTGGTTAATCGGTGCGTCGAGTGACGCCAGGAATGGATCAGAAGTTGTTTTGCGGCTGAATGACGCCGAGCGATTGGCGAAGGACGTCACGGCGGCTGGAGCTCTGCTTGATTGGCTGGCGCTGCACATTGAAATGGCGCCCGACATCAAAGTACAAATTCGTCATATCAGTCATCTGTGTTGCGGAGATGATTGGACGACTCTCCCAACCATTACGGAAATCGCCGAATTGGTGCGATCATTGACGGAGGCGAGTTCTCTGGAGACCGGCGAGATTGAGCGAACACAAGTTTCCGACCAGGCACTATCGAGCCCGCCACGTGCCGCTCGTACGCATGAGGAAACGTTGGCCAGCGAAGTCGTTGAACAGTATGCTGCACCGAACAAACGCAACGAAGTTCCCGCCACAGTGGGCCGATTTGCAATTCAGAAGCGGCTGGGCGAAGGTGGTATGGGGGCAGTCTACTTAGCGATTGACCCGACCAACGGTGAGCAAGTGGCTATCAAGGTGATTTCACAGAAGCTGAGCCGGAACGATCGAGTGGCGCGACGGTTCGCCAAAGAAGCACGCATGTTATCGACCGTTCGCCACCCAGCCATCGCGTGTCTGGTTGAGTTCAATGGCGAACGCGATCCTATGTATCTTGCGATGGAGTTGGTTTCTGGCGGCAGTCTGTCTGAATTTCTGAAAGGCCGCAAACCCCTGCCTGAAAAATTGGCTTTGGCACTGATCGCTGACGCCGCGAGGGGACTGAGCGCGGCCCATTATGGTGGCATGGTACATCGCGATATCAAACCCGCGAACTTGCTGCTGACAGACCGAGGCCGCAGATCGTTGGAGCGACATGTGGTGGACGATAGCGAAACTGGTCCACTTTTGAAGTTGGCCGATTTTGGTCTGGCAAAACATCATGATTCCGAAGAATCGATCGCCCTCACCCAAACCGGCATGATTTTGGGCACGCCAATCTACATGTCTCCGGAACAATGTCGCGCTGAGAAAGTCGATCCTGCAACCGATGTCTATGCACTAGGAGTGACTTTGTTTCAATGTTTGACTGGCCGGCCACCATTCGAAGGTGAATCGACGGTGGCTGTAATTCGTCACCACTGCGAGACCCCGGTACCAAACATGCGAACGCTGAACAGTTCGGTCAGCGACTCGGTTCAGCGAATTGTCGAAAAGTGCTTGAACAAGAATCCGTTGATGCGGCAACGCGACGCTGGCGAATTGTTAGTCGATCTAGAACGCGCGATCAATGGTGAACCTTCGTCAATGCTGGTTCACCCCACGTCGATCAATCGCCAAGTGCCGGGAGTTTTAGATTTTCGTTTCGAATGGAATTTACTCTCCAGTCCAGCGTCTATTTGGCCTTACGTTTCCAATACCGACCGGGTTAACCATGCGATTGGCTTGCCAGCCGTAAAGTATCGGACTTTTGTCGATCCCAAGTTAGGTGTGCGGCGTATGGCAATGGTCAAGACCATGGGGATGACTCTGGAATGGGAAGAGCACCCGTACGAATGGGTCGAAGGGAGGCGATTGAGCGTTTTAAGACAATTTCCGAGTGGACCTTTTCATTGGTTTATCAATGTGGTCGAGTTGCATCAGGTCCCGGGCGGCGGAACGCGAGTTACGCAACAATTGTCCATGTTGCCTCGCAATTTAATAGGCAATTTATTTGGCAAATATTCAATTGGGAGGAATTCAGGACGCAACTTTGGGCGGATCTACAAACGTATCGATGATTATATAGTAAGCCAATCTTCCTCCAGGCATGTCGACAATCCGTTCGGTAAATCAAGGACGTTATCGGCTTTCCAATCGCGGATGCTGGCCAATCGAATCGATCGCGCCAAAATTGATGGAGGAACTGTCGAACCAACGATTTTCGATACCTTGGCACAATATATTGAACACGCCTCCGACCTGGATGTAGCAAGAATTCGTCCCATCGCGTTTGCTGAACGTTTTGGCCTGAAATCCTCAGACGTTGTTCACGCTTGCCTGTTGCTTGCTCGTGAAGGTGTGCTCGTCCTGCTCTGGGACATTTTATGTCCGACTTGTCGCATACCCTCGGACGTCCAGGAAACGATGAAGAATCTTCTCGACCACGCACATTGCGAAGCCTGCAATGCCGACTTCGAGATTGACTTTTCTAAATCGGTCGAGTTGGTATTTCGTGTTCATCCCGAAATCCGCCACGCCGAAACGCGTACCTATTGTATTGGCGGTCCGGCTTTTTCGTCGCATGTAGTTGTTCAAACAAGATTGGCTGCGCAAGAAAGGCTGGCCATTGAGCTGGAGTTGTCCGACGGACAATATCGTTTGCGTGGTCCGCAGTTGCCGTATGTTGTGGACCTGCGGGTATCGCCACTAGGAAGAACATCACGGATCGAATTGGATCTGGGACGCCCCATATCTCGCTCAGACGTGCCAGTCCTGCGCAGTGGAAGCCAAGTCATCTTGCTCAAGAACACAACCACAGACGAACTTCAGATTCGGCTGGAACGCATGGCATCCCGCTCCGATGCTTTTACGGCTGCGGACGCTTCGCGGTTGCCAGCGTTCCGTCAGTGGTTTCCGGGAGAAGTCCTATCGCCTGGACAAATGGTTTCGTTGACTACGGCCACGCTAATGGCTTGCCAGATCTCCAGTGCGCACGCGATCTTGGAACAACTTGGCGATTCGGCTGGATGCGCGAAACTGCTAGAACAACTGCAGTGGGTCGCGCGCCACATTGCCCAGTGCCAAGGTTGTGTGACCAAAACCATGCCCGATACCGTGTACGCTGTTTTTCCTAGTGTACTGGCTGCGATGGAAGCCGCCGAACAGATTATCACCAGCGTCGAACAGGCTTCCAACCCAATTATGGCGCATCGAATTAGCTTGACGCATGGTCCGACCATCGTCGCCACTATCAACGATCGTTTGGATTACTTTGGCAGAATATCGCAGCAGCTCAACGAGTTACTGCCTTGCGCCAGCCCTTCCCAAGTCTGCCTCTCAAGTTCCTGCCTAAACGAACCGGGAACACTGGCTTCGCTCAGCCTCAAATGGCAACTCGATACGCGAGACGAATTCCACCTTGCACAGCCACGCGATGCCAACGAAGAAAGAAGAATTGACAATCGCATTTCATAGATTCACTTGACAGGCCTCAATACCACACGGCGCAAATCCATTACAGCCACCCCAGGTTTGGATTGTGGCTTAACCGCCAAAGTATGTTTGCCAGCATCTAATGAAACAGTTCCAATCGTCTTGAGGATCATGTTCTGAAAATGACCAGTATCCGTGACGGTAAAACGCAGCGACTGGCCACCGATTTCTACCAATACCTCAGCACCTCCTGACCCCTTACCGGCACCTTGCTGAATCTCTACCTCATACACACCTTTTTCTGTAAGTTCGAACTCCCAATCAGCCCAGTCGCTTACCTTGGTCCAAAAACCAAGGACGTTCTTATTGGATTGCGGTTCGTAACGCATATTCTGAGCGTGCACGCGTGCATCTTTGGCATGCAAGCGAATATCTCCTGATGCTGGAGTAATTTTGGGGCGGTTTCCTTTAATGGCTGAGTTCATCGCACTACGCCAATCGTTCCATTTAGTCGCTGTTTGAGCCGCAGTTCGCTCCGCAACCAATCGTGAGGGATCGTTGTTGACGTACAGGTAGTCATGCTGCATCCGTTCGAAAAGTGGATTGATGGTCGGCATTTGAGCCCCGACTTGCTCGCGCCACGCAGACAATTCTTGCTGGAGTTGCTGTGCAACCGCAGGTTGAGCGGATTTCTGGTCGCGGGTTTCAGCGGCATCGGACGAAAGATCGTACAGCTCACTGGTTCCATCTTCGAAATGCTCGATCAACTTCCAATTGCCTTTGCGAATGGC
>CAZVBC010000387.1:0-6547 GCA_964625155.1 uncultured Pirellulaceae bacterium
TAAGTCCCACGGCGCGCCAATTCATAAATAAAAATGCCCGAAAAACACAAAAAAGCTCAAGTTTAGATTTCGGATTCTCATTGGCAAGTGTTGACGCAACTGGAAAATCAACACTCAGAAGTTGCTCAAGTGGTTGATGCTCGCGGCCGAGCCCTGGGGATTATCACGCGTCGTCGACTGCTTTCAATGATGCTCTCCGGCAGTGCACCGGTACATGGTGCCTGATTGAGAACGTGTTTGACAAGATAGCTTGAGCGACGGACTCCGCTGATCGGCGTTGAACAACCAACTTCCGATAGCCGTTAACCGAAGTTAAGTTTTGTTGCCAGACTTGGCAAAATGACTGTGAATCGTTTCGCCATTAACTGGTTGAATGACTCCATGCTCGGTAATCAAGGCGCTAACTAAGCTATGTGGCGTCACGTCGAAAGCCGGATTGTAGACTGCGATATCGCGTGGCGCAATTTGAATGCCGTTCGGTGTGGTGACCTCTGTCGCAGCACGCTGTTCAATCGGAATCAAATCGCCAGAGGCAAGACTTAGATCAAAAGTGCTGCTTGGAGCAGCGACGTAGAACGGAATCTTGTGATACTGAGCGAGCACGGCTAAGCCGTAAGTACCAATTTTGTTGGCGACATCCCCCTGCGCGGTAATGCGGTCGGCACCAACGATGATTGCATGGATTTTCCGAGTTGCCATGACGTGTGCCGACATCGAATCGCAGATTAACGTGCAGGGCACTTTGCGCTGTGTCAGCTCCCAGGCAGTTAATCGAGATCCTTGCCAAAGTGGACGCGTCTCGTCGACAAAAACGTGCACACCCTTTTCTTGATCCTGACAAGTAAAAATTACGCTAAGCGCCGTTCCGTATTCAGCAGTCGCCAAGCCACCGGCATTGCAGTGGGTCAGCAAATTGGCCCCTGCGGGAATTAACGCCGCACCATGACGTCCGATAGCGTGACACATTTGCCGATCTTCTTCGTGTATGGCAGTAGCTTCTGTCAACAATCGGTGACACAACTCAAATACGCCGGAGTTTTGTTTAGATGATTTACTCTCAAATTCGTCTATCGTGCGCTCCATGCGCTGAACAGCCCAAAACAGATTGACCGCAGTCGGACGGCTGGTCGCCAAGTACTGAGCAGCTTGTCGAGTTGTTGCGATACATTCCGCGAGGCTGTCCCTCGAGGCAGTGGCGGCAGCGAGGCAAACGCCGTACGCTGCGGCGATTCCAATCGCTGGGGCACCACGAACTTGCAAGGACTTTATTGCTTCCCATACGGAGTTAACGTCACGGCAATCGACGTAAACCAATTCGCTGGGAAGTCGCGTCTGATCGACCAATCGCAAGAATCCGCCATGTTCATCGATCCACTGCATTGGACTGGGGGCACGAAGTTGCATAGGGTTGTACTCAGGATTGATCAAGTTGCTTAACCGAGTGGCAGATTGAACGTTTCTGCCACTGCGCGATTGGTAATGCGGCCACCGGTGATATTAGCGGCTGCAGCAATTGCGGGGATCTGCGAGATACTATCCGCCACGCCACGTTGCGCTAACTGTAATATCCAAGGAAGCGTAACGTTGCACAGAGCAAAAGTGCTCGTACGGCCAACGGCACCCGGCATGTTCGTTACGCAATAATGGACAACATCATCGACCATATAAGTTGGGTTCTTGTGCGTGGTGGGGCGACTCGTTTCCACACATCCTCCTTGATCAATGGCAACATCAATGATGACCGAGCCGGGCTTCATGAGGATCAGGTCCTCCTTGCGAACCAGGTGAGGCGCTTTGGCTCCCGGAATCAACACAGCTCCGATTACTAGGTCGGCTAATTTTAATTGATCCCTTATTGTGTGGCGATCGCTGAACAATGCGTTCACGTTGGGCAACATCACGTCATCGAGGTAACGCAAGCGATCGAGATTGACGTCCAAAATTGCAACGTCCGCTCCAAAACCAGCAGCAATCTTGGCCGCATTTGCACCAACTACGCCTCCTCCCAATATCGTGATGTGAGCTGGCGCGACTCCCGGGACGCCGCCCAACAAGATGCCACGGCCCATCTGTGGTCGTTCGAGAAATTTTGCACCCTCTTGGATACTCATTCTTCCTGCTACTTCGCTCATCGGAGTCAATAACGGCAAACGCCCTTTTTCATCCGCTAGTGTTTCATAGGCCAAGCAAGTTGCCTGTGTAGCCAACATTGCTTCTGTCAATTCTCGGCTGGCAGCAAAGTGAAAATAGGTGAACAAGGTATGTTTGGACTGAATTAACGAGTATTCTTCAGTCTGTGGTTCTTTGACCTTGACGATCAATTGGGCGGCATCGTACACATCCTTTAAACTCGCTACTAATTTGGCACCAGCGTTGAGATACGCATGATCAGCCAGTCCAGATCCCAGGCCTGCTCCCGCTTGCACTAAGACCGTGTGACCTCGCGAAGTCAGTTCTTCGACTCCAACTGGCAACATGGCAACTCGATACTCGTCCTGTTTTATCTCGCGTGGAACGCCGATGATCATTTCCAAGCGGTCTCCAAAAAATAGTGCCGTCGGCAGAATTAGGTTGTTCGCTGCTTCAAGTGTTCGCCGCTCTAACTCGATTTCAGATCAAAATCGTATGAGGGAATGCCAGGCTTGACCTCAACAGATAGCTCCGTCTTTTCGTGGTATTTTGCCGGCAAACGCTCTGGACGAGCGGGAATCTGCGATGTCTTGCCATCTGGGCCAGTATTACCCATGGGAGGATAGTAGGTACTGATCGTTACGACATTCTTACCGATCATGGCCCCTTTTTCTGTGCCAGTAAAGATCAATTCGTAACGCCCATCTTTGTCCGTGATGGCGCTACCAGGGCGGCCGCCGGCCTGCGGGTGAAATGTAACTGTGGCATCATGCAGTGGTTTGCCATCCAACGTGACAATCCCTTTTACTTCGGCAATATCGGAATTACAACCGCACAATCCGCAAAGACACAAGATGCCGATATATGTCGTGATTAGACTCAGCCAACGTGGGCAAGGCGACTCACATATGTGCTGTTTCATTTTAGAACTCCCCGACGACGGTACCATCGTTAATGCCCAATGTAGCTTCGAAGGTGCTGTCGACCACGGGTGTCGCGGTCGGGTTTTGGACGATGTCAGGGCGGTGATCGATGCGATCGGTAATAAAGCGAACTGACCCGTCAAAGAATACGAACTGAGCGCCACCTACGTGGTGGCTACTGAATCCACGTCGGCACGTAGTATCGCCAATACACGGAGAGTTGATTAGTTTTGCACCTCCGGCGCCAACTTGGACATGTCCTCCATCCAACATGGTTGTACCGTTGCTGCGAGCCCCAGCCCAAACGGAAGCTCCCATGATTTGCGGGCTGCCGATTAATTGCGCTGGGCCAGTAGTAACAATAAAACTACCACGCACTACCCAAGCTCGCTCGCCGACAGCAATCGTATTGGAAGTTCCGTCCGTAATATTGGCGATACGAGTTCGAGCATCAATCGTAAATGGTGCGTTACCAACTCCAACGTTTTGTGGCATCGTACTGCCGAAACTTGCCACATAAGTAGAACGCGAAGGGATACGCCCGTTATTTCCAAAAGAGAATGCTCCGTCGTGCGTAGCATTCGATTGTATTGCGGTGGGCGAAGTAGGCGCAGGATTGGATGGACATCGATAGACCGGAATATCTTGGCATAGAAAATCCTGCAAAGCAGGATTAAGGATTACCGACAAACCAGGATTCGCGGCCGTATCGCCACTTCGCCGAGCATACCGATTGTTCATGTCCATAGCGGCAGCGCGCGAGCCTTGTTCGAGCATAGGTAACAAGAACGCGCCCCATCCCCAATTCCCATCGTTTCCCGTTCCAAAATTCCCTGGCCAATTGATGAACAGTGGAGGAAACTTGTTGATCGTGTCGTGATAATTGTGCAACGCCAATCCAATTTGCTTGAGATTGTTCGAACACTGCATTCTTCGAGCTGCCTCTCGCGCGGATTGAACGGCCGGCAACAGCAGTCCCACCAACACACCAATGATGGCGATCACTACTAACAACTCAACCAAAGTGAACGCCGACTGAGCACGTACATGGGTTAATAAGCGTGACATGATTGAACTCCCCTTAGAATAAATTCGATTTCGTAAACTCCGCTGAGCTGCTGGATCGACATCAGCCGTGAAAATACAAATTTTCATAGGAGTCGGCTAATATCCACAATAATTCTATCGCTGGCACTGTCGAACAAGAAGCAGGCAAACTAGTCGGATATAATTGAGAAGCCAACTTCAATCTTGATCGAATGTGCCGTGTTATCGAAAACGCTGTGTTATTGAAAACGCCGTGTTATCGAAAACACAGCGGAGTGGTAGAATGCAAGCTTTCATTTTTGAGATCCTATTTGGCGGCTGCTTGATCGAATAATTACTAGTTTGCTTTATCGTTCGGGGCCAAACGAAAGTGCTCAAGCAGCGGTGCGAGAATGGTACTTGGAAAGTAGTTACAGGGTTGCTGTTCAACCTGCAACCAGCGTTTTTTAAGGTTTCTAAATAATCGAGAACTACGGTAGTTACAGAATGAGCATTTGCTTTTTCCGAAATGGCATGTGGTTGTTAGTTTTTGGAGTCGTTGCAGCCCAGTGTTTGCAACCTTCAGACCTGGTGTTGGCAGATGATCAGGCCAAAGTGTCCCGTGCCGATGCGCAGGCAAGTATCGCGTCCGCTAAAGCGCTCTCGATTGCGTTTCGTGACGCCTCGGCTCGCATGTTGCCATCGGTAGTGACGATCCGTACGCGGATGCCAAAAGAAGAAACCGAACGAGGCATTTTAGATGTGCTTGAAGGAGATGAGCACGATACTTTTGAAACTGTGGGGTCGGGAGTCATTATTTCGGCGGACGGTTTGATAATAACCAACAACCATGTTGTAGAGCGAGCTCGTGATGTTCAAGTCGAATTGTCAAACGGCGTACAACTGGCGGCAAAGGACATACGTACCGATCGTGCCAGCGATTTGGCGATCCTGCGGGCTGTGACTGATAAAAAATTGCCGCCAGCGGAAATTGCCGATTCTGATGAGTTAATGGTTGGTGATTGGGTGTTGGCGATTGGCAGTCCCTTTGCTCTTCAATCCACTGTTAGTGCTGGAATAATAAGTGGTAAGGGCAGAGGATTAGGGAGGGTTCAGGGCCAGCCGGTGCGCGGCCAATTTTTGCAAACGGACGCGGCGATTAATCCGGGAAACTCCGGTGGCCCGCTGGTGAATTTGGAGGGCAAAGTAATCGGAATCAACACCGCCATTTCGTCAGCAACCGGGACATTTAACGGTGTGGGCTTTGCTATCCCAATTAAGCGAGCTTTTTGGATCACCAGCGAGTTGGTCGAGCACGGGAAAGTTCGCCGAGCTATGTTGGGAGTTCGGACCAACTCAATTCCTCAAGATTTGCTGGATAAACTGGATATTGCGAACAGTCAGGGAGCCTATGTTGATTCAGTGGTAGGTGATCCGGCCGCCAAAGCTGGCATTCAATCCGGCGATCTGATCGTTGAACTGGATAATGTGCAAGTCGCAAGCCACACTGCATTACCCGACATTGTAGAGCAATGCCCAATTGGTAAACCGTTGAAGTTGATTGTGCAACGTGACGGCAAACGGATCGAGTTGACTGTCGAATTGATTCCCGCAGTAGATCGTCGACGATAGTTACCGTCGGGAGTGGGTTAAGGAACTGTTTTCTCGAAGTCTCTCCCAAAGTTCGAAGAGCGAAGAAACATGGCAAGGAAGAATCTGACGTGCTGCGGCATCCTTATTGGGCTGCTGCTGGTCGACTGCGCATCAACTGTCAACCAAGTCGTTGGCCAAGCGATGAATCGGTCGATCGTGGAACAATCTGAAGATTTGTTCTTGCCGGCCCCCCGATCATTGCAGCGTTTATTGCGAGAAGCGGAGGTCGCCATTGCTGAACAGCGATTCAGCGACGCCGTCGATTCCTTGGGATCGCTTTTGATCGAGCCACCCATTGAACCCAACCTATCCGAAATCAATGCCCGACAGGACTATTTCCAACCTCTTCAGTCCAAGGAAACTCACTCAAGCCTTCGCACTCAGGCACTTCGCATGATGGGGGAATTGCCCGCAGAGGGTAGAAAGCTGATGGAGATTCGTTATGGAGTTACCGCTCGGCAGAAACTCCAACAGGCCATGGCGGTTCATGACTTCGATGCAATTGGCGAAGTTGCACGCGACTTTTACCACACGGATGCAGGATACGATGCAATTCGCATCATCGCCTATGAGCGCCTAACTCAAGGGTTTCCGCTCGCGGCTGCCGTGCTGCTGACACGACTGACTGAATTTCCCCACGCGCGCGAGCGTTATGGTGCGAAGTTGTTCGAAGCGGTCGCCAATTGCTGGCTGCGATGCCAGCGACCGCTCGATGCGGCCAAGTTGCTCGAACAAGCTACTAAGCATTTCCCGGGGCAGAAAATACGGCTTATTTCGCGAGACATTGAGTTATCACCCAACACAGAATGGTCCAC
>CAZVBC010000388.1:0-6532 GCA_964625155.1 uncultured Pirellulaceae bacterium
CCCTTCGGGCGCTCTGGCAAATGCACCGCTTCCACTAAGGCCTGCTCATGCTGCGTCATAGTTGTTTAGCTCTGTATTGCAAAGTTTTTTGACAAATAAAAGTTCGAGAATATTTTGGGCATCGACAGCAGCGGCATTCTCAAGACCGCTGCTGTGCAGTTGACATACGGACTATCCAGAGTCCTTAGACGGTCCTGAGCCGCAGCTCCGATTCTGCAGCTTGTGGCGACGACGCGCGGCTGTTGGCATCCGCAATAACTTGTTCCAGCTCAGACAGATAACGAAAGAAACTCTCACGTCCAACTTCTGTAACTTGACAGGTTGTTTTTGCGCCTCGACCCGCACCGGATTTTTCGATGTCGACGAACCCTTCGTCGCGGAGAACTTCCAAATGGCGATTCAAATTACCGTCGGACAACGAACAGAGCTCCTTCAGATCCGCAAAGGCTAGTCCCTCCGCATGCGAGACCAGCGACGTCATAATCCCTAGCCGCGCCTTTTCGTGCAACGCTCGATGCAGTCCTTCGTATGCAAATCGCCCCGGATACATTACATCACACGCCTGATCTGACTGCTGATTTGGCTGAGCTGGTTTGTGGGGCTTAGTTGGCTTGGCCATGGTCATGCTCCTGATAGCCCTGCAATACGGCTGCCGCAAACAACTGGCCGCACCCAAAAGTAATCGCCATCATCCATGGTGCGAAAGCCTGTTGTCCGCCAGCGAATCGCGCGCAAACCAAACCGGCGAACAGATAGTGAATTCCCACCCAAATTGCCATCGGAGGCCAGCGATGACGAGTCGTCAACAGACCCAATGCGAAAAAGATCGACCAAAGAGCTGGTAGCAACGGAGCAAACTTGAGACCGTGAAATACGATCACCCAGGTTAACACGCCACCTGCTATCACACACGGCGCGAACTCGCCAACTGTTGCTCGCGTTTGAGCTCGCGCCAATGATGAGACTTTTGTCCAATAGCGGCTGGAGATGTCGATCGCTATTGCCAACAGGCTGAGTGCAGCGACTAACGTCCACACTAACACATACTCAACCGGCGAATTCCTTGCATCTTCGACAACATAGGGCTGAAACCCTGCCACCACCAAGGCCAACACACCGCTAAAGCCAACTGTCGCCGAGCGATAACATGTCACCGCTCGCGTTCGCCGCAATTGGTCTTGTATCGCTTGCAAATCAGCCAGAGCATCGTCAAGTCTCATGATTTGCCCTCCCCAAGAAAATGCTTTGCGATGCAAAGTATACGAGTCTGAAAGAACGAATTCAAGAGTTCGCAAGTGGAAATACCTTGAAATTTCGGTTCGGCCTACTTAGGCGAGCTAAAATAGCCCAATGGGTAATTGAGTTTCATCATTCAACAATCACAATCCGCGCACGCGGCGCCGCGATGCAAGCGTCCCTTCAAAACTCGCTGCCAACCGAATTGCTGGAAAACAAGCTGCTGGCTCCGCCACAGCAGGGCGGAGAGGGTTGTATCGGTTGTAGCGAGAATGATGAGCTAGCAAATCCTCAGCCTTTGGCGGTGGACTCCCGTTGGCGACGTAGGATTCCGGCTTATTTGGTGAGCTTGATCGTCCACACAACTTTCCTACTGGTGTTGGCATTATGGGCGATGCGGCCAACGGAAAAATCTGGCGATCGGTTTGTTATCGACGTCCGCAGCGATCCGCAGCCAAACGTAAGTCAGATTGCCGAATTGCAACTGACCGATGGTATCGCCGGTCCGGCACCTGCGGCACCGATGCAGCAAGACTCTGCCGTAGAAATCACCGGCAGTGTAAGCAGCATCACGACGTTGGCACATGTCCTGAACGCACAGGCCATTGCTGAAAACCCAGCGAGTGAAGCCAGTGAAATCGATGGCTTGATTCGCATGCAGGATGGTGGAACATCGATATCTTTCGCTGGGTCCGGAATCGAGGGTCGGCGGTCTGAGTCGCGTCGGCAATTGGCTATGGCGCGCGGTGGCAGCGTGGAAAGCGAAAGGGCTGTCGAGCTGGCATTGCAATGGTTGGCAGCTCATCAGCAGCCCAATGGCAGTTGGTCATTGGTCCACCAGGGAGGCGAATGTAGAGGACGCTGCCCCAATAACGGTTCGAAGGAACGCTTCGAACCTGCCGCTACTGGCTTAGCATTGTTGGCCTTTCTCGGAGCAGGATACACTCACCAGTCCGGAAAGTACCAATCGCAAGTGAAGTCCGGCATCTATTTTCTATTGCAAATCCTCGACGAAACTGAACACGGCGGTAGTTTGATGCATGGATGTGATCGTGGCATGTATAACCATGGAATCGCTGCTTTTGCACTCTGCGAAGCCTACCAAATGTCGGGAGACTTGGAGTTAAAGAAAGCTGCTCAGCAAGCTGTGGACTTCATCACACATGCCCAGAACCAGGCTGGTGGATGGGGTTATCTTCCTAAGCAGCCGGGCGATCTGACGATTTCGACGTGGCAAGTAATGGCACTAAAAAGCGCGGCCGCAGCAGGCTTGAATCTGCGACCAGGCGTGGCCTTGCGGCTCGACAATTTTCTCGACACACAGACCAATGCCGCTCGTGTTTATTACGGATACGGCAAACCCGGGAAACAAGACACTTGTACAGCTCTTGGTTTGTTATTGCGACTGTTTCGCAATTGGCCGAATACGGATCCACGTGTCCTAGAAGGAACTGATTTTTTATTTGGACGAGGAATTTCCAATCACGATGCCTACTTCAACTATTACGCTACTTTGCTGTTTTTTCACGCCGGTTCTCATCATTGGAGCCCTTGGAACCAACGCATGCGCGAGTATTTAATTCAAACTCAGCGTCAAAATGGGCATGAGACTGGCAGTTGGTATTTCGACAATCCGTTTGGCAAAGAGGGAGGACGACTCTATACCACCGCCATGTGCGCGATGACGCTCGAAGTTTATTATCGATTCCAACCCGTCTATCAGCAGGCCGACAAGAACTTTGAGCTATAACGACCAACCACCAGCGATCCGTCAGTTCCCGATAGGTTCGCAGTCAGTTGAGCTTGCTTTCGTCAATTCAGAGTGCAGTGTTATAGCGGAACAATCTGGTACAGCTCGATTGAAGGCTTGTAAGCCAGCATCTGTGCAAAGTCGGCACCGTATTCACTTAATCATCCTGCGTAATCCCTACGAACATGCAAGTTAGCGAAGTCGTTACAACTGTTTCCAGAAGCAAAGAAGCTTTTGAGTGTAACGCAACGAGGTACCATAAAGAACTGATGTTGGGGGTCGAGTTGAGCGGAGAATCCCCCGACTTTTTTGCTTCGGCTCGCGCCACGGCAACTGCAGCGCTGTTGAAACCATCGTCAAGTTCGCCAGTTTCGATCCTGGACTTTGGTTGCGGAGTCGGTACTGCCTCACCGTTCCTGGCTCGGAAATTTCCCAGTTCCATCATCTTTGGCAGTGACATTGCCGAACAAGCCTTGGCCATCGCGCGCAGGAACTATCCAGACCCAAGATTTCGCTGGGTCCACGACTTGGCGGGCATTCCACCAGCCACGATTGACTTGGTGTACTGTAACGGAGTTTTTCATCACATCGAGCCGCGCGAGCGAGATTCAGTTCTCAGCCGCATTGGCCAACTCATTCGACCTGGTGGTCACTTTGCACTTTGGGAGAATAATCCGTGGAATATCGGTACGCGGTGGGTGATGAGTCGCATACCGTTCGATCGTGACGCAATTTGTTTGTCGCAATGTGAAACCACACAGCGGTTAAAACGTGCTGGATTTTCGATTCGATGTGTTCAGCACCACTTTTTCTTTCCGCGTCGCCTTGCCTGGTTGCGCCGAATAGAATCTTTGCTAAGACTGGTGCCATTAGGCGCACAGTATCTCGTATTGGCCACTCGACCTAACTAATATTGCTGGGAGTCGGTCAAGTTTCGTTGACGGACCGATTCATTTGCCTAGAATGCAAGTGAACGAATCCCACCCTGGTAAGGTGGTCGAACGTGACCTGACGAACGGGGCTGTTGCGGCCGGTAGACTTGACGATCTCAGCGGCGATGGCCTTACTTGACTACTGCAGGAAATAGGACCTTAACCATGTCTAGGAAATGGCTGGCCGCACTGCCGGTGTACAACGAAGAATCCAACGTCGATTCCGTCCTTGCCGAAGTATGCAAGTATGCTTCCGATGTTGTCGTAATAAATGACGGATCGACCGACGGTACCATCGACCGATTAAAAGGTTGGCCCACGGTAAAAGTCGTAAACCATGCCAAAAACCTTGGCTATGGCGCAGCGCTCAAATCAGCCTTTGCTTACGCCTTGGAACATGAATATGAGTATCTCGTTACACTGGATTGCGACGGCCAACATCAACCGCAGCGTATTCCGCGCTTCGTTGCGGCTTGCCGCCATGCAGATATCGTTTCGGGCAGCCGTTACTTGAAGACGTATACTGGAGACAGCCAACCTCCGGAGCAGAGGCTATTCATCAATCGCTTAGTGACTCGCCAACTAAACCAACGGTTAGGGCTGTCGTTAACCCATGGTTTTTGCGGCTTTAAGGCCTATCGAGTCGAAGCGTTGCGATTGCTGGATATACAGGATGATGGCTATGCCATGCCATTAGAATTGTGGGTACAGGCTGCTGCACTTGGATTGAGGATCATCGAGATACCTGTGCCACTGATCTATCTTGATTTAAGTCGATCGTTTGGTGGATCGCTCGACCAAGCAGAAATCCGCTTAAAATATTACAACGCATGCATCGATCGCAGTGTCGCGGCAGTCCTCGAAAAAGGCTACCATCTGCCGCATGCAGATCTGACTTGCCAGGAGTGCCCTTGATGACTTTGATTCAAGCGAATTCAACGCTTCGACTCAAAGCACCGACCGCTTCTGGCGAGATTCTGGTATCACCTGCAGCCGACCAAATCAACCCATCGCAATTCACCAACGAATGGTGCTCCAGTATTCTGCAAATTCGTCAGTTCTGCAGCAGAACGCTGGCTGAATTGCGGCAAGATGCCAGAAATGAGGCGATTCAGTTAGCCAGAAAATATTCGGCAAATTATTGCGACACTTCGTTCACATCCGAACGGTCTGCGCAGTGTCCTTTGATTCTGGCGGGTCATCAACCAGAGTTATTTCATCCTGGTGTTTGGTTTAAGAATTTCCTGCTCGACCAAGTAGCACGCAAAGCACTTGGTATGGCGGTGAATTTGGTAATCGATAACGACTTGTGCCGTTCGACTGCGATTAGAGTACCGGGACGCGAAGGGGAGAATCTGGTATTTGAATCCGTGCCGTGGGATGATTCGCGACAACCGGTCCCATGGGAAATGCGAAGTATTAACAACTGGTCGACCTTCGCTTCGTTTCCCGAGCGAATCCAACAGCACCTGTTGCCGGATATCGCTGACCCTCTTGTTCAGCGTCTGTGGAAACACGTGCAGTGGGCAAAAAACAGTCCTCGGCCAGTCGGCGAGATCCTTGCGCAGGCTCGGCATTGCCTCGAACTTGACTCGGGGCTCCAGACACTTGAGTTGCCCTTGAGCGATCTGGTTTCCACTCGTTCGTTTGCCCGATTTAGTTTGCGAATCATGAGCGAGATGATCGCTTTTCGCCGCATCTACAATGGGCACCGCACCGCTTACCGGCGAGCCAATCGCATTCGAAGTGAAGCCCATCCCGTTCCGGCGCTACAAGAGTGGGCTGGCTGGGTCGAAGGACCTTGGTGGGTCTACCGTACCGAGGCCCCCAAGCGTCAACGATTGTTTGTTTGTTTGCGTGGACAAGATTTACTTTTGAGCGACCAGAATGGCTGGCAAGCCATGATCGAAGGGCCGATCGACACAGATACCGCTGTCGATCAATGGATGGAGTTGCTCGCAGACGACATATTCCTTCGCCCACGAGCCCTACTTACCACAATGTACGTACGAATGTGTGTCGGCGATCTTTTCATACATGGGATCGGTGGTGGAAAATACGATGAAGTGACTAACGCTATTCTTACCGAATTTTTTGGCTGCGCTCCTCCACCGATTATTGTGGCCACTGCGACGATGCACTTACCTGTCCCCACACCGCACGTGACCGAAAGTGAGGTGCGCGACCAGCAGGCCAATATTTGGCAGCTTCAGCATCATCCAGATCGTTTTGTCGACGCCCAAAATCCAGGCGCCACTCAGTTGCTCGAACGCCATCGTGCGCTATTGGAAAACGTCCCACAGAAAGGACACAAATGGAAATGGCATCGTGAGCTGACGGAGATTCAGCGTGCACTCACAGCACTGCTCGCACCGACAATCGCAGCCAAGCAGCGCTACCTCGACGATTTGTTGTCTCAATTGCGCATCCGGCAACTGCTGCAGTCGCGAGAATTCAGCTACTGTATTTTTCCTAGTGACCTAAAACAACAATTGAAATTACTCGCACAACAAGCAGTCCGAGCGACCGAAGTTTAGGACCGAAGAAGCCGAAGATACTCTGCTGGGCAGAGCAATCCTCTGACAGCGACATCCATCATCGGCAGCAGGTATTG
>CAZVBC010000389.1:0-4208 GCA_964625155.1 uncultured Pirellulaceae bacterium
GATAGCTTCGCGTCACCGTCACAGAGAACCAGGGCTCACCGGGCTTCTCAGACCGGTTGAGCCAGATCGCTGCTCGGATGTCCCGAACTCGGATTTGGTGTATTGGTTTGTCTCTATTTGCCATATTGGCCTCCATCATGGCGAACGTCTATTCACTTTTCCTTTAGACGTTCGCAGTTGGTACAACCGACGACGTAAGTCATCGGAACTTAGTGATCCGCCTGGGCGAATCAAAAAACCTTTCTCAAAACCTGCTTGTCGAAACCCTCCATTCTTTGAAACGGAGATATGGTCTGCACTCGAAGGCGTATTCGCGCGATGTACTGCTTTGAACACCATTCGAACTGCGGCTGGCATGAGAGCCAAAACAAATATTGCGATGACTCCCAGTACTGCACCCATGAGCCAACCGATGAAACTTGCGATCCATGCGGCTACCCATGACAGCAATAATCCGATAAGGGACTCAGACCAGAATCCCGAATCGTTTTTGTAGCGATCGTAAGACGATTGCTTTTTCGTCCACATAAGTACCTCCTCTTTCGCTGGCATCAACACCATGCTGATGGCAGTTGGCTCAACAGCACCAGTCATGCTGCTCAGCCAAGCGGAGATCCTTGCTAGTCCGTTGCTTTTTTGCCGCTCCCGGATCAGGAGCCGTTCATAAACCCTCAACGTCGGGGAGTGTTGTTTGACAGAGGACAAAGTAGATTCAGTAGCTCGGGAACGACCGTAACTTGAACGGAGCTTTCCCATCTGCCCTGTCGCCGGAATGCAATCGCAAGCGACTTCTGTTTGTGCGACGTCGCAACCAGGACCGTCAGTTCGAATTGGCGTTTGCGAAGCAATTGAAAAAACGTCGGATTGGATTGGTGTTCTTCAAGAACTCGCTTACATCTTTCGCAGATCCGAACGACCGGTTTGAAACGCACGTCGACGAGTATCAGTCCGATGACAGGCGTGGCATTTGCGTTTCGAACGTAGTAGCCCGACGGCATTCCTATTCGGAACAGTCCAGGAAAACAGCGACGAAGCGAGTCCTTGGTAAGAGGCACGGCATTCGACGGATCTCTTTCCAAGAACAACTGCGTGGCTAGTTGCCTTGCCTTTTGGGTCTCGACGCTTTGCAATCGCTTTTGGAGTGACTCGGAATACTTGGAACGCTTACCAGAGTTCATATGGCAACCTCGCTTCCACACAGTAGCGATGAAATGTTTCGACTTGGTATTGGGAATAGGCTCCGGCCGACTCTACAACACGGCGACAAACCAAGCTTTCGTCAAAAAGGAACGCATCTGGGTTTTTGACGCCGTGCGGTGCCAGCGGCATGGCAGCTTCACCGATCCAACATGCCGCCAGCTTTGGAACCTCGATTCGATAGAGAATGTAGACCTCCGATAAGAGGAGATCATGTCCCTGCTCAAACGATCGACTTGTTTTCTCCGTCCTGCCTCCAAAGACTAGTCCGGCTTCTGCTGTTGCTCGCAATATCGTGACATTGTCCCGATTGCGATTCCATCGTTTTCGAAAGTGCTTTGATAGCTTCCACGCGTCGGGTTGTGCCTCGTTGAGACGCCAAATCACCGTCGGAGACTTGGCAACGGGTGGAAGTTGAACCGACCATTCTTCGAGTTCCAGTAAACCCGCCATCGACAGTCGCGATATGGACTTTCTCACGTCCACTTCGCTCCAAATTCGACAAGCTTGTTCCAAGGACAGTATGCGGACTTTACAGGACAGAACCTCCATCAAGTCCAACTCAATTCTCGTCCAAGTCATGATTGCTTTCCTCCTTGCTCGTTCAAGAATAGATCGAATAGTCCAGGTTCCTCGCCAACGACCTCCTCTGTCACGATTGGTCCCTTGGCTCGTTGCGGTTTGGCTGGTCTAGGCGAACTGGGAATCCATTCGCGAGGAGTAAACGTCGAATTTGTCGTAGCTGGCCATGGAGCGTCCCGACGTTGCTTGAACTCGGCTTCCGAAATATGGAAGTCGGACTCGATGACAATGGGCATTCCTCCGTATTGGCAGTAGCCAGCACCTCTGGTTACCAAGACGATGCTCTTTCGCGGATCGTCGCTAGCATCTTTGATTTCGTTGAGAGTTAGCCTAGGTGCAACAAACTCCTGCTCGCTGCGATTGTGGGAAAACGTGGTGTCCCCGAAGCCTCGCGATGTCGTCGTTCTTGATTCTCCAGAGAGAACATCAATGGTTTCGCCACTCGCCTTGGACAGGGCAATCTGTTCCTCAGGTGAGGAAATTGCGTACCATTGCCTGAGTCGGCAATTCGCTTCAACGACGTGAACTAGGTTTTCTCGCTTTAGATCCGACATTGACTGGTTCGCAAGAATGACGCCAATGTTCATGCTTCTCGCAATTTGCAGGATAACATCCATATTGTGTGCTGCTATCCGCTGGAACTCATCGATCATCAGATAGATCTGGCGACGACTCTTGGTCAACGTCGCACTGGTAAGCAACATATACACGGCAAGCCTTGCGATTTCTGGAGACGATCCGGGACCGAGCGTCGAAGACAGATGGAAATAGTGAATCTCCTGTCGAGAAAACAGATTCACAGGATCCATCGATGCTTGCAATACGTCCGAGCTTGGCGTGAAACCTGGGGCAACGTTCATAGCTTTGAAAGAAGCCAGCCTCATGCAGACCATCTGAATGTGTGTGCCAGCTTCGGCTTGATCTTCTGTAAGCCCGTGCGCTTTCGCGCGCGAAACGACGAAGTTCAATCGATCATACAGTTCGGCGAAGGAACCGATTTCAGGGAACGCCTTTAGCGTGATGTGCAAGAGGTTCGCGTTGGCGGAGCTATAGAACCCGCGCCCATAATCCGTTCCATAGATAAGACCAAGTGCAGCACAGAGCACGTCCGTTCGCTGAAAGAGATTGAGCGACTTCCAACAAGCAATCTGAAACGGATTGAATGCAAAGGTTGCGTTGTCATCTCGTACCGTGAAGTAGCGAAGCGGAATCGGGTCTTTAGAATTGGAGGAGCAATGCTGCAATGTGGAAAGCATTTCCTGTGAGTCACCTTTGAGATCGATTACCAGCAAGCTACTCATCCCGTCCGCCAGCAGTTGCTCTGCAAGTGGCAAGAGGCCGCGGGCCGTCTTCCCCGATCCGCGATCTCCCAGTAAGTGAGCGTGCTCGCGAAAGATGGTGCGCGGAACCAGTAACGGAGAACCGTCGAGATCAAGGCGGCCAAGGAATAGGCTCTCTCGTTCGATGGAATTACTCGAACGTTGAATCGAATTGGTAACCTCTCTCCAATTGTTGGTTCCTCTTGGTTGCACGGTGGTTGCGTTTAGACTCAAAGCAGGTGCTGAGCCCATCACAATCAAGATGACTGCCAGAACGATTGGTATCGATACCATTAGAATCGCAAGTGGGATTGCTGCGACACCCACCGACATCGACTCAAATACTAACCCAGAAACAGGGATGATCGACGCCACAAGCAATGTCATGGATGAAACGAAAAGAAACGAAAGAGTTACGCGGTCATTGAGTTGCCCGCTGGGACTCTGCAAAACGCCCGGTGTTGATGCGTTGGACGGGTTGTATGAGAACCATGATTTGAATGTTGGATGTACGGAAGCCATAACACGAATCGGATTGCACGAAACTACCAAAACGACTAGGACCGCGATCAAACCAAACAATGCCAATTTCGCGAAAGCCGGAGCCATCAATGGAATGAAAACCGGTAAAGTCACCAACGATGTAAATACCGAGGTTGTATCCCATCGACGACGGATTTCGTCAGCGGTTTGCCTTTCCATCGGGAAACAAGTTGCGATGTGGATAGTGTGTCGTGAGAACTCTCTAACAACGAACGCCGTCAACATGGCCGCTATCAAGGATCGCAACGCCAGAGAGGGCACAATGAAGTGGATCGCGAGTGGCAAGAAGATCAGCACGGAATGCAACTGCCTGTTGTAGACCCGTCGCCAGAGTGCAAGCCACGTTCGAGCCAAAACGAACGCAATGATTGCGTTCCACGGGAATTTA
This sequence comes from uncultured Pirellulaceae bacterium, assembly GCA_964625155.1. Lineage (GTDB taxonomy): Bacteria > Planctomycetota > Planctomycetia > Pirellulales > Pirellulaceae > Aureliella. The sequence continues at coordinate 4,030 of CAZVBC010000389.1, forward strand.
GCTTGAAAGCAGCGGGCAAACCAATCTCCCGTTGCCATCATTCCGGATGCGAGGAGCATGAGTTGAAGATTCTGCTTGAGCACTTCGTACGTCTTTGTTTCAGACTCTTTGTGCGTGAACTGAAGCTCGATAGGATCATCGGGTAAGTTTTGCTCCTGGATTGGATTTCCAGAGGATTG
>CAZVBC010000389.1:4218-6522 GCA_964625155.1 uncultured Pirellulaceae bacterium
AGTGAACTCCTTGGTGTTAACGGAAATGGAGAAAGGCTAGGCGTGGGATAATCGCTAAGTGCAATCGAATGGCGTGTTCCCATGCCATGGATTCAATGGATTGACGGATAAGCCGAGCCTTGATTTGCGTTGTCGTGAGGACAACCAACTGGAAACGGTTTTGGCAAAGAAGTTCTCGAAATTCGGAGTGCTCCAAGCGACGCGAGTAGTCCGCCGCACATTTTTTTGCAAGGTGGTATGGCGAGCCACCTAAATCGACTCGAATCAACTCAAGAACACCTTTTGCGGTCTTGCAATGAGGAGCGTAGTAGAACTCGCTCGGCAGCCAAGGGACGATTTCCAGTAGCTCGTTGTCGGCTAACCGAACTCGCTCTCCCATTGATGCATAAAGCAGTACTGCATAATCTGTTGGCAATGCTTGTGGACCAAGTGGTTCCGTTCGATGTTTCGCGAGCCCAAGCTGTTTCGCAGAGTAAGGCCCGAGCGTGAAGTAGTCTTCAGGAGGGATCAGTGGGTATCGTTGGAGCATTCCCTCACGACAAAGTCGCGACGTGACTTTTGTTACCGCATTGATCGACTTACCCACGAAGAGGTGGCGATGGATGGTCGCGTTGGTTGCAAGGCGATACCGTTGCGTTAACGAAATGATTTCTTGATCACGATTTTGCATGCTTCACCAGAGGTGGTAGGGTAGGTTTCGAAAGGCGGCATCGTCGTGAAAAACTGCGACTCGTTCGGTTGAGTAGCAACCTCCAAACTCGACCAGAAGGCATGGTTCGCCCTGCGAGTCGAGGAGCGCCGCGTCAGGGAGTTTTTGATTGATCCGACTTGGAGCCAATAACTCCTCGCCGATCCAATTGGCCGCTTGCTGGGTCCCCTCCATGTAGTAGCGAATCCAGGCTGCGGTTACACCAAGATCATGTGTTGCATGCGTGGCAAGCAAGTTGCCTCGATACATGCCTCCGAACCGTACGACGGTTGTGATCGTTGGCAGATAGACAACGGTAGGTCGCAGTGCGCGGAATCTCCAACGGTTTTGTAACTGAAATGAGATTCGACCAGCATTTGGGATTGGCATTCCGGGCTTCCATCGGACGACTGGTTCACGCATTGCCGGAAGTGGGCGAGCTGGAACAATTAGTTTCTTCAGCAGCCCATCGTCAACGAGTCGACGCAATCGCCGCCTAGCGTTGGGAATGTGACCATCCCAGAACGCATCTGCCGCTTGTCTTTGCCCAAGGATACGGACTCGCAAGGCAAGTGCTTCTAGTAGAGCCATGTCTCGTTCTCGAAGTCGGAGACCCATTACGAATCAGATCCTTCTACCGTTGTCTCTCCGAGCTGCTTGCGTGGCTTGTTCCTTTTGCCAACGTCGGGCAACACAAGGCCACCGGAAGAATGCGATGCCTCGAAGAAAGCAGGATCTTCGGCACCGAACTCAGCCAAAACCTGATTCGATGTCGGCATCGGCTTTTCGAGAGTCAGCGCCTTAGACTGCTCTCGTATGAGTGAGGCAATCTCCGGCCGCCCCATGGACTCATAGCGTTGAGCCTGTTCTTCGAGCTGATTCTGATGATCGGCATGGCTCATAATCAGCAGTCTCTGAAGAGCCGCCGAGAAAAAACTGCCGATGGCCGGAATCATTCGTTCCGCCAGTCGGTCGACAAACCACTGAACATTTCTCTGAAACACCTTGAACCTCCCAGATTGTTGGAAACAGCACCACCGTTGAACCGGACTGATGCATTAAATGCGGGGTTCGAAACAAGCTCCATCCAATGTCCTTCAATCTCGTTTCATCTGGTAGATTGTTTGGATGAGCAAAGAGAGCAACCTCCGAACGATCACCATTTCAGGCCAACGGCTTCGCGGTCACATGAAACATCTTGGGCTTGGCGTTGAAACACTTTCTGCTCGGACTCAAGGCGAAGTAAGCACTCAAACAATCAGCCGCTTGCTCAAAGGAAACTGCAACTGTTTCCATGCAAAAGCTGAGTTGTTGCGAGCCGCACTTGAACTAGACCATATTTTTGAGCTGACCGACCTCAACGACGCTGAGCCCGTCAACGAACAAAGACGAATCCATGAATGGCTCGTCGATTGTGGCGTCACGGATCACGTCACCGCAGCCAACCAACTCCAATTCAAAACATGGAAGCTTCGTCATGAGCATTTACCCAAGCTGGCGAGAGGAAAGCTGTACGATTTGGAGCGTATGTCATCCGATGAACGTGAACGATGCCGAGCACTCTTGCTGCGGCATCCGCTCGTTTGCACCAAGATTGGACGACACCCGAATATCAT
>CAZVBC010000390.1:0-6519 GCA_964625155.1 uncultured Pirellulaceae bacterium
TCGACTTTCGGGTCGATCTCGATCGTTTCATCTAGATTCAGACGGTTCGTCATCGATTGGATCGCAGGTATTGCACTTTTGTTGAAAACAACTTTACGCGCAATTTACCAACGATGTCCACACTAGCGAACACGGGTCAGAGATTGTGAGCAGCTTGGCAAAGTATCGGCACAAGCGGTGCGCATCAGGTAATTGCCTGCAAGTACAACATAAAGTAACGTGATATCAAACTCTTTCGTGCGAGGCGATTATGTCATCTCTTGTAAAAGCACTTTTTGTGCTGGTAAGCGTCTGGAACTGTGTCCATGTTGGGCCGGTGTGTGAGGCCGCTAAACGCCCCAACGTCGTGCTGATCATGTTGGATGACGTGGGGTACAGCGACTATGGTTGTTTTGGAAGTGAGATCGATACGCCCAACATTGATGGGCTCGCTCGTCATGGATTGACGTTTACCCAATTTTATAACAATGCGGTATGCGTACCGACTCGAGCTTCTTTGATGACTGGCCTCTACCCTCGGTACCTCGGCCAAAATCATACGATCAGCCTAAATGACCGGATGGTTACCTTAGCTGAGGCATTGCGAGATAACGGTTACCGAACATCGCTGTCAGGCAAATGGCATTTGGGACGTGAAACGCCGCATCATCCCTTGGATCGAGGTTTCGACGAATATTACGGCCTACTGGACGGCTGTTGTAATCATCACGACCCGAGTATCCCAGACCCGAAATTCGAAGGTGGCAGGTTGAGAGTTTGGTCCGATGGGCGCCAGCGCGTCACAAAGTTTCCGAGTGATTTCTATTCCAGCGACGCTATCACAGACCACGCACTTGCGCACATGCGCAAATTTCATGCAACAGGTCAGCCATTTTTCGTTCACATTTGCTATACAGCGGCTCATTCGCCACTACATGCCAAACCGACAGACATCGCCAAATATCGAGGTCGATACTCACGCGGCTGGGAAGACCTGCGCCATGCGCGTTTTGGTCGGCAGAAGGAACTGGGCATTGTCGACCCCAATTGGCCGCTTTCAATGGGCGAACCCGAATTTGTAAGCTGGCAGGACGAGCCTCGTAAGCAATGGAAGGCGGGCTTGATGGAGGTCTATGCCGCAATGGTCGATTCGTTGGACCAGAACATTGGACGCGTGTTGACAACATTACGAGAATTGGCCATCGACGAAGACACGCTGGTCATCGTTCTGAATGACAATGGCGGATGTGCAGAGCAGGCTGGCGGAGACAACTCAACGAACATCGCAGGCCCACGTGAACACTATGTATCGTGTGGGGCTGGTTGGGCGCACGTGCAAAACACGCCATGGCGACGTTACAAGGCGTGGTGTCACGAAGGTGGCATCACCACACCCCTCATTATTCGATGGCCGCGAGTCATCGCGCCCGGCCGCACAACCAACTACGTCGGACATCTCATCGATTTGATGCCCACATTGCTTGAAGCTACTCAGTCGCCGTATCCACGTGCTCGAAATGGCCAGCCAACTTTACCACTCGAAGGCCAATCGCTGGTTTCGGTCTTGAATGGTCAAGCAGTTTCAAACACATTCAGAAATATTATGTGGGCGTGGCTGGACAATCGAGCGATGCGTTCAGGTGATTGGAAAATTGTTTGGGATCAAGATCGCCGCGCATGGGAACTGTACGATTTCCAAAACGACCGCGTTGAATCTAAGGACCTAGCTGGCGAACAACCAGCCCGCGTGGCTCAGATGTCCGCGCAGTGGTACGATTGGGCTCGGATGACTGGGGCCGTCCATCGATTGGGCCAAAAAGTGAAACTTACGCCATGAATTAAACTTGTTTGCGCGAAAGGGAAATTCGCTTGCGCGAGGCATCGACTTCGAGCACTTTTACTCGAACTAAGTCGCCGACGGACACAACTTCGCTGGGATCCGACACATAGGCGTTGGCCAGTTGTGAAATGTGTATCAAGCCGTCTTGGTGGACTCCAATGTCCACGAACGCTCCAAATTTTGTAACGTTCGTGACTACTCCTTCCAAAATCATCCCGATACTCAGATCTCCCATGGAGTTCACGCCGTCAGCAAATTTGGCAACGCGAAATTCGCTCCTTGGATCGCGACCCGGCTTTACCAGTTCACTAAGAATATCACGAATCGTCAACAACCCACTGGTTTCGTCAACGAACTCGGCTGGTTCAAGGCGTTGCGCAAGCTGAGCGTTACCGACCAATTGACGAGGTTCGACGGCCAGTCGCTCAGCCATGCGAGTCACAACGTAATAGCTTTCAGGGTGGACAGCAGAATTATCCAGCGGCTCATCACCACCGCGAATCCTCAAGAATCCGGCAGACTGTTCAAACGCTTTACGACCAAGCTTGGGAACCTGGCATAGCTGTTGACGATTTCTGAAGCGACCATGTTGATCCCGGTAGGCCACTATTTGATCGGCCAGCTTAGGACCAATGCCGGCAACGTGGGAGAGCAGCGACGCACTGGCCAGGTTTAAATCAACTCCTACTGTATTGACACACGATTCGACTTCACGTTCGAGACTCTTGCGAAGAAGAATTTGATTCACGTCGTGCTGGTATTGCCCTACGCCGATTGACTTGGGATCAACTTTGACCAGTTCGGCCAACGGATCTTGCAGGCGATGAGCGATACTAATGGCACCGCGCACCGTTATATCCAATTCTGGATACTCTCGACCGGCTAGTTCGCTGGCCGAATAAATGGAAGCTCCCGATTCGCTGACCATTACCTTGGTGACGTTTAAGTTTTCGACTTTGATAAGTTCCGCGACGAACGCATCGGTCTCGCGCGATGCGGTGCCGTTTCCAATCGCGATCATCTTGACCTGATATTGTTCGATCAGCTTTTTCAGCGAAGCGCTGGCACCGACTATGTCCTCGCGCGGTGGCGTGGGATAGATTGTGGTGCTCGTCAAGAATTTTCCCGTACCGTCAACTACCGCCACTTTACAGCCAGTGCGGAATCCAGGGTCGATACCTAGCGTTACCTGTGGACCCGCTGGCGGAGCAAGTAATAGCTCGCGCAAGTTCTTTGCAAAGACCACGACTGCTTCTTCATCGGCTCGTTCCTTCAGTTCTGCCAAAATATTGGATTGGATCGCCGGCAACAGCAGTCGCTCGTAACAATCCTCCACAGTTGCTTGTAACTCACGATGAAACTCGAATTGAGGATTGTTTAGCAGCATTGGCTTCAATGATGCCAAGACTTGATTGGCGTCCAGTTTCAGCTCGATCCTTAAGGTGCCTTCTGCTTCACCTCGTAACATGGCGAGTAACCGGTGCGATGGAATCTTTTTAATCGGTTCGTGGTGATCAAAATAAGGCGCGAATTTGCTGGTCTCCTCCTTCTTCCCCCGTTTTACCTGAGATTCGATGCCTCCTACCGACTGAGCGTGCCGCTTCAGCCACTGCCGAACTGGTGACTGTTCCGACCAAACTTCTGCAACAATATCGCAAGCACCTTGTAACGCCGCCTGTTCGTCGGGCACATCTTGTTGCGGTCGCACAAATTGTTTGAGAATATCTGCTTTGCTGCGATTGAGCGAAGTCTGTGTCAGCAGCAAATCTGCCAAAGGCTGTAGCCCACGTTCGCGAGCGATGGTTGCACGCGTGCGTCGTTTGGGCTTGTACGGCAGATAGAGATCTTCCAGAGTTGCTTTATCAGTACAGCCCTCGATTTGGTCGCGCAATGAACCAGTTAATTGCCCTTGTTCATCAATGGTGCGAAGTATCGTCTCCTTGCGAGCGGCCAAATCGCGAGCCTTTTGCAGCGTGTCAGCGATGGCCCTTAAATGCGTCTCGTCCATACCGCCGATTTTCTCCTTACGGTACCGAGCGATGAAGGGAATGGTGTTATCCGCCTCCAGCAACTCCATGGCCGCTTGAATGAACTCGATTCTCTGCCCAAGTTGTTCCGCCAACTCGCGCTGTACACGACTCACGTTCAAGCAGTCAAAAGTAGCCATACCCATACTAGTCTTTCTCAAAATTCTCGCACATGATCATGCACATCACTTGGTCGACTGTAACGTCAAACTACCTGAGGATCATCTTCCATGCAATTGTCCCTTTCTGTGCGGATCGTGGAATCACCGTGCAAGACTAAGCTGCACCTACCCTTTGAACAACTGGTAGATATTGCGCGGCAAACCGGCTATGCGGCCATCTGTATGCGAGCCAGTGCAGGGGGTGTTGGAACGTCGCAACTTCGCCTGGAGGAGATGCGTCGATATGTCGAATCTCAAGGCCTGTTCGTGTCGATGGTCACTGCCGATTGTAATGTTCCCTTAAACAACGAACGTGGCCCCGACGGCCTGCGGAATATCGAGCCCAGTTTGGATGTAGCCGAGTCGCTGGGCTGTTCCTTAATTCGCGTTTGCATGAAACAACCAACGGACATTCCTTTTGCCAAGTCGGCGGCGCAGCTTGCTTCGCAACGTGGCATCCGACTAGCACATCAGTGTCATACGACATCATTATTTGAACAGGTACCAGCCATGATGAATGTTCTCCGTCAAATCGGCGAACCCAATTTTGGCATCATTTACGAACCTGCGAATCTGCTGTTATGCGACCAGTCCTATTCGCTGGACACTTTGCAAGCGTTAAAGCCCTATCTGATGAACGTCTATGTGCAGAATCATCGATTGAATCCATGTGGCACTGACCAATTGCCGACATTTTGTCGCGGAATCGTACAATTCGACCACCTTGATCCATGGTCTCCAGGTGGTGTCAATTTTGATGATGTGTGTATCAGTCTAAAGTCCACCGGTTACAGCGGCACACTGACCATTCATCAAGCTCAGGGTATCACCACCGCCGACGAAGCTCGAAATTTTGCTAGTCGTTGTGCAGAGTTTTTTTTGCCTAGAATCTCATAGCAGCCTGGCGCTGTAGGCGATGTTGATCAAGTGGATATTCTCCATTGAAATCGTAGCAGAAGTTAGGTGTCGGTTGCACATCAATGAGATTACTCAATAACAATTAGGATGCAGCTCAGCACCTGGACAATTGCTACAATTCGCAAGATGAGCTAGCTCAATCTATCTCCCATTATCTCCACCGGAAACTCGAAAACTTGACATGAGCAAACTACTGGCTGCAAATAGGCGCACTTTCTTAACAGGGGCGGCAGGTGTGGCAGCGACCCTTCCTGGACTACAGCGTGTGGCAAGTGCAAACGCAAAGGACGAGCAGATTCGTGTGGGCTTGATCGGTGTTGGTATTCGTGGATACGAATTGCATCGCGACATTTGTCAAAGTGCTCATGCGCGTGTGGCAAGCATTGTGGAACTAAGCGAACACTATATCGACCGAATTGGTCCCGAGCTAAAAGATAAACAGACATCTATCGTCCGCGATTACCGTGCGGTGCTGGACGATAAATCGATCGATGCAGTGGTGATAGCTACTCCCGATCACTGGCATGCCAAAATGACCATGGATGCACTTGATGCAGGCAAGGATGTGTATGTGGAAAAGCCCCTGGCTTATTCGTTCGCTGAAGCTGTGCAAGTGCGTGATAAAGCGCGTACGGCAGGTCGGGTGACACAAGTTGGTTACCAACGCCGCAGCATGTCTCATTACCAGCAGGCAAGAGAGTTGGTGCAGTCTGGTGTTCTTGGAGAAATAACACACATCCAACTGTGGAGTTCGCGCAATCGCGACACAGCTCCGTGGCGCACGTATGACAATTACAGCAAAGGTGGCCTACCAACCAAATCTGGTCCAGAGCATGTGGATTGGGCTCGGTTTCAAGCCAATCGCCCAAAGCGACCTTACGATCCACTCCGATTTTTTCATTGGCAATGTTATGAAGAATATAGTACTGGCATTTTTGGAATTCTGATGAGCCATTATTTGGATGCAGCCAACTTGATCTTGGACCTGGAAATACCGGCTACATGCGCCGCCACTGGCGGGATTTACAAGTACAACGACGGACGTACCGTTCCCGACACTTGTGCAGCGCTGTTTACATATCCCTCGCGTCGCTTGAGCATCTCGTTTATCGGGCTAAGCAACAATGGACGTTACGAACAAGAAGCAGAATTTCGTGGCACAAATGGTACTCTCGAATTCCGAACTTCAAGTTTTCGCCTTTACGCCGAAAGTAAGAACGAACTATTTAAGAAGTATGTCGAGCCAGACCAAGCCAACAAATTTCTCGATCTGAGAGCGCGCCCTGTTTACGAGCTCCGCGCGCAAGGTGGTTCGTCGACGCTGGCGCACTTGGACGATTTCTTTCTCAATGTAAAACAGCGAGGTCGCTGCCGATGCCCCATTGAGGAAGCTTATAAAGCAATGGTCGGTGTAGCCATGGCGATTGAATCGCAAAAGTCGCAAAAGACTATGCACTGGGATGCCACAACACAAACAATAAAAAGCTGAACAGTCTAGTCATCGCTGACTCGAATTCGGCCTCATGGGCAAAAAACAACTATATCGCTCAGTGTTGACAGTAAGTGCGAGGATGTTGTTGCTGCAACAAACAAC
>CAZVBC010000391.1:0-6511 GCA_964625155.1 uncultured Pirellulaceae bacterium
ATTTCGACCGGACTGATGTTGTCCGACCGCTGACTCTTTTTCTAAGAGCTGAATGGAAGCGTTTGGGAATCGATTAGCCAGATGCCAGGTTGTGGCCAGACCAACAATGCCCCCTCCTACAACTATAAAATCACTGCAAGCCATGTTTGTCACTAGGGTTGAGCCTTGATCAAATACTGGGTTTTGTGGTACTCTACTGAGCTTTCCCCAACCAATCGAGACCGGTTGGGAACGACCGGACTGTAAATTGAACAAAAAAGCTGGAGGTAGGACACGTGGGAGTGAAGAAGACAGGCAAAGGGCGAAGGAAGATCGGCCGCAAAAAACGTCGGATGCGAGCTCGAATTCGCCATCGCAAGAAGTAATATTGTCCGCTCCGCACGACTTGGGGACAAGTGTGTTTACGTGTTAAATGGCCTCTATCAAACTTGGGCCGTTACGTGCCGCTTGTCCACTCATTTCTCGCCTCCGATGATGGGCTGGCTATCGATATTCACGGTAGAACCAAGTCTCAAAATAACCGATGAAGTGGCGGCCGCGTCGGCTAGCTCGCCACTGATCTCAAATTGGCCATCCAACAAGTCGACTAGTCGATCCGTTTCAGCAATAGCGGTTTTGGCGTGTTCCAATGATTTATTCTGCTGGTCTACCCAGTCGCGCTGCGCGGAAAGTGACGCTCGTACATGAGCGGGAAGATTGGATTGTCGCTTTTGGAGCTGTACTTGTTCTCTAAATACGTGCAAATACTGCGAGAATTGATGTAGTTGATTCAGCATCGGTTCCCTCCATTTTCGGTTTAGGGGTATGGCGAGCGTGGGTAGATTTTCGGAGGTAGCGAACAGTCGCCAAGCCAAATCACCTCGCCGCGATCCATTTTGCCGCGCTTGTGCGACGATTTTCGTGCGGGGTGGCTCTGAATTCGGGTCATAAACAGTCCACGTGGCCATGGCGCGCGAGTCAACGCTCTGTTCGCTCGGAGGAGCAACGACAAAGCCTTGTGCTGCCGAAAGCGTCAGTTTCCACACTGGTTCTTTGGGAATGGTCGGCAAGAGGCGATTGAGCTTGAACGAATGCCGCATTGCCTCAAAATCTAAGCAAATGGGGTGCAGTTCAAGCAATTCAGTACCAACATCACCTTGGATCGACCGGTAACTGGGACGTGCTAAGGAGGTTGCAATCTCCGCAATTTCAGCCTCAGCTTGTTGAGTGGCTGATTGCAAATCCGATAACACTGTTCGATTTACATCGGCTTGCAAACCACCGCTGGCGGCGTCGGACTCTGTAAGTCGGGAGGACTTGATACGATCGCTTGGGTTTTCGTTCGGTGCAGTGTATTGTTCATCAATAATCATACGGGGATTCGACTGCTGAGACTCTGAGCTCCCGTTTGTCTGTGGAAATGATAGTAATTCTTCGATGCTTGACGGAGCTTCATTGATTACTGGCTCAGCGGTGCTCAGCAGCTCATTTGACAATGTAATTGGAGATGATGGTGTTACAGAGTCCAGATCCTGGAAGGTCTGATCGGTTTGGTGCAGTTCGTTTGCTATCTGACCAGCAACGACATTTTCGGTGTTCGAATTGGCTCTTGCGAGAGCATCAGCAGGGGTGCGATTCGGACGGGCGTACAGCCATAACATGGCCACTAAACTAGCCGAAGCGACCATAGAAAGTGTCAGTAGTACTGGTCGCCGGAACGCTGTGTTTTTTCGCGCAGCTCGCGTCGTTGCAGGCTTGGCTGGTACTCTTGGTTGATTCAGCGGATCGAGCTTGTGAGCCTTTTGATCCTCGTCGTTTAGATCCAGCAGATCTGAATACTTCGACGGCCGCAAAGCTGAGGTTTGCTTACTCCAGCGTGCAAGTTGTTGAATAGCAAGCCGGCATTCGGATGGCAACAAAGCGTGATGGCTGGTCAGAATCCCAGATTCATCGATTTGGATGCGTTGCCAAACACTTTTGAGATCTGTTTTGCTCCTCAAAGTGATTGCAGTTTCAGTCGAATTCAACGAGGCAACTTCGTTGGCACGGAGTTCAATTTCATTAAGCTGAATTGCCCAATCGATACAAACATCTGGAGGAGGCGGCGACCCGAGCTTTTGGAACAATAGGTCTAACGTCATCGGTGGTCTGCCTCATGCCAACTTGAAGGTCAACCAAAGAAACACATACCGATGATTTTCACAACAGTTGGGACGAGATGCAACCTGAACGAAACTTTTTGCCGTAAAGGTCTTTGAAGCTCCCAAAACTTGTCACATTGGGGCGTTGTCGACGAAAGGCAAACTCCGAGCAATTGTTCTAGCGGACTTTGCCACAGATGATGCTTGCATTATGGCCACCAAAACCAAAACTGTTATTCATTGCGGTATAGGCGGCGCGTTGGATTGGATGGTTGGGGATATAGTTCAAGTCGCATTGCGGATCGGGGTTGTCGAGATTAATCGTTGGAGGGAGAGTATCATTGTGCACGGCCAATAGGGTCAGCACCATTTCAATGCCACCGCTGGCACCTAAAGCATGCCCCAAGTGCCCTTTGGTGCTGGAAACTGCGAAGTTGTAAGCGTGCTGTCCAAACACTGCTTTCATAGCCTGCGTTTCAGCTTTGTCACCCAGCGGAGTGCTTGTGCCATGGGCATTGATATAGTCCACTGCGGTTGGATCCAGATTCGCATCGCGTAATGCGTTTTTCATGGCGCGTGCAGCACCGGTGCCTTCAGGATCCGGTTGAGTGATATGTCCAGCATCACCACTGGCTCCGTACCCCAGAACTTCACCGTAAATTCGTGCTCCACGAGCTTTAGCGTGCTGGAGTTCTTCAAAAACCAGGATTCCGGACCCTTCACTGAGCACAAATCCATCTCGGTCACGATCGAAGGGACGACTGGCCTTGGCTGGTGCATCATTGCGATCGGACAGCGCTTTCATATTCTGAAATGCACTTAAACCCATAGCTGTGATGGCGGCTTCGGTTCCACCGGTAACCACTACGTCCGCATCGTCGTATTGGATGGTCTTTAGGGCATCGCCCATCGCGTTGGTTGCGCTTGCACAGGCAGTTGCGACAGTATAGTTTGGGCCTCTTAGTCCATAACGTATCGACAGATTTCCACCCGCTGCATTGAGCATCAGTTTGGGAATCGTCAACGGGCTGACGCGGTCGGGGCCTTTTGACAAAAGTCGTTCGACTTGGATTTCGATTTCTGCTAAGCCACCGATACCGGACCCAAGGATGACGCCGGCGCGGAACGGATCGATCTGTTGCAGGTCCAGTCCAGAATCTTGAATGGCTTTGCCGCCAGCATACATGGCGAATAGCGTGAAACGATCGAGACGCTTGAGATCTTTTGGATCGACATAATTTCCTGGGTCAAACGCAGGAATGTCTCCGGCAATCCGTACTTTAAAAGGTTCCGGATTGATTAGGCTGAGTTGATGGATTCCGGATTGCCCGGCGAGAATTGCAGACCAAAGCTCGTCTAATTCCATGCCGAGCGGAGTGACAACTCCCATTCCAGTAACAACAACGCGACGCTTCATTTCACTCGTTTCGTATTACGGAGGCCCACGAATCCCAAGGCGCTTCCATGTCGCCAAAGTACTTGCCAACCAATTGTGGCGGTGTGAACCCTAACTTGCTTGCTTCCAGCCTAAATACAAATAGGCTTAACAGTCGATTAAGACTGTTGAGCCTTTTCAATGTAGTCGACAGCTTCGCCCACTCGTTGAATTTTCTCGGCTGCATCTTCTGGAATGCTGATGTCAAACTCTTCTTCGAGTTCCATGACAAGTTCCACAGTATCGAGCGAGTCAGCTCCTAAGTCGTTCACAAAATGGGTATCACGAGTGATTTTGTCTTTCTCAACGCCCAGTTGCTCGGCGACAATGTCAATAACTCGCTCCTCAATCGATGCCATTTGAAACTCCCAATAACTTTAACGTATATGCTACCAAGTTAGCCTTGCGGCTGAATTGCCATTTGTAAACAGTGATATCTGGTTTCGATGGTGGCGGATTTTATCGGTCCAGCCATTGCGGTCGAGCCAGGCAACTCCCAAAAGATAGAAAATTCTAACAAAGTTGGTCAAGTCAGGTAATTTTTGAATGTGTTCCGTGACCGAAAGCTGTAAATTTCCTAGCGACCGACACAAATCCTATCCGATTGGGGTACGGCCCTCAAGCTCAGCGGTTTTATTTCAAACAGTCAGGCCACCATCAACCGTAATCACTTGACCGGTGACGTAGCTGGCGGCAGGACTAGCTAGGAATATTACAACTGCAGCAACATCGTCGCCGGTTCCCAAGCGATTGGCTGGGATTTTCTGCTTGACTTCCTTCAACATCTCTTCGCCTAGTGTTTTAGTCATATCGCTTTCAATAAATCCTGGTGCGATTGCGTTTACCGTAACTTTGCGTTTACCTAACTCGCGACTTAAGCTTCTGGTTAAGCCGATCATTCCGGCTTTCGATGCGGAATAATTGGTTTGGCCAGGGTTTCCGATCAAGCCCGAGACGCTGGACATGTTGATAATCCTGCCGTATCGAGCTGACATCATGATTCGCGATGCCGCTCGACAAAATAGGAAGCAACTTGTCAAGTTGGTCTGCATGACTTCGTCCCATTGTTGATCAGTCATACGTGGCAGTAGAGTGTCGCGGGTGACGCCAGCATTGTTGACCAGGATGTCCAGTCGTTTAAACTTCTCTTCGACTTGTGTAAATAACTGCTCGACGCTATTTCGGTCTGTTACATCGCAAGGAATTGCTTCTGCCTGGCCGCCCAGTTCGCGTATTCGGTTAACGGTATCAGCTAGTTTCTCCACGCTGCGCGCAACGCACACGACAGTTGCACCACACTGCCCAAGTCGCTCGGCGCATGTTTTGCCAATTCCCTGAGATGCACCAGTTACAATTGCTACTTGGCCATCGAGCTTGGTGCTGATGCCGAGTTCCGATAGTTGAGACATTTACTTTAATTTCCGCAACGCGAATTTGTTAACTGGGCACTTGGTGCTCCAGCCGACTATAAAAATCAATCTCCAAATGACTCGCACGAAATTTTGCGATCAATTCTCTTGAGCGTCCCCGCCAGGACCCTTCCAGCACCAATCTCTATGAACTGCTGTGCACCTTGATCGACCAAATTGCGTAAAGTCTGTTCCCACAGAACCGGCGAAACGACTTGCCGCGCTAAAAGTTCTATGATTTCTGAAGGCGCCGAGTGAGGCTGCGCATCTACATTCGAAACAACAGGGACTGCGCAAGGTGTGATTGTTACCTGTGCTAGCGCTCGCGAAAGTTGCTCGACGGCTGGCTGCATGATTGAAGTGTGAAATGCACCTGCGACAGCAAGCCTCACAGCCTTCATTGCGCCTGCAGACAAGCACGCTTGTTCTACGGCGTCTAGCCGGTTTGCGTGTCCCGATATAGCAATATTTCCGGGACAGAGCAGGTTAGCGACCTTGACGAATTCTGTCGCGGTACTGTGGGTATCGCAAATTGCTTCTATTTTCGAGAGCTCCAATCCAAGTATGCTGCTCATTCCGCTGGCGACTGTGTCGGCAGCGGCCTGCATTGCCATGCCTCGTTGGTGCACGAGCCGGAGAGCGTCCTCAAATGACAAACCTTGCGCAGCCGCCACAGCTGTGTATTCGCCCAAACTCAATCCTGCAACCGCCATTAACGACTCGCTCAAACCGGGTCGTTGCTGCAACAGATCCTGCAAAGCTGCGTAACTGTGGACAAATAAAGCCGGCTGACAGAATTCTGTCCGGTTAAGTTGGTCTGCTGGTCCGTTGACGCACAATTCCAGTAAATCAAAGCCAAGAATCTGGCGAGCTTGATCAAAGAGCTCCTTCGCAGACCGGCTCCGCTCTGTCAGCGCCTGCCCCATGCCTACAAACTGAGCGCCTTGGCCTGGAAACAAAAAAACAGTAGACGCCAAAGTTGGCCCTCACAGCGTGGAGTTCCGTAACGACCAGCCTAACTCAGTGGTATTAGAACTTATGTCGCTTCTTCAGGATCGACAACGATTCTGCCCATATAGTAGCCGCATTTTGGACATACCGCATGAGTCGGCACATTGGAGCTACATTGTGGACAATAACCCGTCTGCTTGGGCTTCTTGTGATGGTGCGAGCGCCTTCTGCCGGTACGAGAATTGGAATGACGTCGCTTTGGAACGGCCATAGCCGCGAACCTCAAAACTAAACATGAAGCCTAAATGAACAAATCCGTGTAGTTCTTGCCACGAGCAGTCTGATTTAGAGAAGTCGCAGCGAGATGTCGAAAGTTAGCCCCATCGATCAAACTTGTCAAGCCTTCGTGCGTGAGAGTGGTCTAAAACTTGCAAGCTAGAACTTCGAAACTAACGTACTTTGCCAAGGCGGCAGACTATAGTTCCCAAAACAAACCGATATACTGTGGGCGGAGGAGCAAGCAATTATCATACTCCGCCAATTTGGCGATCTGTTAAGCGATATGAAACGAGTTGAACCAAAGTCACGGGCTGGAT
>CAZVBC010000392.1:0-6504 GCA_964625155.1 uncultured Pirellulaceae bacterium
AAAACTTTGAACCCGATCGTTGGCCGGTGGGAAACCCTGAAACTGGTTATTTGAACACGGACGGAAGTCCAACCAAAAGTTTCATTCTCGAGCTTCGCCGTCAACAAGGTTCCAATCCTTTCTGGGACTTGAACTTTGGCAAACGCCCAGCAGAAGAGCTGTACGATTTGAATCTCGACCCCGATTGTGTGAATAATCTGACGACTCTCGCACAGCATCAACCGATTCGTCAAAAGATGTCTGCGGAAATGGTTGCCGAACTTACAGCTCAGCAGGATCCACGCATGTTGGGACAAGGGAACATTTTCGATCAATATCCAATCGCGACCGTGGAATTGCGTGGTTTTTACGAGCGGATGCAACGAGGTGAAAAAGTCAAGGCAGGCTGGGTTGAAGACTCCGATTTTGAGCGGGGGCCGATCCGAAAGTCACCTTAAAAAACGAGCAGATGCATATTTCAAGGGAAAGCTGATCGACAGTCAGCACAATCTCATTTCAACGAATTCAATTCTCCTGAAAATACCGAGCGAATATGTTAGAAATCCGAAAAACCAAATCAGCTCGATGCAGCAACTCCTTCAAATCGTCAGTGATTGTATGCTGGTTGGCTCTGTGTGGATCATTAAACGCCGAAACTAGCATGCAATACGAGTGGGAAAAGATCACTGCTAACGCTGAATTTGCTCCTCGCGATGGAGCGGGAGCATTGAGCTTTCGCGGAAAAATGTGGCTGCTCGGGGGCTGGAATCCGTCCGCGGCGCAGCGCGAATTCTTCCCCTTGATCTGCAACAATGAAGTCTGGTCGTCCGAGAACGGCACACATTGGAAATTGATCAAACCCAATACGTTTAAGGATCGATCCTTTGATGCGACTATCGATTGGGAGGGGAGGCATACGGCAGGCTATGCCGTTTATCGCGATCGAATGTGGATCATTGGCGGCGATTGTAATCAAGGACACTACCAAAACGATGTTTGGAGTTCACAAGATGGAGTTACATGGCAACTTGTCAATCGCGGTCACAGTACTCCCTGGGCACCACGCGCGTTGCACTACACAGTCGTGCATGATGAAAAAATATGGGTCATTGGCGGCCAAACCATGCCCGGCTTTGCCCAATCCGATGAGAAATTTTATCGTGATGCTTGGTCGACCACGGATGGCGTAAGTTGGACGAAAGTGGAACCGCATGAGCCTTGTTGGTCAGCTCGAGGGATGATCGGAGGTGCGGCTGTAAAGGACGGACGTATTTGGATTCTGGGCGGAGGAACTTACGACACACCGCAAACTCCCAACCGAAAATTTCATAACGATGTATGGAGCTCAGCCGATGGTATTCACTGGACAGAGCATGTGGCAAATGCACCCTGGCATCCAAGGCAATATCATGATGTGGCTGTTTGGGATGAACGATTGTGGGTTTTAGAAGGTTATCACGCGGATGGTGGAAATCGGCGGGATGTGTGGCATTCAAAAGACGGAGTCAACTGGGCCGAAGTTCCCAATACTCCATGGCACCCGCGTCATGCAGCCAGCGTGTTCGTCCACAACGGCCACTTGTGGATGGTTGCGGGCAATAATATGCAATCCGACGTTTGGCGACTAAGACGCAAGAACTGAAGTCGTGACCAGAACTGCCATGGATCTTCCAGGAAGTGGCACTGTGATGCTCCATCGCAATGCCAGCTATTTTTGATTGCCCTGGAAGTTTGCTGGCTCCAAATACAGCTCTACAACCAGCGCACCTAAACGACTGAGTATCCGCCATCAACTGTGAGTACAGTGCCGGTAATAAACGCAGCCTTGGAGGAACATAGGAACGCTGCTGCTGGCGCCACATCTTCAGGGACTCCCCAACGACCGAGAGGAGTTCGAGCAATTATCGCGCTGCTGAACTCCGTGGATTCGACCAAAGGAGCCGTCAGATTGGTCTTGATCCAACCCGGAGCGATGGCGTTTACTCGTACGCCATCAGCTGCCCAAGCGATCGCCAGCGATTTGGTCAATTGAACAATACCTCCTTTACTGGCACTGTAAGCCGGCACACGACCGCTGCCGAATATGCTCAACATCGAGGCAATATTCAGCACGCAACCGCGTTGAATTCTCAACAATGGGAAGCAAGCTTGCGACATTCTTAGAGTTCCATTCAGATTCACGTCGACGACCTCAGCAAAGACGTGAGGGTCATGCTCAAGCCCACCTCGCACAATCGTACCTGCACAATTCACTAGGACGTCCAGCCTCGAAAGCTGTGCGACAAGCCTTGCAATCGATCCACTGTCCGTAACGTCGAGAATTCGAAAATCAAAACGACTGCCGTGCTCAGTATTCTCCGAACCAAGGTCGCTCTGCAAACCGGCGACCGTTACTTGATAACCTTCGTCCGCCAACTGGCGCGCGATGGCCCAACCGATCCCTGTACCACCGCCGGTGACCAAAGCGCTACGACGTGCCAGATCGGACTGAGGGTATAGGTTTAGTTGCTCTGCTTGAGAGGTCACTGGCAATACTCAATTAGCACCACCGAAGTATCATCTTGACGCCCGCTTCCACGCGTGTACGCGTCTGAGTCGTCAAATAACTGAGTCAAAGTTTGCTCAAGACTCAAATCGGCCGTTTGTGTAAGCGTTTGCATAATCCCATCTTTACCGTAGTGATCACTCTCGTCACTTTCCGGGAATGCTTCTTCCAGTCCGTCGGTGTACAGCAGCAATCGGCAACGCTGAGGCAACTCGTATGTATACGTTTCGTACTCGGAATCTTCGTCAATTGCCAACGGCAATCCTCCAGCATCTTGCCCAGCTAACGGGGTTATTACTCCCGTATCCAAATCTTGTAGCAGAGGAGGTTGGTGACCCGCAGAGGACCATTGCAATACTCGCGTCCTGGGATCTAGTACGGCATACAACAAAGTAATAAATCTCCCCTTCTGATTTACGACAGCTTGATCGCACAAGCCCCTATTGATTTCGGTTACAAACTGAGCCGTATCGGCATACTCTTGCAATCGCATCATGCGTACCAAAGTGTGCATTGTCATGATCGACATGCAGGCCGCCATTCCGTGGCCGGTTGCGTCTCCAACCAAAAGCACCATGTTCTTATTGGGTAAAGTGAATATGTCATAGTAATCTCCACCCGCCATAGCCACTGGATGCCCGCCGACCACACGTAAAGGGGCAGGTTCGAAGCGAGCACAGATGCGATATCCTGGCGGCGGTACGATGTTCTTGGGCAACACGGATTCCTGCAATTTGCGGACGGATTCAATTTCTTCACGCAGTTTTTGAGCCAACTCGCGCTCCCGAGCCGCTCGAACTGCGTCCAGAGTGCTTTTCATCACAGCCTGCATCAGGAACATATAGTCCCCACCAGCATCGCGAATTAGATAAGCACTCATTCCATTGGCCATAAAGCGAACAACGCGAAAGACGTCGGATGGCGAACAGGCGCCCACGACAGGCGCTTGCGGGTAACGCTCGCGAGCATAAGTAAACAGCTCGTAGGCTGAATCAGAATCCGGCAACTCGATGGTCATCAACAGGATATCAACCGGCTCGCCTGAGTCGAGTTCAGCTCGAAACTCAGCAGGAGAATGCGTCATCCTCAATTCGTTTTCTTCCACACCCAAATAAGTCGAGATTAATTCAGCCTCTGCTTTGTTGTCCCATACCGCCAAAATCCGCATCAGTCACCTCGTTAACACCCAATTCTCGGTCGCATCATTCCCAAATATCTAACTGGCAGTTGGGATTTACCATGTAGTTTAACATGAGAAGGTAAAAAGGCCGCCAATCGAGATAGACGGCCCTGTGGCAACCTAGATTACCAACCGCTCAATTGTATTGTGATCGACCCTTTGGTTTGCAACGATAGCCGACACCAAATAGCTTTGCAAGGTATCGCGAATTAGTCCCAGCCAACCTCGTGCGCACTATATTTAAGTGGTGCAGAGCGAATGTTATTAATCCAATGTAGCTATTTGTTAACATCCCCATGACGCAACGAACTTGGCGAACGTCAGAGTTTCGCTGCAAACGACAATCAAAGCAGTCCTATTTTCTCCCTATGCAGTACAGGAACTTATTCGAGCGCGAATAAACGTGTCCACCGACCGGGACTAATGATGCTCGAAAGATCTCATCAACTTGCGGTGTAGCTACAAGTTTATTTTTCGAGACAATGTTCGCAGTCGTACCAGGTTCGATGACGTAAGTTACCCCTGATTCATTCTGGTGTAAGATATGGCCGTCGATGGCGATTGGTGAACTGCTGAATTTGCCTTCAAGCCGATCTTTCCACAATTCCATGCCAGTTTGCGCATCATACATGCTGGCGATTCCAGCCATATTCGTAACGAATACGTAATTCCCAACGACGATCGGACTGGGCAAATCACGGCCACCTCGGCGAGGAGCGGTCCAGCCAATTTCTGGTTGTAGATTGGTTCCGGAGAGCTTCAGCGAATACATGTCACCTGCCAGCCCACACATAACATACAAGGCTTCGGCACCAGGCGTGACAGTTGGTTCGCCCCGACCATTGGAATTTTTGCTGAACCACAACTCTTCGCCCGTCGCAGGGTTGTATGCAGTAACACCCGTATGACCATTGAGCACCAATTCGTCGCGACCATTGCGACGAATGAGAATTGGTGTGCTCCATCCGCGATGGTCCGGACGAGTCTTGCGCCAAACACTCTTGCCAGTTTGCCGCTCAAAGGCTTCGATAAACGCGCCTCGGTCACTGTCGCAATTTTGAATGACGAAGTCGCTAAAAATCACCGGGCAAGCCGCAGTTCCCCAGGGGCTTTCAAAAGTACCTAGATCTTTGGACCACAGATGCTCACCTTCCATCGAGTACGCGTGCAAACCTCCTTTGCCAAAAAATGCCACGACAACTTTGCCATCGGTGGCGCAAGTCGCCGACGCCCAACCGTTCATCAAATGGGACTTTTCGGGATCGCCTTGCCAAGCAACCTGCTTCCAAACAACACGTCCGTCACGGATATCCACCCCCAAGACCACGCGCGCTCGTCCCTCATCCAACGCAGTTGTCAGAAAGAGGCGTTCACCCGCTTTGACCGGAGACGATTGCCCTTGGCCGTCAAGTGGAGTTTTCCAAACGACCGAATTCTCGTTCCATTTCAACGGCAATTCCCGTTCAACCGCGTGCCCATTACTGTTCGGTCCACGCCATTGCGGCCAGTCTTTATCTGCGGCTGAAAGTATCGTCATAGATGCCAACACAACGGCAATCATAAGTTGCACGACTTGTTCGATACTTGTGCCAAGCCGATTCGAAAAGTTATGGTGCATTCTCATTTTGCCTTCTGTGAGGAATCGGCGCTACGATTTGATAAGGATTGTTTATTGAGCCATGTATAAAGGTCTGGGGAGGCATATGCAGCCGACCAGGAATTGTGTCCTATATTTTCTAGTGTCGTCATGCGAATCGCATTACTCCCAGCATCTCGAATCGCTCCAAACAAAGAAGTATTATTGTCAAACACGCGATCTTGATCGCCGACGAAAACCCACATTGGTATACCAACGTATGCTGTGGCATCTTTAGTATCGCCGCGACCGCAAATGGGGACAACTGCTGCAAATCGTTGTGAATGGTCCGCGGACATCCGCCACGAGCCCGACGCGCCCATGCTCAACCCTGTCAAGTAGACTCGATTTCGATCGACGTTGAATTTCTTCGTCACGTCGTCCAACAGTTCAAGTACTCTAGTTTGCTGAGTAACACTGATCCAATTATCGCTGGCCGGACATTGTGGAGAGACGATCACATAGGGAAATGATTCGCCTTGCTGCGCCAGCATAGGTGGACCCCACGTGGCAACCTTACTCAACGGACCATTACTTTCTCCGCGGCCATGCAAAAACATCATCAGCGGCGGTTGGCTCTCGCCCGCCTTGAAGTCTTTTGGCAAGTAAAGGAGGTATCCAACCCGGCCGTTGTCTTTGGCGACAAATTCTTGTTCGACCTGTTTTCCCGCAGTCGGATTTTCGGCAATACATAATTCGCCCACACTCAGCAGAACCAAAATAGCCAAGTACTCAAACGGCCTCATCACAATTTCAACTCCCAAATATTGTTTTCAAATAGGCTGCGCGCAATGTGATTTTGACTACCGATCAACTCACCGGACCTCTCAAAATACCTCGGCATCCGACAGCGTCACATTGTACAGGTTTAAGTACTTATTCCAATCGGAAGCCTAACTTCTTAATTAAGATCTCGCACGCCCCCAATAGCCTTCAATCTCTAAAATTATTAGGAACTGGTAACTCGTGGCAATTGCCCAACCAAGATCCGCGTTGGTTATTGTGTAACCGTGTAACCCAAAGCCATCGCGCGGCGAGATGACGTGAAAGCTCCGTTCGCAAGGCTCGCTAAAGCACAAACGCAGACCGATTCGCAGGATTAGCCTTAAGAAGGATCGTTTGTGGGTACAAGTTGTAAAATGGCCAATGAAACGTCCGCCCAAC
>CAZVBC010000393.1:0-6465 GCA_964625155.1 uncultured Pirellulaceae bacterium
TCTTTTCGGGTCCCGGCAGCGAGCTTCTTCGCGACCAAATACTTTTCCGCAACTTTTTCCAGGCTGATCGACATGATGACAACTCCACGGCTGTCGACGTCTACTTCCATGCACGGCTCCACCAGCCGATAGCCGAAATCGGCTTCCTTCCACACTTCCAGGCACTTTGTAGTTGGCAGCAAACGATAGCTGCACACTTCCCCTCAACTGTACTTTGAATTAGATGAAGAGTGCGGCCTAGCAATCTGTCAAACCTGCAGAAATCGATGCAAGCGACCGCACGACGAAAACCTCGCATGTCGCGTCGGTGAGGTTCTCCTCAGCAACTTGCGTCGGCAACCCCAGGACGGTTCGTCCTTACGCACGAACCTCGTCGTATGCCGCTCCGGTAGTCCACGGTTTTTCGCAGTCAAAATGACATTGGAGAATGACTCGCCTTCGTACAGAAACTGCTTTCGTCGACGCAACCGACGTGAGTTCCAGGGGCTTCGAACTGCATTCGGTAGGCGCGACCGAATCAAGTTGGCAAAGCTAAATCGTGGCGGCAGTCTGTTCTTGGCTGTCTTGCACCAACGTCACATCGTCGTCCGTAGTCCGAATAGCGATAATGGTTTATGTTTCGCCATACGATTAGATAGTCAAGTATCCCCAACGACACCATTTTCAAAACCTCGAAAAGAGCAACGACTCAAGTTTTCTCGAATTATGTTTCGTGCAAAGGATTGTCCAACTTTTAGCAGTTTGAAAGTGCCATACCTGGCTTCGATCGATGTGCGTCGATGTACCAACGCAGGTTTGTAACAGGAGCCTAACTATCGAAGAAGCTGAGATTGATCAAACCTCTGTCATTGCGGGAATAGAGTGCTTGCGAGTTAGCGGTCGTGGCCCAGCACCGCCCTCCATTTGTCCTTGATCAATCCGACCTTCCGTTCGACGCCTCGTAAAGAGATCTTGAGGTTCGTAGCGATATCGGGATTGCAGAATCCTTCTAGCCTTTGGATAGCGACGGGACGTAATGATTCTTCGAGGGATTCGATTAGTTCTCGCACGTTGTGCGTAAACTCCTCTGCCGAGTGTGTATCGGGATCGCCGATGTTGCCTATCCCAGCGTTGGCGGCTGAATCGGAAAGCATGCCCTCAAAGACGGACTCGCCGCGAACGTTTCCACCGCCTCGTTTGTCCGCCAACTCGCGACGGATGACGTTGATCGCCTTCCGCTCGGTGATCATCGCCAGGATCTGCCACAAGTCCTCGCGATTATCCAATTTATTAAATCGTCTCTCCTTCGCGCCTCGAAAGAAAGAATTGAACGCGGATTGGGCCACGTCCTCCTCGTCCACATGCCTCCGTGGCAAATTCTTCAGCTTTTTATCGGCGGCGCGAATGAGTTTGTCGATGAATCGCTCCCATATTTCCTGCGCGGCTCCTTGATCGCCATCCTGGAGGTTTTGCAATAACTGACTTACTGAATGTGCTTCGTTCATATAGGAGGCTCCGGTTTCCTGCGATGAAGATGGCTTACCGCTGTCCGCTGGAGGGCAAGTGGGAGACCTATTGCCCTCGCCTCATTCTACGTATCTACGATCTTAGCCGACGGCGTGGCTCCTTGGTCTCGGCATAGGCTTGAGTTCGTAATTGTCGCACCATCGCGTTCAGCTCCCAACGGGCTGCTCCGAGTTCGGCGGAGACGAGGTAGCGTTGTGCGTTGTTCAGGCGGGTGCAAGCCAAGCCGAATTCACTACTGGCAAGTGGTAATGTTTCGAGCAGACCTGCAAGATCCTGCAGTTCAGTCTGTACCGCTCGCCGCGATTCCAAGGCTCGCACGAGGGACTCAGCCTGCTTCAAGACAGGAGCAAAGACGGAATGGAATGGGACGGCAGCGGAATGGGTTTGTGTTCGCATGATTTTTCTCCAGTGTTTGCGGCTTCGCAGTCAATGTGACTGGCTTCATAAGGAGATACTGGCAATCGAACTAACTTCACCGCCAAAAAATCTTGGTTTTGTTCCGATTGGCAGCGAAAAGCGTTAGAATTGCCAGGACTTCCGCAAGTTTCTGGGGAGGTTGGTCGCCCAGCCACGCAATGCTGCCAACAGTGGATCGTCCATGACACACCCAATTCAAGCGATCGAACCATGGAATCTCTAAGCGAACTATCCGTGGAACAACGCCACATCGTCGATCGACTCGCCGATGAATTCGAAGCCGAATTGCGAGCTGGCCAGCGACCGTCCATCGAAAACATGCTTGCGGCGAATCCGGCCTTTCGGACCCATTTATTAACAGAGTTGCTCGCGATCGAAATCGAACTGAGAAGAGTGACTGGCGAGTCGCCCACTGTGGAAGAGTACAAGCAGCGATTTCCTGACGATCACTCGCTGGTCGAAGCCGTTTTCCATCCCGCAACGGATTTGTCGAGCACTGCGGACCAACCGCAGGACACCGAAGTCGAAGAAGAACTGCAGCCAAAGCAACTTGACCGCTACATCATTCAGCGTCAACTTGGGCGGGGTGGCTTCGGAACGGTCTACTTGGCGCACGACCCGCACCTTGATCGACCGGTAGCGCTGAAAATTCCCCGTCGTGAGAGGTTCAAAACAGAACAGCAGGTGACGAGCTTTATGGAGGAGGCGCGCACAGCGGCCAAGCTCAAACACGCGGGCTTGGTCGGTGTTTACGACGTGCGAGAAGAACGAGGCTTGCCGTACATCGTTCAAGAGTACATTGACGGCAGCAATCTGAGCCAATGGGCGGCCAAGCACCAGCCTTCCTTCGAGCACATCGCCAAGGTGCTGTTGGGCATTACCGATGCCATAGGTTATGCGCATCAGCAGGGGCTGACGCATTGCGACTTGAAACTCGCCAACGTGCTCGTCGATTCGGATGGAAAGCCCCACGTTGCCGACTTTGGTTTAGCCGTACATGAAAACAAGCAAACAGTTCGCAAAGGAGAGGTTTTTGGCACGCCCGCCATGATGGCGCCCGAGCAGGTTCGCGGCGAAGGGCATCGACTGGATGGTCGGACGGATATCTGGGCCATCGGAGTGATGTTGTACGAACTTTTGGGAGGCAGGCGGCCGTTTAAGGGCAATACGCAACAAGATTTGTTCAATGAGATCCTAACGCTCGACCCACGACCGCTGCGGGAGATCGACCGCAGCACCCCGAAAGAATTGGAACGCATTTGCTTCAAATGTCTTTCCAAAAAACGCACCGAGCGCTACAGCACTACCGACGACCTGCGCGAAGACTTGGATGCCTGGCTCAGCGGTGAGGCGTCGACTCAGGTTCCGCAGTCGTCGACAGTAGGTAAGACGAACAACGTTGCTCCATCCGTACCCGATTCTTCCTCTGGTTCAAAGCCACCGGCAAAGATCATACCGAGGGGTTTGCGATCGTTCGACGCGGACGATGCCGATTTTTTTCTCGACCTGTTGCCGGGTCCGCGCGATCGCGATGGCCTGCCCGAGTCGATACGGTTCTGGAAGAAGCGCATCGAGGAACCGGATGCGGACAAAACGTTTTCCGTCGGTTTGATCTACGGTCCGTCCGGTTGCGGCAAGTCATCGCTGGTGAAGGCCGGCTTGCTGCCAAGATTGGCTGAAAGCGTATTGCCAATCTATGTCGAAGCAACGGCCGCCGACACCGAGGTCCGCATACTCAAGCAGCTTCGCAAACACATTCCGCGATTACCCGTGGACGTTTCTTTGGTCGACGCCTGTGCCGAGCTGCGACTGACAGGCGCCGGTCGCAGCCGCAAGATGTTATTGGTTATCGATCAGTTCGAACAGTGGCTGCATTCACACTCCGAATTCAAGCAAGCTCAATTGGTGGATGCGCTCAGGCAGTGTGAAGGTGCTCGGCTGCAAGCCGTCTTGCTGGTGCGAGATGATTTTTTCGCCAGTGTCCACCGGTTATTCCAAGAATTGGAGCAATCGTTAATCGACGGCAACAACTACGCCTTGATCGATCGCTTTGACAAGGAGCATGCCTGCAAAGTGCTCGTGGGTTTCGGTCGAGCGTACAACAAGTTGGGCGATGCTCTGAATTCTTCGGAGCAGAATTTTGTAAGCCGTGCGGTCGACGAACTGGCCGAAGACGGCAAGGTCATCAGCGTGCGGTTATCCCTGTTTGCGGACATGATGAAATCCCGACCGTGGATTCCAGCCAGCCTACAGGAAGTGGGAGGAGTTCGTGGAGTTGGAGTAACGTTCCTCGAGGAGACGTTCAGCGCCAAAACGGCGCCGCCGGCCCATCGTGTGCATGAACAAGCCATTCGAAAAATTCTCCGGGCATTGTTACCGGAAGCTGGAACCGATATCAAGGGCGGCATGCGGTCGGAAGTAGTTCTGCGAGAAGCTGCAGAATTTCAGGACGATCACAAGCGGTTCGAGGAGTTAGTTCGAATTCTGGACGCTGAACTACGAATCATCACACCTACCGAACCAGACGGAGAGAAGTTTGAAGTGGGAAGTAAGAAGTTTGAAGAAAGAACTTCAGACTTCTCAATTCAAACTTCAAACTTCTACCAGCTTACCCACGACTACCTGGTGCCGTCGGTGCGCGAGTGGTTGACCCGTAAGCAACGAGAAACTCGCAAAGGCCGTGCCGAGTTGAAGCTTGAGGAAAGAACCGCATTGTGGAGTGCGAAGCAGGAGAATCGCTTTCTGCCTAGCCTGCTCGAATGGATCACTATTCGCTGCTTGACAAGCCCCAAGTCGTGGAATGAACTGCAACGCACTGTGATGCGCAAAGCTGCCCGCGTGCACTTGGCAATGTGGGGTAGCGTCGCGATGGTTGTTGTGTTATTCGGGATTTCGATCCAGCAGTTTTTGATGTCGGAGAATCTGAAATTGCTGAAGGACAAAACTGCCAACGCCGTCCATACAATTCGGTCTAACAGTGGCAGCGCGATTCCGATTGCTCTCGGTAACTTGAAACTGTTGCCGCCGAACATCGTTCAAGACGAACTCCGCGCTCGCTTCGCAGAAGCCAAAGGACAACAAAAGCTTTCTCTGGCTTATGGATTGGCATCCATCGGGCAGATTGAGTTTGATGCGATTGTCGCAGGAATTATCGATAGGGATACGCAGGGGGCAGAAGTTGCCAATATTGTCAGGGCCCTCAACGAAAAGGACACGTCAGCGCAGGCGTTGCCCAAGATTCAAACTGCAGCCCAATCCGCGACAGTCGCAAAGGATTGGAAAGCCAAGGCTAGGCTGGCAATCGTGGCGATGTACCTTGGCGATCTCGGCGATCTGTCAATTGCGGAGGAGATGTTGAGAGCTGAGCCGGTCGAATCAGCTCCGCAACCTTGGGATCCAGTCCAGCGCACGGAATTCATTGCCGAATTCCCTGAGTGGTGTGGTGAGCTTGGTCGGTTGGCCGAGAGAATCGAGAGTTCCAGCAACGCAGCACTCCGTTCTGGAATAAGTTTGGCGGTCGGTAGCGTCGACAGGGCTGACGAAGCGAGCAAGGATGTCTGGAGGAGGGCCTTCGAGAACTGGTACACCAGGGAGTCAGACGCTGGCAGCCACAATGCTGCAAGCTGGGCGCTGCGACATTGGGGCTTCAAACCGCCAACGATTGAACCGACGGCACAACCGAGCAGCAATAGGGCTTGGTGGCACACTCCAGTGAAGTTGACGATGGTTCGAATTCCGGTTGGGTCCGTGCGAACTGCTGTGTCGCCAATCAGCGTCAAGGCGCCATTCTGGCTCAGCGATCGTGAGATTTCGATTGAGCTGTTCAAGCGATTCATGGCAGAAGCCAAACTCAAGCCTAATGATGATCAATGGCGAGGGGCGTCTGCGTTTGAAAACAAGATTGACGACACGCATCCAATGCAACAGGTAAACTGGGAAGATGCTGTCATGTTTTGCAACTGGCTCAGCGAGAAACATGGGCTAAATAAGTGCTACCAAATTGAACCGCTAACTGATCCCCGGAAATCTGAATCTGGTATCCGAACTCTTCAGAGGTTCAATGTGAAGCTGTTGCGGACCGATGGTTTCCGATTGCCGACGGCGGATGAGTGGGAATACGCATGCCGCGCCAGGACGACCACGGATTTTTCGAGTGGAGATGATGAAGAACGCTTGAAAAAGTATGCAGTCTTCGGAGCGTCGAGAACCAATATGTGCGGCTCCAAGCTATGCAACCCTTGGGGACTTTATGATATGCACGGAAATATTGATGAGTGGTGTTGGGATGCCGAGGGCTCGTACTGGGTGGACCGCGGTGGTAGCTGGAACTACCTCTCCAGGCGCTGCCATTCGTCGTACCGCAGCTCGGAAACCCCGACGAGCCGCTACGACGAACTCGGTTTTCGTGTGGCCCAAGGTCCGCTAGCGCCAGAAGCAGCTAGTGGAGCCGAGAGCGCAGGCCGCTAGGCCGGGAAAGGCGGTAGCCCCCAAGTACTCGAGCAAGTTCTGCCAACATGTAGTTGGAAGTACATAGGACGTTGT
>CAZVBC010000394.1:0-6450 GCA_964625155.1 uncultured Pirellulaceae bacterium
GGAATTCGGCACGCAGCGGCGGGTCAGTGGCTATGAGGTGACTTTCACCTTGCCTATGCGAATACCATGTTGCAAGTATGCCTGCAACACTTCCTCTTGAGGCTCGAACATCACCGCGCTATGACAGATATCATGACAGACGGATAAATGCCTACGGCATATCGCGTGGTCGCCACCATTGAGTAGGAAATGGTCGAAATAATCAACGATGTCCTGCGCAGTGTCTAGTATGCAACCCGGCTCAGGCTCGATCGCCAAGACTATTTCGATACCACTTTGTTCGAATATTTGATGTAGACGCTGTGCAACGAGTCGAAGGTTGTTTGCCGCCACTGATCGCTGTTCAGCGGTCCAATCACCATGGCTGGGCCAGCCAAGGGGCAAGGTCGAAATCGACCCCACACCCCCTGTTGCCAAGAATTGTTGCAGTATTCCGGCCAAATCAAGCGTATGCTGGCACCGGCAGTTTTCTAACCACGACGGCTCGTAAACGGCATGCTTGACCACGCGTTGGTGAAAGTCGCGTTGTGGAAAGCCGTTAAAAGTGTAGGGGATCAGTCGTTTTTCGGCCAACCATTCGCGCATCCGAGCGCATGCGCCCGGAACATTCAACTCGGCAACTGCAGCATCGGCCAACCATAACCCCACCGGCAAATCTCCTTCGGGAATGACCTGCTGGCGCACTGCGCAAGCATGGGTGACCAAATTGGCCTTGGCCGACTCCAAACGCACGCCTGCATGCACGTTGGTACAATATCCAAATGGAAACGCAGCTACAGCCATGATTGACTTGCCCAGTATGCGAAAATGTCAAGTTGATACATTCAGGTTGCTCAATTCTAATGGACTTTCAGGAAAATAAACTTCCGGTCTATCGTTGGCGCCAAGTTACGCCCCGACGATGGAGCTTTTGCTGTTTGCGGGACTATACATCTGGAATCTTTGAATGACATTTACCGCTCAACCTCGATCCACCTACTGGGATATGTTCAAAAAGAATGGGTTGTGTTTGCTGTTTACCAGCGCGATTTGGCCCATCGGCGCGACGGCAGTGGCACAACCGATCGACAACCGGAAATTGGGGCAGGAGGATAAGTTTCGGCAGCTCGAGGAGATTTTGCCGACGCCAAATGGGTTCCGCAACGCCGCTGGTGAACCCGGGCCAACTTATTGGCAGCAGCGGGTGGATTACGACATCGACGTGACCTTGGACGATCAGCAGCGCACGATTTCTGGTCGAGAAAAAATCGTTTACCACAATCAATCTCCGAGCTCACTCAGGTATTTATGGCTGCAGATTGATGCCAATATCTTTAAACCTGATTCGGATGCTAATCTCGTCCGAAACATGTTGCTGGCTTCAGAAATGTCGATGGATTCATTGAATAACCTACTGGCAAGGCAGGTATTTGATGGCGGTGCCAATATCACCGAAATACGCGATGCTGCTGGCAAGGAACTACGATTTACGATTGTCAAAACGATGCTGCGCGTCGATTTGCCCGCTCCGCTGTTACCTGGAGAGACTTTCCGGTTTTCCGTTGCATGGAATTACCGAATTAACGATTCCAGCATCGCGCCGGGACGAACCGGTTACGAGTACTTTCCCAAAGACGACAATTGCATCTATGAGATTGCTCAGTGGTTTCCGCGCTTGGCA
Source organism: uncultured Pirellulaceae bacterium (assembly GCA_964625155.1). Classification (GTDB taxonomy): domain Bacteria; phylum Planctomycetota; class Planctomycetia; order Pirellulales; family Pirellulaceae; genus Aureliella. Next base: position 1,661 of record CAZVBC010000394.1, read on the forward strand.
GCCTACACCGATGCAAATGGTTGGCAGAACAAACAGTATCTGGGGCAAGGGGAATTCGCGTTGGAATTGGGGGATTATCTAGTCCGCATTACCGCTCCGGACGATCACATCGTGGCTGCCACCGGAGTGCTACAGAATCCAAACGAAGTTCTTTCCGATGCCCAGCGCGATCGCTTGCGTAATGCTCAGACCAGCAATCGCCCCGTCTTTATTGTCACGCCCGAGGAGGCCAAAGAAAATCAGCGAGAGAAGTCGACATCGACGAAGACTTGGGTCTTTCATGCCCACAATGTTCGCGACTTTGCCTTTGCCAGCAGCCGCAAATTCATATGGGATGCGCAGGGACATGCCGTCGAAGGTAACCAATGTCTGGCCATGTCGTTTTACCCAAACGAAGCTGAACCCCTGTGGAGCCAATATTCAACTCGGGCCATCATTCATACGCTCAATGTCTACAGTCGATATACCTTTGCCTACCCGTACCCAATTGCAATCAGTGTCAATGGACCGGTGTATGGTATGGAATACCCAATGATCTGTTTCAATGGTCCTCGACCTCAGTCGGATGGCACTTACGCCGCGCGCACAAAGTATGCTTTGATCTCCGTCATCATTCACGAAGTTGGACACAACTACTTTCCGATGATCGTCAACTCAGACGAACGACAATGGATGTGGATGGACGAAGGTATCAACACGTTTTTGCAATACTTAGCGGAACAAGAATGGGAAAAGGACTACCCATCTCAACGTGGCGAACCAAGTGATTTGGTGCAATATATGCTCAGTAATTCTCAAGTTCCGATCATGACCAACAGCGAATCGATCATGCAAATGGGGAACAATGCTTATGCTAAACCAGCCACGGCGCTGAATATCTTGCGTGAGACCATATTAGGACGCGAGTTATTCGATTTTTCTTTTAAAGAATATGCCCGTCGATGGCAATTCAAACGTCCGATGCCCGCAGATTTTTTTCGAACCATGGAAGACGCTTCTGGTATTGATCTCGATTGGTTTTGGCGAGGCTGGTTCTATTCGACGGACCACTGCGATATCGCCATCGATAAAGTGATTTGGCAGATTCCTGACCGCGGCGATCCCGATGAAAACACCCAACGCATTAATGAGCAGAAATCTAAACAAACACCTTCCCTGTCTCAACAACGCAATGCGAACCTACCAAAATTGGTCGATCTCATACCTGACCTAAAGGACTTTTACAATTCGTACGATCCCTTGCAACCCACGCCCGAGCAGCGACAAGCGTTCGAACGATTTCTTAACGAACTAAAACCTGAGGAACGTAAATTACTTGAGAGCCAACGCAATTTTTATACGATCTCGCTGCGCAATATCGGTGGCTTGATCATGCCAGTCATTTTGCGAATCAAATTCCAAGATGGCAGCGACCAGGTACTGCGACTGCCCGCTGAGATTTGGAGGCAAGACGCCACGCGCACTGCAAAGGGTGTTATCACTTCCAAGATTATTGAGAGCATCGAACTGGACCCACATCGAGAAACTGCGGACGTCAATCGCGACAATAATCACTTTCCACCCCGGCTTGAGCCCAGTCGATTCAAACTGTTCAAACGCAGTGAACCTACCTTGTCCAATCCTATGCGCCGTGCCAATGAAAAAGCTGCGAAAAGCAAGGAACGACTTGACCCCAACTCAACGAACGAAAAGCCCGACGGTACCAATCGGCGACCCAATGAAAACGCTCCCAAACAGAAAGCCCCCGTTCAGTGATGAAACATGTTATTCAGCAAGCATTCGGCGCGCCTCACACTGCCGATACGCATAGAAATCCAAACCTCGCATCCTAACCTAGGCAATTCGCAAAAATTACAATCGGCCGTACACGACTTCAAAATGTTAACTAGAATTTGGAAACTCATGAGCGAACTGAGACGAGTTAAAAACGTTGGTTGTGTTCGATCATTGTTGGCTGTACTTGCAGTCTTTTGCACGCCAGCGAGCATCATAGCCCACCCGTTTCATGTGAGCTCAGCGGAAATAGAATACAACGCTGAAACTCGCAAGTACGAAGTATCGCTGCGCGTACAGACAGCAGACCTTGAGTTGGCTTTAGCGCGGCAAACCAAGCGCTCGATTGCGTTTGAAAAAGATGTGGACACCGATCGCCAGATTGCCGTCTATTTGGAAAACGTTTTCTACCTTTCGTATTCCCCAAACAGCAAAGTACTTGTACAAACAGCCAACCAGAATCTACCGCACAAGAATTCAGATCCCAGCCCAATTGAGGCTAAGTCCAAGAGCTCGAAACTCATTTGGGCTGGTAAAGAAAACGATGGGCTATGGGTGTGGCTGTATTTTGAACTCGAACCTCCCACAGGTACGGGTGAACTGCAGCTTACCAACCGCGTGCTGTTCGACTGCGTAGATGGACAACTGAACACCTGCGTGGTAAGGCACAATCAACACACTCGTTCGCTGTCTTTCAACCTCGCATGCCCTCAATCGGTCTTGAAGAAGTAGTCAAATGAGAACGCGCCTGCCACGTCCAGCGCACGCTCTACAAAAATCTCGTCTGCTTCTGAATTGAAAATCCACGTTTTGGAAACTGCGGCTCGCTAAAGCACTGAGCCACAGTTTGGGCACAACGTCACGATGATTCTATCTAAGGTACCAAGTCGAACTTGAAGTCGTTTTTCGAAGCGTCGCCATCTACCGTGGCTGTAAACCCTGACTTCGACTCGTCCGCATACTTCGCGGGAATTGGCGACGGCTCCGCTTGCTTGCCGCCAGCAAAACCTGGCATATCTGGAATGACATCCGATACGAACTTGAACGACACCTTATAGCTTCCAACCATGGCTCCATCTCCAGGCTCGCGAGTCTGAAGTTGGAACGCTCCACTGGCATCCGATGTTCCTTCGGCTATTTGTCCCTTACCACCATCTGGGATGAACGAGACATTGATTTTCCCGATCGGTTGCCCCTTGAACGTGACTACTCCCTTAACCGGCACAACTTTGGGAGCGTCGCTGATTCCACCACAACCGGCCATCGCAACGGCCAAACCGACCAACAGACAAGTATTCATCAAACGTAGCAACAAGGTAATTTCTCCAGCAGGTTGAAACTGAATTTAAACATCCAATAAAAGATGCCTAGAAGCTTTACGCCTCCAGGCATGAGGGCGAATTGAGGAGGGCAGATCGCCCACCCTTTGCTGACCGATTGGCTAACTAACTGGACTATTGATCAAGATTGACCACTTCACCAGAGCTGATCGTTGCCGACCCACGATAGGTGGCCGTATCGATGTTTTCGCTCACGAAGCGGACGCTACCATCGCACATGCCGAAATTGCCGCCGCCTGTATGTCGGCTCGCGAAGGAGTAATTGTTTGGCCACCCGGTGCTTTGAACTTGTGCAAGATACTTCCATCACGCATACTCCCAATGACCACGAGGTTGGTTAATAAGTCGACCGCCGCGAACATTTCGCGACTTGGGCTCAGCGCAAATGCGTCGACTGCACCAGAGTAAGTCGCAATTGTCCCCTCCGGTTTCGCGCTGTCGCCAGTTCGATGAAGCTCGCTGCCAGTTCGAGTGTTCCACATGCGAATGGTTTCGTCTCTGCTGGTCGTCACAATCGTCTCGTTGTCTGTTCCAAACCCGATTCCAGTAACGCGCGCACCATGAGCTTTGATTTCTTTGGCTAGGACCATTGATGGTATCTCAAGAATCCGAATGACCCCCACCTCCTCGCCGATCGCCACTTTTTTGGAATCAGGCGAAAAAGCGACGGACACATATCCCCAGTGATTCTTGCTGTTCGGGTTATCATTCGAGATTCGTTTATCGAGCATCGCAGATACTTTCCACGTACCTGCCTCGATCAACTCAGCGCCAATCGCTAACCATTTGCTATCGGGGCTAAACTCTAGCGCAACGTGACCATCCAAAGTCGCTAGAGGCTGTTTGATTTGTACAATTTTCTGATTCTGATTCTGGCTTTGGTTCGCTTGCTTTGCGCTGCATCCTGCCAAGAGGCATAAGGCCATTACTAGGTTACGTTTTGCGAACATCAAATTATCCTTGTTGCATTGAATGAATATTGGCCAGCCTCACAGCCAAAGCCTGATAGAGAAAAGGAGAATCAAGGAAAAGAGTCGACCAAAGCTCCCTGGCGACTACGCTGCATCATACTAACTTTTGCAAGCACTGGGCGCCGCCACGAGAAAAGTGATCGATAATTCTAATGCTAACTCACAGCCATACAGCGTAGGAACAAACGTCGAGCTCGCGGAACCTCGGCAGCGTGAAACAGAAGAATCGCCCTACAGCCAGATTTTGAGCATGCCGCAGATAAAAGACCTGATAGCATTCTGGCAAGCAAACCCACACGTTGTAATCGAATCAATTTCGCCATCAGAAAGTACGACCACCCATCCGAGTTCCGATTCGAAATCGGACTGCGTCGCGCTGTTCGATCAAAATGTGACACTAGGAATTAGTGCCACCATTCGAGCATTCAACCGCCTCAGTCGCGCAGGCATTGATAAGTGACGCATAGTTCGCCACTCCGCAATGGCACAGTCACCAAGCCGCGACCGATAATTCTTGCACAGCCTGAAGATGCATGCTCAGCTTCCATAACGCGAAGAAGCAGTCATGAAATTTCGCACCAATTAGAGATTCTGAGCAATAGCCTTATTTCCCAAGTGCACCTGTCAATTCAAAGTCGATCGTATTGTCTTTATTCTCAACTTGGGCCGTCAAGTCCGTTGTTGCGAGGCTTGTATATTTCATCGG
>CAZVBC010000395.1:0-6419 GCA_964625155.1 uncultured Pirellulaceae bacterium
CACCTTGTTGGTACGCCAGCCGGCACCGCCACGCGAGGATTCGGATACTCCTGCACCTTTGCTTTGCTCCCTTTTTTAGAACAAGGCAACCTGTATAACCAATTCGATAACCGCTTTCCCGTGTTTGAGAAGACGGTTACCAAGAATGGCATTCTTGCTGGAACTCCACTTGCAGCCTTCAGTTGTCCTTCCGACACGAAACCTCCCACCATCGACCTAGCGTCTGAGGCAATACGCCCTGCGGCGACCAGCAGTTACAAATGTTCGTGTGGAGCTTATAACGGCTTTCATGTCGCCGGTGAATCGACCCAATTGCGAAACGGTGTCTTCGAACGCGACTCGCGCGGTTCGTTCAACATACGCGATATTACCGATGGAACCAGTAATACGATTCTGTTCGCCGAAACTCGCTGGGGCATGAACCCCCAGAGAATCACTCGAACATATTTGTATGGTGCCGGCGACCCCGCTTCACTGACGGTTGGTTGGGTTCAAGGCGCAACAGAAGGGGTATTAGTCAACGGCTTTGCGGCGATTAATTGGCTGGTGGCTGGTTTGGGTAACCGTACCGCAGGAAGCTTTCATCCCGGAGGAGCAATGTTTGTGTTTGGCGACGGTTCGGTACGATTTGTCAACGAAAACATCGACCATTCTCAGTCCGCGTGGTTCGCGACAGCTCCCTTTATGCAGGGCAGTACTCCTCCACGTAATACCATGCCGTTTGGAACTTACCAGCGATTGTTCGCAGCCAACGATGGATTGGTGATCCAAGTGGACTTCTGAGCATTCTTGGTCGGTCGGTCGGACGCGTTCTCTGTTGGGAAATGTATATGTGGAAACAGATTCTCCGATTCAATATGTTGTTTGTATGCATGCTGGCTGGCTGTGGCCCCAGTGGCCCAGAGATTGCCAAAGTGGAAGGGACTGTGACCATGGATGGCAAACCGTTGGCAAAGGCCGTGGTCGTTTTTGTCCCAGTCGGTGGGCGCCCTTCCTCGGCGGAAACTGACGAAAAGGGTTGGTATCGGCTTGACTTCAGCGCTGGCAGAAAAGGAGCGATCCCAGGACCCAATCGAGTCGAGATCACCACGTTTTCACCAGCCGGAATCGAAGCCGATGGAACTCCCGTCCCCGCCAGAAAAGAGATTGTTCCAGCCATCTATAATCGCGATACCACTCTAGAATTTAATGTCGTACCGCAAAAAGCCAATACTGCAAATTTCGACTTAAAGTCGAGTGGCAAGATCAAGTCAGATGCCAACAGTTACTGATGTTCAGGCTGATTTGGGCCATGCATTCTTTAATATTGTTGACCATTACAGGCCCGAGGCGGAATCCAAATATTGCAATAAGTCAAGGATTTCATGAGCCTGAAACGTGTCGATCAAGCCGCTGGGCATCGGTGATAAACTGGATTCCTCGGATGATTCAATATCGCTCTTGGCCAGTTCGATGATTTCAGTTGGTCGAAGTGGGTTGATGGCAAGGCGAAGTTTCTCGGATCGGTAGTCTCCCTCCATCAGGACCCTGCCGACGATCCCTCGGCCATCGGTCGTGACAACTTTTAAGTTACGGTAGTTTTCAGCGACAACTTGCGATGGATCGATGATTGATTGCAAAATATCCCTTCGGCTAAATCGACTTGATATATGTGTCAAGTCTGGCCCAACCGCTGGGCCACGCGCTCCGCTGCGATGACAGGCACTGCACAATGCTTCTTTAAAGATGCGTTCGCCATTCTTGATATCCGGCGTGTGTTTGGACTCCCGCAACAATGAATCCAAATCGGACAACTGCCACTGGCGGAATATAGGTCTCTTGGAAGGAACCAAATTCTCGTCAGAGGCAGTAGTACGGGGGTTTAACAACTCAGCGAGCTGTTGTTTCTCAAATTCAGTCAACGTGGCAAGCGCTTCGTCGCGAATTTGAGTCAAGAATTTATTCATCCCTTCACCACGTAAATAGTCCTCACCTTCGTTTAAAGCCCTAAAGTATTGGCGGCGAGATTGTTCGCTCCAGCCAGATTTACTTTGCCGAGCGGCGTAAAGTCCGTGCAATCGAGCCTCTTGCTCAGGCTGAGTCAGCAGTGGTAATGCCGCCGAGACAGCCGCTGCGTGCGCCTGGAGATTAGAAAAAAGTACCGCGAGCTCCCCTTGAACTTTGACGCTCGTCCCACAGCGACTGTGAGTTACAACATTGGTGAGTGGAGTTGAGGTCATTTGCTCCAGTTGCGAAACAATGTGCTGCGCAGACGCCGAAACTTCTGAGGGTGCAAAATTTCCTATCAGTGAATAACATTGGCACAATCCCCAGAGTTGACTGAGCGTTAATTTACGGGGAGTCATAGCCAATAATCGTTTGATCAACGGTTCGGCAAGTTTCCGATCCGCAGTTCGCACAATTGCCAGCGCAGCTTCAACGGCGGCGTTCGCCCTCGTCTCTGCGAGAGCTCGATCAGTCCAGCGATCAATCGCTTGGTGCTCAATCGCAGTGCGCGCGGCATAACGGATCGTCCAATCATCCGCATCGAGATGCTGCCACGCAAAGTCCAATTCCTGAGCCGTCGCAATGCGGCCCCGCAGATGAAGCGTTTCCAACGTCGCTCTCAGTTCCCTGGCCTGAGCAGCATGAGCCAAACAGTCTTGCTCGTGCTGTTGGTTGGTAACAAGTCTCTCCGAAGAACCATTTTGTTCTGAAGCTCCCGCACCCACATAGGATATTCTGTAAAGCGCTGATTGCGTTTTGCGACCTCCAGTAATCAGATACAGCGCACCATCCGGACCAACTGCCAAGTCCGTGACATTCAGAGGTTTTCCTTGCAAGAACGTCTCAGCACTGGCGCGGTAACCAGCACCACGCGGGGCCAAGTGTACGGCCAGAATGCGACCGTACGTCCAATCCAGAATCATCAAAGCGCGACGATAGGTGTCAGGGAAGTGTGTTTTGTAGGCAAACAATACGGCGGTTGGCGACCCTTTGCCAATATCAAGCGTGGGCATGGCATTATCAGGATGATCGGGAAAGTAGGGTGGCCATTTTCCGGTCACCGATCGCCATCCGTAGTCCGCGCCGGAGACTAAATGCACAATTCGAGTTGGGCGATACCAGGGTGACCCCATGTCAAATTCTGCGTCTGCATCATAGGTAAACCAATCACCGTATTCGTTCACTGAGATTCCGAAAGGATTGCGAAGGCCACTGCAAAAAATCTCCCACTGCTGGCCATCGCGGTCAGTTCGCACAACATAGCCTTGACCGGGCGACGACCCGCGTACTCGATCGCGCAGCGGGCTGGTCCGGTCGTTAATTTCGTAAGCCGGCAAATTCACAGAGTCGCCGTGAATCGCATGGATCTTACCTTTGCTGTCCACAGTTATATCATTACGACCATGACCGACACTGCCTGGAAATTCTCGCAGTAATCGGACATTTTCCAACGAGCCGTCGCCGTCGAGATCTTGTAAGCGGTACATACCTTTGGTGTTGTTGGCGTTGGCGTATAAAGCTCCGTGAGCGTAGAGCAAACCGCGACATTCGAGCAATGTGTTATTTAGTATTTCGACGTTAGTAACTGATTTTTTCGAGTTATCCAACGTCATCCTAAGTAGTCCGCGTTCCTCCTTCGCAATCGTCAATCGTCCTTGTTCGTCGAATGCCATACTGACCCAAGACCCTTCATCGGGTTCTGCCGCGCGCAGTGACGTGATTTCAAATCCCGGTACGGTCCAAAATTTCTCAGTCTGTTTGCCGGCAACTGCTCGCCGCCATTGTTCGTAATTCTCGGTTGCGGCAACTTTAGCACTGCGACGATCGATACCCCACAATTCTGATCGAACCGCTCCGAGGTCGACCGTGCGCAAGTCCTCACGTCCACTGACAGATGGAGAAGCATTCGGCTGACGACCGCGACAGTCCCAGTCTGCGTCTGTAATGAGGCAAGTCATACTTTGTCCAGAATCAACTGCCAAAGACGCTGCGATGGCGCTCGGACCAGCGATCGAGTCGCAGTCGATGCGCATTACGTTGTCGCCAGAGCGCAACCAAGAAATGGCGTCAATTTCGATGGTTTCGCAATAAGGTTCAACGACCAATACCGGACGATCGTTGATAAACACCTTCGCAAAACAGAAGTCAGCAGCGATTTTCAAGCTTGCACTGATGGGTGGTCGAGGCAATTGAAAGGAATTGGCGAGCGATATGCGCGTCTCTGAATCGGGCAACTTTGGTTGTGCCCAAATCCAGTGTGGCAGTTGTTTACCCTCCGCCCCATTGGCACTGTGGTGGGTAAAGCACAGAGCCCTTCCCGCCATCAAGAGTCCGACGAACATCCACACCAATTTGCTCATGATCTTGGACTCCGCGTTTTATTCACCCGACTTGACTTATTTATGTAATGGGACCAAGCCATCGGGGAACACACCTGAGAGGCGCTTGAATTACCGTGAAAAACAAAACCAAGTCGGAAAGCGCTGCTTCAAACGTAGATTTGAACACACGTTCGTGACACGCGCACAGCCTGCCGCGACGAAATCGGCTAATCAATATACTTGTCACACTATGCCGGATCGATTTCCGGCACAACGTAAGGGGCTCGATACTCTCGCTTGAGGAAGGAGTTAGCCACATTAGCCCCAGCGCCAACAAAAACTTCTTTGGCTGCATCGACTTCCAGAACTGGGCTCAATCTAAATGGTTGTTGATCCAATTTGAGCGAATATGCGCGCATGTGACTCGCCATTTCTTCTAGTAGGCTTGCCCAAACGCCGTGTGGATCATTGATTTTCGCGGCATCTGCATACGAGAATTGTTCGCCCGAACGGAAGGCAATGTTCGCTAGATTACACCAACCAGTGGAATCGTGCCCAGTTTTGACGTCAGCGTTCAAGATAGATGAGTCACGTCTGCGTACCGCTTCGATAAAATTAGCTTGGTGCAGCCCATTGCCGCTGTTTCCTTTGAAAGCTCTGATCAGCTTGCCATCTTTGTCATAAGCTGCACCTTTACCGCGCTGACCTTCAAAGCGTCCCCCTTCGCAATAAGCAATGTAACCGCTGTTCGGCCCCGGACATTTGGGAGAATCCTTTGTACCCGGTCCCTCAGGTAAATTGCTTAATCCGATGACCACCGGAATCGATCCAGTATCGAAATAGACGAAGTGTACATTCGGAGTTTCGCCGGCATCGTTATAAACGACTCGGGCGCCGCCACCAAAGATACGTTTGGGAAGTGTGACGCTGTCCTGAAAAACAACGTTGCGACAATCATCCAAAACGTGTACGCCCCAATTTCCCATTTCGCCAGAACCTGTATTCCAATCCCAATGCCAATCGTAGTGAAAATCATTCCGATAAATCGGCAATGCTTGCGCAGGTCCCAGCCACAAGTCGTAATCGACATTCTCAGGAATGGGCAGGGGTGTCGTCCGTTTCCCGATGGAATTGCGAACGCCATAGCGATTGACACGTGCGGAGAGGATTTCTCCCAAAGATTTTTCTGTATGCAAGAACTTCTTGATCTCTGCCTGCATCGGATCAGAACGTTGCTGTGTGCCGATCGCGCAAATTCGGTTGTATTTTCTCGCGGCCGCAACAGTTTGCGTGCCTTCCCATTGACTATGTGAAAGCGGTTTCTCGACATATACATCCTTGCCTGCCTGCATCGCCCAAATCGCTGCCAAACAATGCCAATGGTTGCAAGTGGCGATCACTACCGCGTGAATGCTCTTGTCGTCCAACATTTTGCGCAAGTCTGTCCAAGATTGAGCGCTTGGAAATCGCAGTTTGGCCTTGTCGATTCGAGCTTGATCGGGGTCACACAAGCCCGTCACCCGAACGCCCGACATCTCACCAAATTGGCTCATGTGCTCTTGCGCACGACCACCGCAACTAATAAACCCAACGTGGATCTCATCGTTGGCTAGAGCCAATGCTCGAGTTGGACGTGTGACTGAAAGTGCCGTTCCAACCGCTGCAGCTTGTGAGAGAAATGCTCGTCGTGTTTTGCTTGCCATAGTGTCAAACCTTCATATCCAGAATTTTATTCATTATTACCACCATCCACATGCACTGTTGCTGATTGAGTATCCGCGAGTTGTTGCCGAAAACGCAACCCAAAGTCGACGAGTTTTCAGCACTCGAAGAAAGCTCCACCTCCAACTCAGTTCAATGCCTCGGCTGACTTTTTCAGCAATGTCATGTTGAGCCAAAAATGCTGGTGATACTGGCACCAGTTTACTCTGGACCAGCAGCAAGTGTGAGACCTTTTGCATCCCACACCGCACATATTGCGAGCTCAATTGGCGCGCTTGTACGTGATGACCAGCTTGGCTGATTATTGGAACCCAATAAGGCAATTCTTGTTAATCGCCGGTGAATTATTGTAAACGTGGTTGTCGAATCCCGCAGGTTTATCTTGGGCAG
>CAZVBC010000396.1:0-6410 GCA_964625155.1 uncultured Pirellulaceae bacterium
TATTAAGCGCTGCTATGTCGGTTGCCTCCAGCTTCCCCGCCAACAGATGCCAGGAGACGCAACGTGTCCAATCGAACCAACCGCCGCGAGTTTGTTAAGTCGTTGACAATGGCTGGTGCGGCTACCACTTTTTCTGCGCTCAGCTACGGCCGAATATTGGGGGCCAACGCTCGACTGCGAGTAGCCAGTATCGGAACAGGAGGAAAGGGATGGAGTGACCTCACCGGCGTTGCAGCCAGCAGCCATGTCGAAGTGGCTGCGCTATGTAACATCGACAGTTCTGTAAAACACCTTGGTCAAGCAGCCGAGCGCTTCCCTGCAGCTCGGCAATACGCGGACTGGAGAAAGTTGTTAGACGAATCGAAGGACATCCACGCGGTAATCGTTTCGACTCCTGACTTTATGCACGCTCCGATCGGTCTGGCGGCTATGCACTTGGGTAAACATGTATTTTGCCAGAAGCCGCTGACGCACACCGTCGCTGAAGCTCGGCAAATGCAATTAGCTGCGAAAAAATTTAACGTCGTAACTCAAATGGGAAATCAAATCCAATCTCATCAGGCTTATCGTACAGCAGTGGCAATAATTCACGGAGGAATGATTGGTAAGGTAAAGGAAGTGCATTCATGGCAGGGTGGGTCGCCGCGTTGGCCGCGGCATATCGATCGGCCAAATGGTAGTGATCCAGTTCCCAATCATATTCGTTGGGATTTATGGCATGGCGTTGCAGAACCCAGGCCATTCAAGGAGAGTATGTATCATCCTTTTGCTTGGCGCGGTTGGCAGGCATATGGCACCGGACAACTTGGTGATTTTGGTTGTCATATTCTGGATCCAGTTTTTAAGTGTTTACAACTTACTGCTCCCAAAAATGCAACCGGAGATGCACCCAAATTCAAACCTGAATCATGGACAGACAGAGCAAAAGTAACGTATGTGTTTCCGGGTACGGATTACTCCGCTAACAGAAAGAAAATCAAAGTAACCTGGTACGATGCGGTGGGAGCACAGCCGCCGAAGGAGAAATTTGCAGATATTCCCGCCACATACAAGCTGCCCAATGCTGGTTCAGTTCTGGTTGGCGAACAGGGAACTCTGGTTATTCCCCATGTGGCCATGCCCAAACTATTTCCTGAGGAGAAATTCCCAGCTTCGAGAATCCCCGACGTGCCTGGTGTGGATCACTATGTACAGTGGGCCGACGCATGTCGTGGCGAAGGCCAGACCACGTCGAACTTTGCTTACTCGGGGCCACTGACAGAGACCGTTCTCCTTGGAACGATTGCGATTCGATTCGTTGGTGAAAAACTTCAGTGGAATTCTGATGCATTGACGATAGAGAATTCTACTGAAGCCCGGAAATGGCTGACAAAGCCCTATCGAAAAGGTTGGGAACCCCCATGGATTGAGTCTTAATAGCGACCATCTGCAAGTTGCGGGTTTAGTGAGCCGTGAGCAAGTATGCAGGACACAGGAGAGTGTTTGAAAGAGGTTTGCTTGACAGTTTCACGCGGCGGTGGTTGGCTCGTCGACTACATCCATTTGCTCTTCTGTGCTTTGGCTGGCTTCGACTGCCGTCTTTTGCGACTGGAGAATAAACTCGAGAGCCTTGACTTTTTCTTCGCTTTCGAGCAGTTGAGCATGTAGCCAGTTGACAGGTCCGACTAACTCCTGCCAATAGTCGCTTTCGCGAAAGGAGAGCGGTTCTACCGAGAGATCATCTTGGAGTTCATGCAAATGTTTGCGCAGGCGATAGATTGGCCCGACGAATTGGTGGCTCAAGCGAACCACGTCAAACAGTACCAGTGGCATTAGCAGCAAGACACTGGGTAACCAAGGCCAAACCTGTGCAAAAAATTCAAGCAAGTGCTGCGAAAACGTCCAGTTGGGATTCCGCCACCATTGATCGCAAAGAACTGTGCCTCCGAGCAACCCCAGTCCAGCGATCCAGTAGATCAAAGCACGTTCAACTAGAATTCCTTGAACGTTTCGATCAATCCAAAGTTTTTGTCGATCGGCCACGCCATGCTCCCGACACACTGGGTATTAGGCAGAACTTGGGTGAGCCAAATTGCTCATGCGCCAAATGATGGATGCTGGTCACAGAGCTGATGAAATTGCGCTGGCGGATGTATCAAAGCTGCTCTTGGTCTTTGTCGCCATTACAGAAACTGCGGACATGCAAGTAATCACGATGAGTGCGAGAATAACAGCATATTCCACGGCAGTCGGCCCGTCCTCTGATTGGACAAATCGCCCGACTTGCGAACTTACGAGTTTGAATTTCATTGCACGACTCGTGGCAAATGAACTGTAGTTGACGAATTCACGTAGAATCCCGACTCTCGTTGAAACTCTAGCTTTCGTAGACTATGTGCAGGGCAAACGGATTATTTTTTGGGCATAATGGGGAAGTTTATCGAGCGATTTGCTGTTACAATCCTCCCATTCGAACTATCAGTTTCGCTTTTGGGCACTACTCCACCAGGAAAAACTCGGGCTTTGGGAATATGATTGGTCCAATTCTAGGTCGAGAATGGTTGGTCAGCCCACGGCGCGTACGTTTCTATGCACAACGAGTGATATTTGTCGCGGCACTATTTAGTTTGGTCTGTACCATGTGGCTGCTGCTCGCGGGAATGCAGCAGATGCGAAATGTTGGGGACCTCTCTAGATTTGGATCACTGGTGTTTCAGCTCGTCGTCCCCATGGAATTGGTGGTCGTGATGTTCCTGGCGGCGGTCGCGACGGCTGCGAGTGTGTCGCAAGAAAAAGACCGGCGAACTCTTATACTCTTGCTGCTGACCAGACTTTCAAGCAGTCAAATTGTTATGGGTAAGCATTTGGCAGCAATGCTCGGTATCGCCAACATAGTCTTTGCGTCGTTGCCGTTGTTACTGTTGATCTCACTGATGGGTGGCGTGTCGATCGGGCAGGTTTTTTCAGCACTTTGTATCATTTTGGTTACTGCGATTGTCTGTGCGTCCCTGGGGACTGTAGTCGGATTTTGGCGAGAAAAGACGTTTCAATCATTGGCGGTTACGCTGTTAACGATTACTGCTTGGTGTGTCGCGGGAGAAGCGATCGCCAATGGAGTATGGTCTGCAGTTTCTCCAAGTTGGTCAGAAATGTTCAGCCCATTTCGCGCAATTTTTAATGTATGTCAGCCGCTGGCGAGCCAGCAATGGGGCAATGTTCCAGGAGGTGTTACAACTGCCTACTCTTCATTTGGTTTGGTGGCTTCTTTAGTATTATGCATGATTGCGATCATGCGCTTGCGAGTTTGGAATCCATCTCGGCAGGTGCGTGAGCAAATACCGGAATCGGATGATTCAACATCGAGCGAAAATGCGGAACACAATCGCAGTTGGAAAGTTCGTGCTCCTCGTCAAATGTGGAACAATCCAATTCTGTGGCGGGAAATGAGAACATGGGCTTACGGCAAAAAGCTATTGTTTATCCGTTTGTCCTACTGTCTGCTGTTTTTGGTCGCTGTCGCGTCTTTGTATTGGAGTGTCGCTAGTGGAGCGGCTTTACAACGAAGTCGTTTGACCCAGGAGTTGATTCCAGTTGCCACCAAGATCTTGGCACCCTTTTTTGTTGTCTCACTGGTAATGTTGAATGCCTTAGCCGTGAATTCCATTACTAACGAACGCGATGGGCAGGCGTTGGATCTTTTGTTAGTGACTCAAATCTCGCCTGCCAGTTTCTTGTTGGGCAAACTTCTAGGAGTTCTCTATGTGGCCAAGGAGATGGTACTGCTACCGATCATCTTGTGCCTGTATTTGTGGTGGCAGGGAGGATTAAACACGGAAAATTTGGTCTTCACGATTTTTGGCTTGATGGTTGTCGATATTTTTGTGGCTGTATTAGGGATACATTGCGGGATGAATTACGGTCTGTCGCGAACGGCGATTGGAACTAGTTTGGGGACGGTATTTTTTCTTTTCCTTGGTGTTGTAGTTTGCATGTTGATCATGATCAGTTTCCGGGGCTCGTTTTCTCGGCAACTGCCGCCGTTCTTGGTGATTATTTTGGGAGGTGGTACCGGTTTGTTTGTTGCCTTGGGAAACCGTAACCCCAGTCCCGCGATCGCGTTAGCAGCTTTTAGTCTGCCGTTTCTGACTTTTTTTTCCATTACCAGCTTTATTCTGCGAAACCAAGAATTGACGGTTTTTTCTGTGATTGTCACTGCGTATGGATTTGCCAGCTTGGCGATGTTGATCCCTGCCCTCAGCGAATTCGATTTCGCTATTGATCAATCGCGAGCCGCCGAAGACGAAAGTTGATTCCGGCATGCTCGATATATGGTCGATCGTCGTTGCATTTCTGCCAGCAATGTTCGTGTTGCTTGGGCTCAGCGCTTTTTTTTCCGCCAGCGAAGCGGGGTTATTCTCGCTGTCATTCAGCGAACGACGCGAGCTCCATAGCGGTTCGACATCTGAACAAGTAGCAGCATCGCTTTTGAACCGCTCGGACCGTCTATTGATGGGCATTTTGTTCTGGAATTTGACCGTTAATTTGACGTACTTTTCGATTGCGTCTCAGGTTACTCAACGGATAGCAAATCAGCAGAGTGCTGGTGCGACCAGTCCGTCGCCGGAAGTGTTCGACATACTTACGCTGTTAGTTGTCGTTCTTTTCGCGGAATTTCTTCCCAAGTGTGTAGGGGTCATGATTCCAAGAAAAGTGGTGCGAGTGGTTTCAATTCCGCTGGCACTGGCCATTCGCATTCTGGATGGTGTCATACCGCTACTAAAATTTGTCAACGAAGTTTCCCGCCGACTTATTCTTCCTGGATTTCGACCTGAGCCGTACTTAGAGACGGCCGATCTGGATCGTGCTGTTGAGTTAACGACGGGTGATACTGCCCTATTGCAACTCGAGAGGAAAGTTCTGCAAAACATTATCCAATTGAGTGACATTCGGGTCGAAGAGTGGATGCACCCCCGATCACAGTATCGTACGTTGCCAATTTCAGCCAACGTTTCAGATATCGACAGCGAATTGGCTTCGGCTGGTTACTTGATGTTGACCGACAAACTTGGGCGTGAGATTGTCGCCACGGTAGATCTTTCCAGCCCAAAGCTGGGAGTAACCGCGAGCCTTGCGGCGCTGCGGCAGCCTGTCATCGTTGTTCCCTGGTGTGCGAGCATCGCCGAGGCGCTTGATAGGTTAAACGAAGACCAACGCCGTGTCGCCTTGATCGTCAATGAACTTGGAGAGACCATCGGAATATTGACGTACGATGAAATTATTGATGCCGTGTTCAAACTAGATCCAAGTCAATCGCATCGAGAGTGGTCACGGGCCGATATTGTTTCTGATGAAGAGGGTGTTTGGTTGGCGACAGGCATGACAAGCCTGAGGAGGTTGGAACGAGTTGTAGGACGGAAGATTTCGGCGGGCAGAAACTTGACTGTTATCGGAGCCATTCAAGAACGGTTGAAAAGGCTCGCTCAAACCGACGATTGGTGTGATGTAGGTGATTTACATCTGCAAGTTGTCGAGACTGGTCAGGACGGAGAGTCGTTGGTTCGCATTACGTTGCGAACCGATGTGGAGGAGGCCTCAACATGATCACCACGATAGCCCTGTTTGTTTGCGGACTGTGCCTAAGCTCGTTTTTTAGCGGCAGCGAAACTGGCTTTTATCGCGTCACTAAAACCAGGCTCTTGCTGCATTCGAAAAGTGGAGGCTGGATGGGCAAGGTACTGCTGTGGCTCGCAAACAATCCGAGCATTTATGTAGCCACCGCGCTGATTGGAAATAACATAGCCAATTTCATTGTGGCTAAAAGCCTCGTGATGTTTGGACAGCAATTCTTTCATGGTTCTGGGCTAGGTGTCGAATTCCTTCTTCCCATCTTAATGACTCCGTTTTTGTTTGTGTATGGCGAACTGTTGCCAAAGTACCTGTTTCACCAAGCCCCTTTTCGCTTGCTGCTGGCAACTGCCCCGTTGGTCTTGATTGTTACGGCTTTGCTGCTGCCGATTTCGATCATTGTGGTCGTAATTGAACGAACATGGAAACGATGGCTTGGAGTAGCCAACATCGAAGTACAACCAGCACTCGAACGACAGGTTCTGCAGCGTGTCTTGGCAGAAGGGCAGGAGGCAGGTGTGTTGAAACCCATTCAACGCGAGCTGTCGCAGAATCTCTTTAAATATGGAGATCGTCCAATTCGGCAGTTTGCTATGCCGACTCGCGCGCTTCCGTGCGTGCGTTTGGGTGCTGACCGCGACGAGGTTCTGTCAGAGGCCAATCGCACAGGCCAGTCCATGATAGGTGTTTTGGACAGCCAGCAATCAAACATGTTGGTAGGCTATTATCGCATTGCAGACGTCTTGGCGAGCTCATCAAATCAAATGCCCGAAATGCACAAAACGGCTCAAGTTTCGATTTCGGAT
>CAZVBC010000397.1:0-6381 GCA_964625155.1 uncultured Pirellulaceae bacterium
GTGCCGCGTTCCATCGTTTATTTAAAGCGCGAGCTGCAAAAGAATTTTCCGTCAATTCATGTCGAAGCCGCCGAAGTTCAGGCACTGTTGCAAGACTTGCATACCAAGGGCTTGATCTTGTCGAATCGCGTCGGGCAGAGTCTGCGATTGGTCTTGAAACGCTCCGAGCAGACAAAGAAGGATTTGCTGAGGGCGGTGGCGAATCCGCTGTTCATTCGCTTGCCGGGATGGGACCCCAACGCAATGCTGGGTGGATTGGTTAGGTACTTTGGATGGCTGCTCCATCCGCTAATGATATTCGCTTGCCTGATGTTTGTAGCGAGCTGCGTAACGTTCGCGATCTCGCATTACGACGACGTGCGAAGGCGATTGCCAGAGTTTGATCAGTTTTTTTCTGGCGGCAATCTGTTCTATCTGTGGATGACCTTGGCGGTAACAAAGCTGGTACACGAAATTGGACACGGGATGGTCTGTTGCAAGCTGGGTGGAGAGTGCCGTGAAATGGGCCTGGTGTTTTTGGTACTTAGCCCGACGATGTATTGCAATACGTCGGACTCGTGGAGATTCGATAATCGTTGGCACAGGATCGCAGTTGGCGCGGCGGGAATGTATTTTGAGTTGATCTTGGCGTCGGTGTGTATCGTCATATGGTGGAATGTGCCGCAAGGCGCGCTCCAGAACATGTGTCTGGACATATTTTTTGTCTCGACGGTTTCGACGCTGATTTTCAATGCCAATCCGCTGTTGAAGTTTGATGGCTATTACATACTGTCGGACTTCTTGGAAATACCGAACATGCAGGCCAAGGGGACACATGCGTTTCGCAGTGCAGTGGCTTGGAATTGCTTTGGGATCAGGGTCCCGCGCAGCGCATTTGAGCCAAAAACTGGGCAGGTTGCCTTTGTTTCGTACACGCTGTTGGCGGCAGTTTATCGCTGGGTAATATTCTTAGGCATACTTGGATTCATGTATCATTTGTTGAAACCCTATCACTTGGAAATGACCGGCATGGGTTTGGCTTGCATCAGCATGTTGGCCAGTTCCTATGCTCAAGGAAAGCAATGGTACGAGATTTTTTCGGCTCCTCGCAAAGACCCCATGAACAAGACCAGGATTGCAATTTCCATCGTGATTCTTGCAGCGCTGTTGGCCTGTGTGATGCTGGTGCCGATACCTTGGTACATCGAAGCGATGTGTTATGCTCAGCCTCAGCGGACGGCGAACGTGTTTGCCACCACGGGCGGCATTCTCGAGAACATCTTGACGCGACCAGGCGCTTCGGTAGAAAAAGGCCAGCTCCTGTTTCAGTTGAAGAACGACGATCTGGTCGACCGCGCGGAAGAGCTGGCTGCGGAATTGGAAATGGCGTTCAAGCAGCAAGAGATAGCTCGGTCGATCGACGATAGTCATGCGGCTCGAGGTGCAGACGAACGCGAGAAGGCAATTCGAAAAGAGCTGGAGGAAGTGCGCAACTGGCTGGCTGAAACATCGGTGAGCGCACCGGTGGCCGGAAAGATCGTGGCTCCAGCGACTAGACTTGCCGAAGATCTAGACGACGTGGCCAAGCTCTCGAAATGGATAGGCACACCGCTGGAGCAATCGAATCTCGGAGCTTTTATCGATACACAGACCCACTTGTGCTCGATTGCTCCAACGACACAGTTTGAGGTTGTGATGCTGGTGGAGCAGGAGGACGCCAGGCATGTGGTGGCCGGAACGCAAGTGCGCATCAAATTATATGGACTGGCGGATAGGGTTGTGGTTAGCCAAATTGAGGACGTTGGCAAGCGCGCCGTCTTTGATTGTCCGCCGGAGTTGTGCACTACATTCGGCGGATCGATTGCCGCCAATCCAGCGGCTGATGGCACATTTACTTTGGCGCGGGGAATGGTCCAGGCACGAGCCAGAATCGATATTCCGGCAGGTCATTTGCGTACAGGCTTTCGAGGCTCGGCGCGCATCCTGGTTCATCAGTACTCAATTGGCAGTTGGGTATGGCAGTGGTTGGTGACGAAGATTTGGTTTCGCATCTAGTG
Source organism: uncultured Pirellulaceae bacterium (assembly GCA_964625155.1). GTDB lineage: Bacteria > Planctomycetota > Planctomycetia > Pirellulales > Pirellulaceae > Aureliella. The sequence goes on from CAZVBC010000397.1 coordinate 2,037, forward strand.
GCGGAAGGTGGTATGCTTGACACTCGAGTGAGTAGCATTCTCAATGAGCGTAAGCGAATTGCAAGTCTTAGTGACGAGCAGTTAACGGAGCGAGCCCACGATCAGAAATGGCTGGCGCGCGGTGGAGCATATTCCCAGCGGAGTTTTATTGAGACGTTTGCGCTGGCCAGCGAAGCCACTCGAAGATTGACTGGAAAATCGCATTTCCCGGAACAGATTCATGCGGGGATCAAGATTTTCTCGGGTTGCATTGCAGAGATGCAAACTGGAGAGGGAAAGACCATTACGGCTGTCTTGCCAGTGGTACTGCGAGCGTTCATGGGACGAGGCTGCCATGTGGTGACTGCCAATGAATACTTAGCCAAACGCGATGCCGAGCATTTGTCGGGAGTTTACCAATTAATGGGACTGTCGATCGCCTGCATTACTACTGACATGGACGATCAAGCGCGAGCCGACGCATATCGCCAGGACGTCGTTTATACAACTGCTGGAGAAGTCGGTTTTGATTTCTTGCGAGATTGCATGAAACGAGGGACTGAAGGTGGATCGGAAAATGGTGCCGGGGCGATCAAACCTGTGCATCGGGATTTTCATTTCGCTTTGGTAGACGAAGCCGATAGTATTCTCATCGACGATGCGCGAACTCCTTTGATTATCGGTGCCGAAAGTAAGGATGAGGATGGAAAGCAAGACCTCTGTCGCTGGGCGTGTCATTTTTCCTGTCGGCTGAAAGCTGGCGAGCACTTCATCCTGATTCCTCAGCGCAGGTCGGTAGAACTTTCGGAATACGGTTGTCGATTCGTCTTGCTTATGTGCAAGCCAACCGAATTGCGGCGTTTCAACAATGAAGAGATTTTTCAATACGTAGAACAAGCGCTCGTGGCCAAATATTACTACCTGCGAGAACGCGACTATATCGTTATGGAAGACGAATCCGTCGTGATTGTGGATGAAGGTTCGGGTCGTATCATGGAGGAACGCAAGTGGCAGCGTGGACTGCACCAAGCGATCGAGGCCAAAGAAAACGTGCCATTTTCTCCAGTGAATTCAACTGTCGCCAAGCTAACTCTTCAGACGTTGTTTCGAAAATACGAGTATTTGGCAGGTATGACCGGGACCGCGTATTTGGCCAGGCAAGAATTGAAAACTATTTACAAGTTGCGGACTCACGTCATTCCGACTCACCGCAGATGCATAAGGCGGCGGTTGCCAACGCGCGTATTTCTGGACCTGGCCTCCAAGCACGCGGCGATTGCAGGCAGTGTCGTCGACTTGATCGAAAACGGCAGGAGTGTGCTGATTGGGACACCTTCGGTTGAAGCGTCTGAGGCATTAAGCCTGAAACTAACCGGCAGCGGAATTCAACATCGTGTGTTGAATTGCAGGGCGCACGCACAAGAAGCGGATATTGTTGCCCGGGCGGGCCAGCCGCAGGCGGTGACCATTGCGACCAATATGGCGGGTCGAGGCACCGATATCCTGTTGCACGAAGCGGTGCGTCGTGCGGGAGGATTACATGTAATTGCAACCGAACGTCATTCGTCAGCTAGGATCGATCGACAACTGGTGGGCAGATGTGCTCGCCAGGGAGATCCAGGAAGTTTCCAGTTTTTCCTTAGCTTGGAAGACGAATTATTACGTGCCATACGAGTTCAGCGTCGTCAGCGTATGATTGAGCAGGCCAGGCCCAAGGCGAATGCCAGCGGAGAGCTGCCGGTAGTTTGGGAGCGTGTGTTTGATAGGACGCAGCGCACTATCGAGCGAATTCACCTGCGCATGCGAAAACAGCTACTCAAACACGAAAAAGATCGGCTTAAATCCTTCAATAAGATGTCGCTGGACCCTTATATAGAATTGTTGCATGATTAAGAAACTCGTTGACGAGCCGATGGCCACATCGCACGCCGATTTTAGTCCAGCCGTATTGAGCAATTTCTTGCGACTATTGTATCAGCAATTGAGCACCAAGCGAGTTGCCGCTGTAGCGGCCTCCGATGGTCGAGTCATTACCGGCTGTGACCGATTGAGCGTTTTAAGCTACCACGGCAGTCGCTGCCGAATTCTCGCGATCAGTCACGTTGAGACCATTCAACGTCGCAGCAGTTTGTCGCGCGCGATGCGAAAGCTGGTTGCGACTGCGCGCCATTTGCACAGCCCATTGTTGCTCGACGGCGACTTTGCAGGCTGTCCAGGTAACATGCAGGATGCACTGGCCGACTTTTTGGCGGAAAGCCGATCGCACTGGCTGGCCCTGGTTCCACTGATTCCCAAGGACGAGCTGCAACAAACCAAATACGAACTATCGCAAAGGAAATGGAAGGACAGGCCGGCCTTGGGTTTGTTGCTGGTCGAGCAGTTTGCGACCAGCGCGAGCCCGGAGGAAGTTCTAGATCGAGTGAATGTCATCGCGCCGCATGTCGCCAGTGCTCTGTCAAATGCCGTAGAATACGAATCGGTTTGGCTGTTACCTCTGTGGCGAGCAATTGGCCGCACCACTCGCTGGATACTTGGCTATCCCAAACTGGCAATTATCTCCGTGGTAGTCGCAATCGCCGTCGCCTGCATGGCTCTGGCTTTGATACCGGCCGAGTATCGAGTCCATGCAGAAGGGCGCACGATGCCTTGTATTCAACATGAAATATATGCCAAATCCGAGGGTGTCGTGACCAAGATTCTGGTGGTGGGAGGTCAACGAATCGCCAAGGGAGATACGCTGCTTCGCCTGGAGAACAAGGAACTCGAGATCGAAACCATCGCGACGAAAAATGAAATCATTGAGAACATATCGCTGGCCGAGTCACTGGGAGTTCAAAAGGAAGCCGCCCGAATCAGCGGCGATCGCGACGCTGAATTAAAGGCTGAGGGAGAGCAGGCGTCCGCCCAAGTTAAATTAGAAGGGGCTCGACGTCGTTTGAAGTTGTTGGAGGAACGAGCCGAGCGTTTAACGGTAATATCCGAATACGATGGAGTAGTGGCTACGTTTCAGCCAGAAGAATTATTGCGCGGCCGGCCAGTGCAACAAGGCGACCTCGTTCTTGAGGTAATGGAAGATAAAGGACAGTGGCGATTGGAACTGGACATACCCGAATACCGCATGGGGCATGTATTGACTAGCCTGCAAAGGCAAAGCAAGTTGAGAGTCAAGTACATCGCGATGACTGAAGTCTCCGCTCCTCAGTACGCCACGTTGACCGAGGTCGCCACACGCACCGACCACCGCGAAGACCTGGGCGCGTATGTTCGAGCCCATGCAGCGATCCAATTAACCGAACCGTTCAAGCAGCGAATTGGAGCAGAGGTATCCGCCAAGATTTACTGCCCGGACTACAGCTTATTTTACTATCTATTTGGAGATATCGTGGAGTTCGTGGAACGCAATCTATGGTGGTGATTTTTTAGTTCTAGTTATAGGGTTCCAAGTGAAAACGTTGATGCTGGCCATTGTCGTTCTGTGTTTCGTGATCGTATCGCAGACTGTTGGGGAGGAGGCGATCGATTTACGTCAGCCGTTGTTGCGACATCCAGATCGCGTTGAATTGGGATTTCCCGCATCTGGGCGACTGAGAAAGATACTGTTTGAAGAGGGTAAGGCGGTTGAGCAGGGTGAAGTGTTAGCTGAAATCGAGAACGATCACGAGAAAGCTCAGCTCGAACTGCAAATAGCGAAATCGTTGGCTGACGAACCTCTCAAAACGGCACGCGTCCGAGTTTCTGCTGCCAAGCGTGCCAAAGAAGCTGCCGAAGATGCAAACCGAAAACACGCGCGCACGATTCCTGCACAGGAGATTCGCCGATTAGAACTGGAATTGGAACTCGCGCAGGCTGAGCTGGCAGAAAAGGCATATGAACAGAGGATTGCAACGCTTGAGATGGCCGTGGCTAAGTCGGCATATGAGGCGACGATTTTGCGAGCACCCTTTGCGGGAATTGTAACCCGTCGCTACATGAGCGTCGGAACTACAACTGATACAACCAGACCAGTCGCGCAAATCGTTGATGTCTCCAAGATGCGCGTCGAGGGATATTTGAGCTTGGTAGAAGCTCGGCAAGTTCATGTGGGTGACACGATATTGGTTGTTCAGTCCACGGGGCGTCAAACTGAATTTACGGTGGGTTTCATCGATATCGGAGCCCAACAGGTGCAAAAATTGATTCGCGTTTGGGGACAAGCGGAATCGAAGGATGGGCTCATGGAAGGTGAATCGATTACGGCGCGTGTCATCGATTCGCGAGTCGAGCCTAAAAAGGGCCCCCAATGATTGTCTGCTTGTGACGGATAGGTAAGGCCAAGTGGCGAACACAATACTTATGAAAATAGAGGGGGCATAGATTCGAAGTATGT
>CAZVBC010000398.1:0-6378 GCA_964625155.1 uncultured Pirellulaceae bacterium
TCGTCGAGCATCCTCACAGTGATTTTCGTTCGATAACAGGTGGCTATGTCAGCTCGACCAAGCGATTGCCTGCGTTGCATGGGGCGTACATCTACGGCGATTACGATACCGGCAAGTTATGGTCGCTGAGGTACGATAATGAGAAAGTGAGCGATCACCGTCAATTAGCCGATACGCAACTACGCATCGTCGAGTTTGCTCAAGACACTACCGGGGAAGTGTATGTTGTGGATTTCGCGGGTGGTGGCTTTCATCGCTTGGTGAACGCTCCAAAGTCGAGCCAGCCGCCGCGAGAGTTTCCTCGTCGACTGAGCGAAACCGGTTTGTTTGCATCGACTAAAGACCACATTCCAGCAGCCGGAGTGATACCTTACTCGGTCAACGCGCCTTTATGGTCCGATGGAGCTGAGAAGGAACGTTTCATTGCATTGCCCGGTAATAGCCAAATCGAATTGGATGACGTGATTTATCCTCACGGACCCGACTATGCCGATCGAGGTTGGCGATTCCCCAACGGTACAGTTCTCGTTAAGACTTTTTCGATTGCACTGGATCGTAGCCAACCAAAAAAACTGCATCGCCTAGAGACCCGATTACTCAGATATCGACAGATGCCTGGCAACGATGACGAATATGGAGCGCAGTATTGGGACGGTTACACCTACGTGTGGAACGAGGAACAAACCGATGCCATCTTACTCGATGCTGCAGGGGCTGATCGCGCATTAACGATTCGGAGTTCTTCAACTTCGAATGCTGTGCACCAACAAACTTGGCATTTTCCCAGCCGTGCGGAGTGCGCCCTTTGCCACACAATGGCATCAAAATACGTGCTTGGAATAACTACGCTGCAAATGAACAAGCTGCACAACTACGGTGGCGGTCGAACTGAGAATCAACTCGCAGTTTTTCACCGGCTCGGTCTATTTCGAGAGACGAGTGCTCCGAGTACTGGTTCGATAATTCCCGATCAATTACCAGCCTTGGTCGATTACGCCGATGTCAGCCAGCCACTGCACTTGCGAGCGCGCGCTTACTTGCATGCCAATTGTGCACATTGTCATCGTAAATGGGGTGGCGGTAACGCCGAATTTGAATTACATGCTTCGGTGCCGCTCTCCCAAACATTGGCGATCAATGCACTTCCAGGTCAAGGAAATTTTGGACTGAGCAATGCGCGTATCATCGCTCCTGGCAAACCTGAACAATCACTGATTCTCAAACGCATGGAATTAACAGGTCTAGGGCGTATGCCACATATCGCTTCGAAAGTTATCGACACTCCGGCCACAGAGTTGGTGCGCGAGTGGATTCGCCAACTAGAGACTCCAGGTGCACTAGATGTCTCCGGTGCACTTCGTCCACGTCTTCCCGGCAAATAGTAATTGATTGTGGAGTGAAGGCTCAGAGATTGAACGCGAAAATTGAACATTATGACTTGGCGGTTGTGGGCGGCGGGGTGATTGGCCTAGCCTGTGCTTATGCGGCTGCAAAACGCAAGCAGCGAGTGTTGGTGCTTGAACGTGATGGATATGCTCAAAGCGCATCCATTCGCAATTTCGGTATGATTTGGCCGATTGGCCAGCCGGCAGGTGAGCTGTTCGATTTGGCGATGGAGTCGCGTGCACTGTGGTTAGAGTTAGCAGAACAGTGCGAGCTAGCCGTCCGTCAATGTGGTTCCTTACACGTCGCCCATTTTGCTGATGAATGGAATTTGTTGCAAGAGTTCGCGGCACAGGCAAACCAACAGGGCTATCAAACGACTCTGCTAAATCGCGAGCAAACACTGCAACGTTCATCGGCTATCAATCCTCAAGGCTTGCAAGGCGGTTTGTATAGCGCCACCGAATGCGGCGTTGATCCTCCCCGATGCATTCAGGCGTTAACAAAGTTGCTGAGCGAGCGCTGGGGCGCGACAGTTGTCACAGGCGCCCACATTATCCGTGTGCAACCTCATATTGAATCAACCGATGGAAGATGTTGGCATGCACACCGAATTGTGGTCGCTTCCGGTAGTGATATGCGGACATTGTATCCAGATCACTTTCAACGGAGCGGTTTACGTCTGTGCAAGCTGCATATGATGTCCACCGTCCCGCAAGCGAACGGGCACAGTATTGGTCCCCATTTGGCCAGCGGCCTGACTTTACGGCACTATTCGACTTTTCGAAATTGTCCGTCCCTTCAAAACGTACAATCGCGGATCGCCCAACAATGGCCAGAGCTCGATCGCTGGGGGATTCATGTAATGATGTCTCAACCGGAAGATCGCCGAGTGATTTTAGGGGATTCGCACGAATACGATGAAGACATTACGCCATTTCAATGCGAAGAGATAGACAATTTGATCATGACACACTTGCAACGGGTTTTTCAATTGCCAAACTGGACTGTTGCTCGGCGCTGGGTCGGTTACTATGTAAAGAACCCTGCTGGCGCAATCTATTTGGATTGCCCATGTCCGTCAGTACGTATTCTGACAGGACTTGGTGGCAACGGCATGACACTTTCCATGGCCGTTGGCGAGCGATTGGTCAGCACCTTTGATAATCCACGAATTGTGTAAGTCGCTGCATGAGTACCAGCCGTAAGGGTGTACAAGCCGTAATTCTTGATTGGGCCGGAACTTCGCTTGACTACGGATGCCAAGCTCCGACGCGAGTATTTCAAGAGGTTTTTGCCAAGATTGGCTTACCCATAACCGATCGTCAGGCGCGCGAGCCGATGGGACGGGCCAAACGTGATCATATTGCGGCAATCCTGGAAATGCCGGCAGTTCGAGATCGTTGGGCGGCCAAGTTTGGGATCGCGCCAGCCGACGCAGACGTCGAACGACTTTATCGGCTTTTTTTGCCTTTGCAAAAAGATATCCTCGCGCAGCATTGTGATCTGATACCAGGAGCGGCTGAATTTTCGGCGTTATGCAAAGCACAAAACATTAAGATCGGGTCGAGTACCGGATATACCCGCGAACTGATGGACGTGGTTGAGCCTTTGGCTGCTCAGCAGGGATATGCACCTGATTGCACGCTGTGTGCCGATGATGTGCCCAAAGGTAGACCGGCTCCTTGGATGATCCTGACTGCTGCACAGCGGTTGGGAGTCTATCCTATTAGAGAATTGGTTGTGGTTGATGATACGCCTGTCGGAATCGAGGCAGGCCACAACGCGGGCTGCTGGACTGTAGCAGTTATCAAAAGTAGCAATGAAATTGGTTTGACCGAACGGCAGGTGGCGGGGTTATCTGAGAGTGAGTTACAAAAAAAGCTGGAACCAGTAAATGCGAAATTCGCGCGCTTAAAGACTCACTATATTATTGACACAGTCGCCAATCTGTGGGACACGATCGGACGGATCGATCGCCGCATCGAAGCCGGCGAAAGACCATAGACCTGATTCCAGGCTGCCTACAATTTCTTTCCTCTCAAGCATTGCGGGGCGGAAAGGCGCTCAGCGATCTGCCCGTCAGAGGTTTACTCAGCAGTATCGAGATACGGATCCTGGCCCATTTCAAGCTGCATCTTCGTCCGTTCACGTTCATGGTGCATTAGAACCATGCGATCCCGGAAATGTTTGCGTTCGACACGTCGTTGAGCTTTGCGAAACAGATAGTTCATGGAATGAAATGTGACGGCGGATCCTTTCGCGAGGTTGGACAATTGCGTGGCTTTCTTTTGTCCAAAACCCGTCAACAGGATTTCGTCGTCCAAGCCAAGGTATTGGCGAAACGAGCCAGGGTCACCCTGCCGACCACAACGACCAATCAATTGGCGGTCGATACGAGCCGCGTCGTGCATCTCGGTACAGATGACATGCATACCTCCCAGCTCGCGTACATCGGCGTCGAGTTTAACGTCGGTTCCACGTCCTGCCATGTTGGTGGCCACCGTAACACGCTTGCGATTTCCAGCTTTAGCGACGATATCCGCTTCGCGTTGCACTTCGTTGGCGTTGAGCACATCGTGCTCGATACCCGCTTGGTGTAACATTTTGGATAGCAACAAGGATTTGTCGATCGAGCGCGTACCGATCAAAACCGGTCGGCCAAGTTGGTGCATTTCCTGAACTTCCTTGACGATAGCCTCGAATTTCTGCAACATCGTGCCATAAACTTGGTCGGGCAATCGATTGCGCCGAGGAGGTCGGTTGGTAGGTACCAAGACCACTGGCGTCTTATAGATGCGTCGGAGTTCCGGCGCACTGGTCGAGGCTGTGCCGGTCATGCCTCCTAAGTATCGATAACGCTGAAAGAGGTCTTGAACCGTGATTCGAGCAGCTTGCCCAGTCGGTACAGTGACTTCGATGCGTTCTTTGGCCTCAATTGCTTGATGGATTCCAGCTTGCCACTTCCGCCCTTCCGCCAAGCGGCCAGTGAATTCGTCGACGATGACAATTTCACCATCCCGAATCACGTATTGTCGGTCGAGATGGAAGTCCCGTAAGACCTTGATAGCGCGTTCAATGTATTCGTACATATCGACCAGGGCAACTTGCCGAATCAAATTGTCACGCGGCAAAGCGCGAACCAATGAACGCCCGCGACCATTTAATTCGATTTTGCGAGCGTCTTCTTCAACAGTAAAGTGCTCAGTCAAAACGAATTTCGAAGCATGCTCAGCGGCCCAGCGAAACGTAGCAATCACCAACTCGCGCCCTTCATCGCCTAACGAACCAATGATCAAGGGAGTGCGAGCTTCGTCGATCAAGATGCTGTCCGCTTCGTCTACCAGCGCAAAATGCATACCACGTTGGACTGGTTGATCGCCTTTGGTCGTCCAGCGTTCTGAACTACCTTGACCTAAAAAGTCGCTCTGAATGCGCCCCAGTGCTCGCAACAGCAGACGATCTCGTAAAAAGTCAAAGCCAAATTCTTTGGCGGTCCCGTAAGTGATATCACAGGCATAAGCGTCGCGGCGCTGGTCGGTTGTACTTTCTGTCAAAATGATGCCTACCGACATGCCTAACAACTGGTACAACGGGCGCATCCATTCAGCATCACGATGTGCAAGATAATCATTGACCGTTGCCAAATGGGCACCTTTGCCCGCTAATGAATGCAAGTAAAGCGGCAACGTCGCCGTCAACGTTTTACCCTCGCCGGTTTGCATCTCGGCGATGCATCCGTCATATAGAGCCGCACCTCCAATCAACTGAACATCAAAATGGCGCATATTCAACGAACGGCGGCCAGCCTCGCGAACCAATGCAAATGCCTCTGGCAATAACTTTGCCAGCGGCTCGCCACTCATTGCGCGAAACCTGAGCGATAGGCTCTCCTTACGGATCTGACCATCATCGCATTGGCGAAAACGACCTTCCAGCTCAGCCGCAGCATTGAATTGTCTCATCCACTTGCGAACACGAATCGAGCCTGCACCTGGTAGCATCCAACCAGCAGCAATCCGTGGTAGGTTGGTGCTGCCACTGCGACCAGTCACGGGATTGCGTTCCTGCTCAGTCAATGGAGGTGGAACGACAGGGGTCGATTCGGTGCTAATACCTTCAACTTGGTCCATAGTCCACATTCAATCTTCGAAAGCAAAAAACAGTGCGAGTGTCCTCGCGTTCAATAACAAGATTTCCCAGCGCAGAATATCGGCCGCATCAATCAACATGCCGCCCAATCGTTGCGATGAGTTGGCATAATTCTACTTCTCGGCAACGGCAGGAATAACTCACTGTCGGTTAACGCTTAACAATTAAGACAACCAAAACCCTCGCATCTTATTCTACGCAAATGATGGCATTTCGTGGGGCATTTCAAACTAGCAGGCTGGCTAAATGTGGGTCGTTTGGGAGGTTCGTGCGGGTTCTTTCTTTTTTGTTCGAAGTAGCGAATGATCTTTCCGATTTACTTATAACGAATCAAACGCTTGCTCCGACTAGCGAGAATCTAACTATGAAAATGAAGAAAATACTATTAGCCTTAGCTCTTGCGAGCACTTGTCTACAGCAGTCCAATGCTCAAGACAACTATCAACCATTGGTGAACTCGGTGCTCAGTGGGCCAACGGCTTCGACTGCGGCACGCCACGTCGGAGACGGCCTGGAAAGCGATCGTGAAGCTGAGGTATCGAACCCGGCAGATCTTCGCCCGCAGAGCTTTCGAAGCGGTGGGCGATACGTCACTAGTGATAGCACTACGCCTCCGCCTCAACATACCGACTATTCTACATATTCTGAATTGGCTCCAACTGCTACCAGTTGTGGTGCTGCTTGTGCACCAGCGACCGGCGTCATGCAAACGATGTCAAGCCTAGGTTGGTTTGAAGCTGAGTCGCTGCTTTGGTTTGGCCAGCGGCGACAATCGCCTCCCTTAGTCGTTAGTTCACCGCAAGGCGTCATTCCGATCATCGGTGTGCCAGATGTCACCTCACA
>CAZVBC010000399.1:0-6306 GCA_964625155.1 uncultured Pirellulaceae bacterium
GGCTCCGGATGGTCGACCGCCTTGATTGGTATAGTTGGGAAAATGCCAAAACAACGCTCTATCCGCGATCGCTTGCCCGCTGAACAACTTAATCAAGCTGACACCATCCAACGGTCCGACAGTTTTGGCAACGTTTATACCCGCAGCTTCCAGCAGCGTGGGGACTAAGTCCGTCAGAACAACTGGCACGTCGGTGTGCGCCCCAGGCTGGATGTGTCCGGGCCAGCGCACGAGCAATGGCTCGCGCAAGCCTCCTTCGTACAAGAAACCTTTCCCGGCGCGATAGGGAGAATTATGTGTAGCGGGAGTTCCCTCCGATTCAAGTACGTGTAAACCACCATTATCACTAGTAAAAATAAAGATTGTTCGTTCCGAGATTCCCAGTTCGTCCACTTTACGCATCAACATGCCAACGGCATCATCCAACGTTTCGATCATCGCAGCATAGGTTGGATGAAACGCGTCGCGATGGCGATCGATTGATGCTTGCTTTGCTCGCAACGGTATGTGCGGATTATTATGAGGTACGTAGCAAAAAAAAGGGCGGTCTCGATTATCTTCCATGAATTTGATTGCTGCGCGAGTGATCGCAAATTCGCTTTTACCACCCTCCTGCTCGTTGGGATCGGAATTCGCTGGCGGTGAAAACGCGACGTCAAATCCCTGACGCGTGGGTTCAAATCCATTTCCGCCGAGATGCCATTTGCCGAACAGCCCAGTCGCGTAACCAGCTTGTTTGAGCCATTCGGCCAGAGTTGGTTCTTCTAACGGCAATTGCCCCTCGATCACTGGCTGAACCAGTCTTTGGCTGCGAGCGTCGGGGCGACCGGGAAGGTAGTTTGTGAGATGCAATCGAGCTGGACATTTACCGGTCATCAAAGCAGCGCGTGAGGGCGAGCAAATCGGCTGGGCCGTGTAGGCACAGGCGAATTTCATGCCTGCCGCAGCCAGTTTATCGAGGTGTGGGGTCGAATGTTCTTGGCGCCCATAACACGACAAATCGTTAATCCCCAAATCATCAGCCAACACCAAAACAATATTGGGCAGAGCCGACTGAGCCAAAGCACTGGTGGCCAAGCCAAAGCCGACAGAAAAGAAACAACACAGCCAAATAAATTTCGCCATGAGAACCGCCTCTAAAACTACGTGAGAACTAACATCGCTGCAATTGGCAAACCATCCAGGCTTCAATTCAAGCCAGATTCTAACAGCGTTGACTATGGAATAGTACAGCGTAACGCATCTAATTGGCGATTCCAATGAAGCTCGCGACTGAGGTTGCGTCGCTTCAAAGCCCACGGCACCCTCTTAGAATCGTTTATACTCGCTGCGTTGCCATTGGATTTGTCTCAAGCGATGATGTCATGGACAACTTGACCGTGAATATCGGTCAAGCGAAAATCGCGTCCAGCATAGCGGTAGGTCAGCTTGGTATGATCGAATCCCAGTAGTTGCAGAATGGTTGCGTGCAAGTCATGTACGTGGACTTTGTTCTCGACTGCTTGAAATCCAAATTCGTCAGTCGCGCCATGGACATAGCCACCCTTTACTCCGCCTCCTGCAAGCCACATCGTAAAACCATGGTGATTGTGATCGCGGCCCGAGTTTGTGCCTGCATTGGCACCAGGCTTGGGAAGTTCGACTGTGGGAGTCCGGCCAAACTCGCCGCCCCAAACAACTAAAGTACTTTCCAACAATCCTAGCTGCTTGAGATCTTTCAGTAGAGCGCCAATGGCTTGCGAACATTCTTTAGCCAGTTTGCGATGATTCTCAGCAATTTTGTCGTGGCTATCCCAAGGCTGGCCGTTGCCGTGCCACAGTTGAATGTAACGCACGCCACGTTCTACCAGTCGACGTGCGATCAAGATCTGACGAGCTTGCACAGTGTCACCGTACATTTGACGAGTCGATAATGGTTCACGACTGATATCAAACGCATCGCTCGCTTCGATCTGCATGCGATAGGCCAATTCAAAGCTCTGCAGCCGGGCTTCGAGTTCCGAGTCCTGTTGTCTGGCCATCAAATGCCGACGATTAAGTACTTGCAACAAGTCCAATTGACGGCGTTGGTCCTCGCGGTTCATACCAGACGCATGCCGAATGTTTGCGATCAGCTTCTCGATATCTTGGTGCTTTGTGTTGACATAGGTTCCTTGAAAAGCACCGGGCAAAAATCCAGACTGCCAGTTCTCGGAACCTTTGATCGGATAACCGCCAGGACACATGGCGATAAATCCCGGCAGATTCTGGTTTTCACTCCCCAGGCCGTAAGTTATCCACGAACCGACGGAAGGTCGTACCAACGTACCGTCGCCACAATTCATCAACATCAATGACGGTTCGTGATTGGGGACATTGGCGTACATTGATCGAATTACGCACACATCGTCAATCATCTCGCCCACGTGTGGAAACAATTCACTGACTTCGATGCCACTGTCCCCATATCTTTTGAATTTGAACGGAGAACGATAAGCAGCTCCCGTTTCACGTTCTGTACGCAAATTGTTAGGCACCGGTTGGCCATGATGTTTGTCCAATGCGGGCTTGGGATCAAACGTGTCTACCTGCGAAGGGCCTCCATTCATGAACAAGTGAATCACCGCTTGGGCTTTAGCTGCAAAATGTGGCAACTTGGGAACCATTGGGTTTGGACTACTTTGATTCGCCAAGGGGGCTGCCCACAATTGCGAAGCTTGGTCGGCTAATAGACTGGCCGCAGCCAGCGAACCAAATCCGCAACCACTTCGTTGCAGAAACTCGCGGCGGGTGACTGGCAGACTTGCCAATTTTTCAATGACCGAATTGGTTCTCCGTACAGTATTCATCGCGGCTCGCTTAAGAGTTAATCGACAAATGCAAATTCGTTGCTCAATATCAATACTTGAGACAATTGCACCCAAGGGTCGAGCTGAGAAGTTGACTTTACTGGCGGTCGCTCGACAAACTCACGTGCTAGGTTGATTTCCTGTTCGTCAGGATCGCGAACGAGTGATTTGCGAAATAGGCATTGTATGCGCTCGTTTATTGAAGAAACGATTTGCGTTCGTCGAGCAAGAGCCTCTGCTTGTTGATTAACAAACTTTGAGTTGATGAGAAACAAGGACTGCTGAGGGACAGTAGTGCGACTGCGCGCAGCCTGACTGGCATCGGGACTGGGGAGATCAAAGCTCGCGAGAAGACCTGGAATATCTTCTCGATCGAGATAAGCATACAAACCGCGTCGATGTGCATCTTCGTGGATCATCACCGAGCGCCCGCCGATAGATTGGTCTAAAGTGCCGGCCACGTCGAGCAAACGATCTCGCAACGGTTCGAACTCAAGCCTCCGGCGCGGCATATGCCATAACAGTCGGTTTTCAGGGTCGAGCGACTCTCCCAACTCGTGTCTCTGGCTGGCTTGCTGCCAAGTAGCTGACATCAATATGCTCTTGTGCAGGCGTTTGATGGACCAACCGCTGGTGACAAATTGATGAGCCAAATAATCCAGCAATTCGGGATGTGACGGCACTTCTCCGCGCGAGCCAAAGTCACTTGCGGTCGTGACCAAACCCGATCCAAAATGGTGTTGCCAAATTCGGTTGACGATGACTCGCGCCGTCAGTGGATTATTCGGATGCGCAATAGCTCGCGCCAATTCCAGTCGACCACTCCCTTTCGTAAATGGCTTGCCACCATCCACGCTGGCCAAGACCTGCAGGAAGCGGCGGGGGACTACATCACCGTTATTACCCGGTTGACCGCGCCGAAAAATAACAGGATCGTACGGGCTAGGTTTATCCACCATCACCATCCCACGCGGCGGTGCACCCGAGTGAGTGATCTCGATGGTTTTGATTTTCCCTAGCTGCTGATTGTATTGATTGCGTTCACCTTGGTCCAATAAGGCGATCATCTGCTCGGCCGTAAGCGACGTAGGATTCTCCGGTGCATACAGTAGCCAACGCAATGCTTCATCGTGATCGTTGGCAAGCCTAGTTGCTGCTGATTCCTTTTTCTTTAGATCCTTCCAAGCCAAATAAGCGTTCGAAATGGTCTGGCCAACAACTTGTGCCACTTCGACCATGGACTCTGGCGGAGCGGCGCGCAGCGCCACGATAAGTTGCGGATTGAATTGAGAAAGAGCGGCTGCATCACACAGTAGCGCAGCGGATTTCTCCTTGAACTGCTCCGCTGGTAGGGAACTAAATAGCCCCAAAATACCCCAAACTGGATCACCCTGAGGAACGCTTGCCAAGAATTCCTGCCAGCGTCCGAGTGCCCGCGGTCGCAGGGCGGTACGTTGGCCAGTACGCCTGGCACCCTTAGCCTCACTTGGATTTGGCGTTTTGGTGACCTGTACTAGGTAATCCGCAACGCGCGCCCTCAGTTCGTGTTCAGTTTCTTCCCGTTTTTTCTCTAACCAAGCATCAACTTCTTTTTGCTTGTCAGCTTGAGCTGCAAGAAAATCTTGGTAACCCGGAGTCGTCGTTGGGTCGCCCAGCAAAGGCAACTCGGAGGGTTCTTGAGAGCTGGCGAAAACGCCATATAGCGAATAATAATCTGCCGACGGAACCGGGTCGTATTTGTGATCGTGGCACCGTGCACAGGCAACGCTGATCCCGAGGAAAGCTCGAGTAACGACATCAATCTGATCGTCAATGACGTCGTGAGGATTTCCCATAAACCTACGCCCCACTGTCAGCAAGCCCATTGCCGCCAAACGATGTTTTTCTCCATCATTCAACTGAAGTTGATCAGCGGCAAGTTGATCGACAATAAACTGATCAAACGGAAAATCTTCGTTGAAGGCACGAATTACATAGTCACGGTAGGTGTAGGCGTAGGGATAACGAGTATCGCGACTGCCAGCTTGATAACCAGTGGTCTCAGCGAATCGAGCGAAATCAAGCCAGTGTCGCGCCCAACGCTCTCCATAATGTGGGCTCATTAGCAGCCGGTCGACTAGCCTTTCAAAGGCATCGTGAGCACGGTCATTCTGAAATGCCTCAACCTCACTGAAGGATGGTGCCAACCCTATTAGAGTAAAATGGGTGCGTATGATCAAATCGCGTCGAGACGCAACGGGATTAGGCCGTAAACCAGCCGCCTCAAGTTTTGCCTGTACAAATCGATCGAGCGGTTGCTGAACCCAATTACCAGCGTCAGTCTGCGGCAGCCTGCCAGCTTGAATAGGGCGATACGCCCAATGCGTTTCTCGCATTAAGTCGATTTTCCTGGATGGTGGAATTCCTTGATCCACTTCTGTCTTATCTGCAGGCCAGTAGCCGCCTGATTTTACCCACGTGGTCAAGATCTCGATTTGCTCGCTGCGCAATTTGCCATCAGGAGGCATCTGTAGATCTTTGTCATGATACTGCACAGCGCGGATAAGAGAGCTTTGCTCAGGTACACCAGCAACAATGACTTGACCTGAATCGCCCCCTTTCGTCACTGCCACTTGCCTATCCAATCGTAATCCGCCAGACTGGTCACTTGGTCCGTGGCATTTGACACAATGTTCAATCAAAACCGGTCGCACGTGCGATTCAAAAAAAGCCTCTTGTTCGGCTTTGTCTTGCCCTAACGCTGGCCCAGTGAAAACCATCCTTATCGATAGAGCGAAAAACATCGATAGGGCGAAAAACAATACGCGATGCTGCGTCAGAGAATAGGTTGACGAAATCGGCACGAAATGGATTCCTTGAGCACCTCAGCGAGAGGCTAGTTCAAGGGGCAATGCCCCAAGCGATACACAGGGTAGTTGGACAGCGCCACTTTGCGGTTTAAATGTGGTCTTAAGCCCGAGCTTTGTTTAACCCCGTTTAACCCGTAACCAAAGGGCCAAAGGCGAGGACAGGGATGAGTTTGGCATAATTACGGTTTGGATTAACACTATTGCGAAAACTCAACCCAGTCCTCGTCTTTGGCTGCGGGTTAAACGATGTCGCTGCAACGACTTAGTTCTAACAACATAATCAAAAGTAGCGCTGTCCAAGTAGGATATATACAGGTTTACCTAAGATCGACCAAGATAGCAAGTTGCTTCCACTGCGGCGAAAAACCCACATGGTAACTCTATCTACTTGTTCGAGAGCAACGACAACAATCGTTAGTGTTGGGGACATATTCGCCTCATTATCATGAACAACCAATGCATTACCTGATGGATACCGAGATGAGCCCCAGTCTTTAGAAGGTTGCGAAGATACCGGAATCGCATTCGTAATGTAGATTAAGGAGCTGGCTTACGAGATTGAGCTGACAAATGAAACGATTCTGGCGTAGGTCACAGCTAGCCCTCGCACACATTCGCGTCGAGCGTGC
>CAZVBC010000400.1:0-6272 GCA_964625155.1 uncultured Pirellulaceae bacterium
GCCGCGAATGGAACCTAAATGCTTGATGGCACCAGTCAAATCGGCATGCCCCGGTCGTGGGCGATCGAGTTCTTTTAATCGTTCGAGTTTGTAATCTGCATTGATGACCTGTAAAGTCAGCGGACTTCCCAAGGTCTTGTCCTGCCAAGTTCCAGTGAGAAACTCAACCGTATCCGTTTCCAATTTCTGCCGACCACCGCGTCCATACCCCCCCTGACGCCGCCGCAGTTCGATATTGATCATTTCATAGTCGATTGGTAGCCCAGCGGGAAATCCATCAATGAATGCAATCAGGGCCTTTCCATGCGATTCACCAGCGGTCCAATAGCGGAGCATTCAAATCAGCCCTATCCAACGATGGGAAACAAAATAGACTACAATCGCTGTGCATCCGATCCAGCCATGTGCATTGTGCCGAGTCTGGTGACGGAGCCAATTCCTCACCGATTCAACTCTGGGCCACACAGGGCGATTGTCGAACGACGTCGCACAACACCTTATCGTAAGAGTTTACTTATGTGCCTGTTCAAACCAAAGGGGCGGTAGTTTGAGGATTTGGAAAACGTTGGTGGGGCAATGGTTTCTTGTCGCGCTGGGTACGATCGTCATCGCCGGAACCGTGGCTAGTCCGCAACTGGCTTTTTTAGCCGACCAAGCCTGGCTGCGGTCCGGCGTGGTTTTTGTCGTCATGGCTTTAATGGCTCTGCCAGTACCTTTGGCTTGGGTGAGAAAAGCGCTTATGCGGCCATGGCCTGCTGTTCTGGCGTCGCTGATCAACATGGGCCTGTTTCCAATAATGGCCTTGGCTTTTGCCAGTTTGATGAACCCGTATCTCGGTGGTGGACTGATCGTAGCGGCGACCATTCCTTGTACACTGGCGTCGGCTGCGGTATGGACCAGCAAAGCAGGTGGCGACGACACAGTCGCTGTGTTGGTTACCCTGATTACCAATTTGGCTTGCGTGGTAGTGACACCGTTGTGGTTGGTCTTGCTCTTGGGCAAACGAGTACAACTCGACTTGGGAGAACTAATTCAAGGCCTGTTAATTGTCGTACTGCTCCCCATGACAATCGCCCAGCTTGCCCGTCTCAAACCACAAATTGCTCAGTGGGCGACGAGCAACAAACAGTTAATTTCACTGGTCTGCCAAGTCGGTATATTGACTATGGTCTTGTTGGGTTCGATCCAGATGGGCCTACGAGTTCGCTCGGCCAATTCCCAGACCGCGCTGTCGTTTAGGCAAGTCGTAGAGGTCACGCTATTGTCCAGCCTCTTGCATTTAGTCGTATTGGGGCTCGGTTGGTGGTTAGCTGCCCAATCTCGCATTCCAAGGCCACAGAAGATTGCGGTTGCAATCGGCGGTAGCCAAAAAACTTTGATGGTCGGTCTAAAACTTGCCATCGACTGTGGCGTAAGTATTTTGCCCATGGTCGTTTATCACATTAGCCAGCTCGTTCTTGATACAATCCTGGCTGATCGCTGGCGCGCGGCCGGTCTTCGTCAACAAACTGACAATTCCCCTGGACAGTCCTCGTTAAAGTCCACATGAATCCCATCACTCGCCGACCGCCACCGATATAATTTGCATCAGTGCATGCTGACTCCACTGTGCTGCGCTACCGCAAAATCTCGAATGGGCAAATGAAGCAGGTTTGCCAGTTGGATCGTGGTACCACCAAAGGAAACCAAACATGAAACGCGATATATTGTTCTTGCTAAAAGAGAGTTTCTCGGACGGGCCAGGATTGCCGTATTATTGTCCACAGTGCGCAGAAGTTACTGGTGTGCTGGCCTACTTTCCGAAACTGCGACATCAACTGGACGTTCGTTTTGCCGATTTCCCTCGACCTCGAAGTGAGATTGTCCAATTGATTGGTGCCGAGCACCAAAGTTGCCCAGTATTAATTCTTGCCGAGAAACCGCCGCTGGATGCCCTGGAACTTGTCAGCGGCCAAATGAACGGGCATTTCTTTATTTCCGGCCCGCGTGAAATCGCTCGCTATTGGTCACATATTCACGGTATTTCGCGTCCCCATTAAGTCTATAGAGACTTCGGCGAAACTCGTGGAAACAATTTGAGGATCCCACCTGCCCGCGCCCCAGTCATGGACTTCGAAAGGAGCGGGCTGTGAACGATTGCTGAGAAAGCGGCGATGGTCATTGCCGAACGCAGTCACAATTTCGAGTCACGTTTGGCGGTTTAGAGAAATAAATGTGTATTGCGAATAGTTTATGATTCAGTTTCAATAGATAGGTCTTTCGAGAACGACCATTGCAGTTGCAGCTCCGACGGCGAGTTATCCGTGGCGAGCCCTCGCAATGAGTATCGGTCAGTACGTTACCTTCACTTTTTCGAGAGTTGGTCACATTTATGTTCTGCAAATCGAATCGTAATTCGCGGGCATTCACTTTAGTCGAGCTATTGGTTGTGATCGCAATTATTGGTGTGCTCGTTGGTTTATTGCTCCCAGCGGTACAAGCAGCGCGTGAAGCCGCGCGGCGATTGCAGTGTTCAAATAACTTGAAACAAATTGGCTTGGCAATGCACAACTTCGAATCGACGTACCGAGAACTTCCCCCGGCAGGTTATCGAGGAAGTGGTGAAGGGACTTGGGCGGTGCGTCTCCTGCCGTTTCTGGAGCAAACTAACGCTTATAACCTTTGGGACCATACGAAGATCGGAGCGTACTTCCGATTGGGAGCCACGCCAGCCGAAATTAGTGCCCGGCAGTTGCAAGTACCCGCATACTTTTGCCCTTCGCGGCGCGGGCCAATCCAATTGAGCAAGAACGGTGACAGTCGAAATAATTTTACTGGGGTAACTGCGTACAATATTCCGGGAGGTTGCGGAGATTATGCTCACGTTGGCGGCGGTGATGACGGTACTTTTACAGACCAAGGTACGCTGAGGGGGCTCGATCGAGTCGGCACATGGCAGCTTGCTCCTGCTTGGAAAGTTGTCCGAGCTAAATCGATTACTTCATTTCGAACCGTCACTGACGGAACGAGCAACACGGCGGTGTTTGGCGAAAAACACGTGGCTCCTATCGCAGATTTTGGCCTCGTTGCTGCAGGAGACTCATCCATTTTTAACGACAATGCACCCCAGTTTTCAGCACGCCTGATGGGACGTCAAGTTACCAATGGAACGATCGCTCGCACTCTTGCTGCTGGCCCAACTGATTTGTTACGCCGCAACGAACGATTCGGTAGTTATCATCCCGGCATCTGCCAATTTGCCATGGTGGATGGAAGTGTGCATGCGTTATCCATCACGACAGATATTGATGTTCTGACCGCACTGGCTTTGCCCTCCGATGGAAAACCAGTAACACTCCCCTGAGCCAAATGACAATCCAGCTTATTAATTTCTTCAGAGGATTATCCGATGGCTTACGAACGTCCTAAACGGACACTCTCATGGATGCACATTCTCGCTCTGTTTCTTGCTTTCACTCTCTATGGTTGCGGTACGTCGCCCGAAACACATCCAGTTTCTGGAAAGGTCGTCAAGAAAAATGGAAAAGCGTGGGCAGGTGGCATGATAACTTTTCAGCTAGACAAAGACCCTGCCCTAAGCGCCACTGGCGAGATACAAAAAGACGGCAGTTTTACGTTAACGACACATTATGTTTCAGGAAATAGTGGTGCCAGCAAATCCGGTGCGCCCATTGGTGAGTATTCCGTAACCGTCGAGCCAGCCTATGGCGACGAGTTACCCAATTCAATTAAAGGTAACTCTGTTTCCAAAAAATATTCAGTTAAAGAAGGCAATAACTCGTTTGTGATCGAGGTAGATTAGCTGGACAGCGCCACTTTGCGCGCCAAACATGGTCACAAGGGGCTGGGGCTCGTCACCAGCAGGTTCCTTCCCACATGCCCGCGCCGCAGTTAAGGACTTTGAAGGGCGTGGGGAGTGGGCCGATTTCTCAGAAATCGGCTACGGTTATCTTACCGATGTAGCGCGCGGCTGATTTTACAGTGAAGCGTACTTGAAGCACAAGACTTACCGGCGTTCCATCACGGTGCCATTAACCACTCCAGATTCATCCTGGCAAGGGTCAGACCACTGCCGGCAAACCCGGGTTTGTTTCCACGTCCATAAAAGCAGAGTATCGTGCCTGTTGGCGTGACTGCGAGGTCTGAGTACATACTCGGACCAGGTTCGACGACTTTGCTTAACAACCAGCTTTGCCCTTCATCGCGACTAATTTTGATGCTAAGGTTTTTTCGATCGCGGCTCTGCCCTGGTTTAGCATTTAGTCGTTCCAAGTTGTGTGGATTTGAAAACAGGATTAAGCTCTGGCCACCTACACGGTAACGCACGATACCGGCCATACAGATCGGTTCCAACAAAGCAGCGTCGAACGCAGGTGTACTCCAACCTGTGGCTCCATTCGGGCTGGTCGTAATCAGGCGGCGATGTGTTGTCGATTCGTTTCGCACATTGAGCATTACGCGCCCATCATTCAGCTCGACGGCGACCGTTTCATTTGGATTGATCCACTCATCGGTACACGGAACTGCGATATCTCCGGCCTGCCAGGTCCGACCTGAATCGTCGCTGTACACGATCGCGGTAACGCTTGGGCGATGTGCGTTACCACCTGTACCAGTGGATAACCATACAGGAACGATCAGGCGACCGGCCTGAAGTTGGATGCTGTGATTGGGGCCAGTGGCCAATACTGCCCATGGGTAAGATTGCTTGAATGTGTCAAATACTTGTGTGATTTCTGTCAGGCCTTGCCAAGTCAGCCCGTCGTCGTCGCTTCGCTGGTAAAAGACGCGCATGTATTCAAGACAAAACAGCATGTGAATGACCCCACTGCGGTCAGCAATCAACACGGGATTGTTGTAAGTAACCGTGTCGAGATCGATGTTCTTCAATCGCAGGGCAAGGGGGTTTTTGGATTTCGGTCCTGGGACTTCGGCAATGCTGAGAGGCTCGCTCCATGACTTGCCATCGTCCGTACTGCGTCGCAGGAGTATACGAATATCGTCCCAGTCACTGACGCCTGCAGCATGCTTTCTCGCTTCGCACCAGGCCAATACTGTCCCTTTTGCGCTGACGACGATTCCGGGAATATGGTACAGACTATATGCAGGATCTTCACCAACTCGAAATAAGTCCTGTTTCTCGATCAACGGTTCAGCGCCCGCTACCGAATGCCCCAGCAAAATGCAGATCAGTAACCTGTACATGATGATTGCGCCTTATAAAAAATAACGGCAGGTGATCGGCAGGAGCTATCCCAAAACTGGTCCTATTCTAAAGTGAGAAGGTGTCGCGAGAGGGGCAGCGTGCGTTTATTTTCGTTAATCCGAGCTGGAACTTACCAAGGCGTCGCCTGCCGTGCTCCTATTGGGTAATACCAATGTTGTTCTCATTACATTCGGGCTATTCTTGATATGATGTTATACTGACGAGCGTCTCACAAAAAGTCGCTGTGTTTGTTGCCGTTACACAGCGAGGAGGGCTCACGTTTTTGCAGAATCGAAAAACAATTGAACGCAGCGATGAAATTGACAAGCGGAAATCAAATTATTCAAGAACTTGCACGTTTCCACAGGTTGATACTTGCGGGACTCGTGGTGGTATGTTGGGTAGAATGCTGCGCAGGCATTCAAGCAGGTGAGACATCAGCGGTTGATTTTTCTCGCGAGATTCAACCAATTCTTGCTCGACGTTGTTTTTCGTGTCATGGTCGAGATAAGCAAGAAAGCCAATTGCGACTGGATAGGCGGGAATCTGCATTATCGAGCGCAGATAGTGGCGAACGGGCTATTGTCCCAGAAAAAGCTCAATCCAGCGAGCTGATTCGGCGAGTTAATTCGAAGGACGATTCGCTGCGCATGCCCCCCGAAGGCAAGCCGCTGACCGATACGGAGGTTCGACTTCTCGGTAAGTGGATTGATGAAGGGGCAGTGTATGGAAATCACTGGGCATTCCAGCCGGTTAGCAATCCTGTGCCACCTGCTTTACAAGATGATCAATTCAGCAGGCAGCCTTTGGACGCATTCATTCTGCAAGGATTACGTGCGGCTGGAATGCAGCCTGTGGAACCAGCAGCACCTGAAGTGCTTGTGCGTCGTTTGTTTTTAGATGTTACAGGTTTGCCACCGTCGCCGGAAACCGTACAGGAATGGACAAGCACCTGGAACGAGACGTCCTACGAAAGATTGGTCGATCGGTTGTTGGCTGACCCAGCGTTTGGAGAGCGTTGGGCGCGCAACTGGTTGGATGTGGTCAGATTTGCGGAGACCAATAG
>CAZVBC010000401.1:0-6210 GCA_964625155.1 uncultured Pirellulaceae bacterium
TCGAACTCGCCCCGAGCGATCGTGCGACTGCCTTGCAATAATGTGCGAAACCGCTGAAATATGGACCAGCGGAGAAACCAAAAGGCAACCAGCACAATGACCATCGCCGCGATCGAGCCCAACCAGATCAAGACTAACCATGTACGATATTGCGAACGCACTTCGTCTCGGAAGCCAGCAATTCTAACTTGAAAGAACTTCGGCAAATCATTTACGCTCGCCGCCAGCTCTTCGATATCTTGCTTGACCATTAATACACACGCGCGATCGAGTTCCCAGTTTGATTTTGCGGTTGCATCGCGTACATGATCGAGCTTGCTGAATATCTGCTTGATGATCTGCAGTTCGTTGGAACGATTGGACAACAGGGGGCCATTTTCGATTTCGCCCCTCAATTGCATTGCATAACTTTTAACGTGCCGCTGGACCTCATCCAGTTGCGAATGAAAGGTGCCGCCGTCTTGCCGGGCTATGCTTTGACTGAAGAAATTGTCGTGTCCGAGACCAAATGGATCGCGAATGTTGTCGCGAGAAAGTTCGTAACCCACGCGCAGGTCTTGCACTGCCTGCTGTAGCTGGGAAGCGATTGGCAATTCGTCCGCTCGTTGCTCAAGAATCTTCGTCAGTTGACGATAGGCGTAAACTCCACGCAGACTGCACCAACCCCAAAGTGCAAGTATTGCCGCCAACATGACGGTGCCGCAAAGTACTTTTTTTCGTATCGGCATCCGAGAAAACAACGCAACTTCCCTGTTTGATACTCTGCATCGTGCACAAACCAGCCAACCGACATCGACTCTATACTTGGGTTTCAGAGCGATCAGTCGACCAAAAACCAAAACTCCTGATTCCGAAGTCTATCGCAATTGCCGGGAACGCGACAAGGCGAATTTGGCGGCACAAACTTCGCAATGTCGCCAAACCTCCCAATTGATTTCGTACAGGAACAATCACTAGCTTACGAAGTAACTTGCGCTAGAGCTCAATTACGGTGGATCTTACGCAACCACCAAGCTCCAATCGCCAGCAAGATGACGTTTCCTAGCCACACGCTGCAAGGTGGCCAACTGCCATCTTTTGCTAGGTCAGATCCTAATTGCATGAAAGGATAAAAAATCAATATCGTGGGTAAAAAGCACATGCCAAAACAAGTAGAATAGTCGGCTGTGCGCATCCAAATGGCTAATGGAACTCCTACCCAGACAAAAAAGAAGCAGCTAAATCCGGATGCCCATCGACGCCATGGCTCTCTATTGAGTCGATACATCCGATCGTTGCCCACCTGCAAGTCGACCAAAGAATTATGTGTGGCAACATCGTCAAGCCAATCATACCTACCAGCCGTGAGCGCCATCGCCGTCCTCGCAGCCAGCAATTCTTTGGTTTTACGCAATGCTTCCAATTGTTGACTTGTTTCCGGCCCGATGTCTCTCAATGCAATCTGTTGCGGCCTCAATTGCGACGACGAATTATGAAATCCTTTACCCAGTGGAATCGCTTGATCAAAACTACCCGGATGATGCGCTGTTAAACGCGTCCCCTGCGTGATATCACAGTCGACTAACCTAGCCACAAGTGTTTCTGTAGCTGGATTAAAGCGCAAGGAACCGGTGCGAGCAGAGATGGTCAACGGCGGCGAAAACGAATTCACCGTGATCTCTGGTGAGACCAACTCTCGCCCGTCCTCTTTGATGCCGTCGACCACTATCGAAAAAGTGTTGGGATAGCTGTACCTGCCTTGCGTGGATAAATACCGATAAGCAATCTCTTCGATCGAATGCATGACGACTTTGTTTATGCCCTGTTCGCCCCAGGACACAGCCAAGTCGTTTAGCCAAACGGCAATGGGACTGATTAGAAAACCCAATATAAGCGTGGGGGAAATAACCTTGATCGGCGCAATCCCAGCCCCTTTCAGTGCAATAATCTCGTTGTCGGCACTGACTCGTCCATAGACACTGCAAACAGCAAACAGCATGGTTGCCGGCAGCGCGTATTGCAACGCAATTGGTAAGGCGTATGGTAGTATGGCGTAAATCGCGGACAGCCCCAGCCCCTGCTCCATAAGCTGCTGTATCACCACGACCAATAGGCTGATGCTGGTAAACGCAGTCAGCGCCACCAAAAATATTTTCAACACTTCCGACAAGATGTAAATTGAAAATCGCTTCATCATGCCGTGAAGTCTAGCGACTCAACTCGCATCAGGGAATGTCGATTGCTGGAACTCAAGGTAGGCTAATTGGACAGCGCCTCATTCGATTGTTGCAGGAAGAACTAAGTTATTGCAGCGAAATCGTTTAAACGCGTGACCATCGGGCCGCGCGTGTGGAGCTTGCGCGCGTGCAACCATCGCCTTAACACCACTTGAGAATCGTCCTGAGAAAATCTAGCGAGTAGTAGTTCACTGTAAAATCAGCCGCGCTACATTGGTAACATGACCGATGCCGTTTTCTGAGAAATCGGACGACTCCCCAACCCCTTCGAAGTCCTTAACTGACGCGCGGGAATGGCGGAAAGGAACCTGCTGGTGACAAGCCCCACAGCCCCTAGTGTCCGGCCGTCATGACTTATGAGAACTCCGGACGTTGGGAAGTGCTATAAATCAACGGACGAATCGCTAGCACTTGAGAGGCGTTGATTGCGAATTTGAGCCATCAAATCGATGATCAATTGAGCTTGTTCACGAATGGCAGTAACAAAATCCCCTTTGTCGGCGGCGCTTTTGGCTACCTTAAATAAGCCTTCGAATCGTGGCCAGTCGATATTCCATTTACGTTCTTCAGCGGCCTCACGAAGCGCTTTCATCGTACCAGCCAAATGTTCAAAAAGCACCAAACTTGGTGCCGCTTTATATTGGCGATACGGGCCCCGCCCATACCGCAATGTAACATCGTCGGTCACTTCACTGCTGCCAAGCATCTGCCACAAGCCAGTCAGAAGAGCAATTGAACCCAGCACGCACGACACTATCGCAACCGCCCAAGCCTCGCTATATGCCAACAACGCAGCCGCAATAAGGCAAGCTGCAGAAACGACACCAAAAACCGGCGAGAACTTAGCTGACTTCTTCTCCGCTCGGCGCGGCACAATCGGACCGGAATTCTGATTAGCGATGGCGTTGTCAACAACTTCGATAACAACCGCAGTTATATTGTCTGGCCCACCACGTAGATTTGAGAGGTCCACAAATAACTGTGCAGCCTGCTTGACCGGAATAGCTTTTAGCAACGCACCGATTTCTTCGTCGGTGATCTGGCCGCTCAGTCCATCTGAACACAACAAAAATCGATCGCCAACCTTAACGGGAAACGGGCCCTCGATATCGATATGGACCGTGGCATTGGGACCTAATGATCGCGTAATGACGTTCTTGGGAATGACACCACTTCGTGCCGTTTCATCCGATACCTCGCCAGCAGCTTGCATTTCCCATACCAGCGAATGGTCGAAAGTGAGCTGGTACAGTTTTTCACCGTGTAACTGATAAACACGACTATCGCCCACATGGGCCACAACTGCCCCCTCGGGTAGCAAAACGAGCAAACTGGTCGTTGTGCCCATGTTGCGGAATTCAATGTTCGCTTGTCCCCGCCGGAAGATCTCAGCATTAGATTCTGATACCGCTCGCCGAATCGCTTCGGCAGGAATCATGCCCTGCATTTTGCGATAATGATGTGGGATCAGCTCGACGGCGAGTCGTGAAGCTAGCTCTCCGGCCGCATGGGCACCCATGCCATCAGCCACCACAAACAAATGCCCCAACTTCTCCCACAACTCTTTAGTGGCTGCCGGCACCACAACCGCTGAGTCCTGGTTCACACTACGGCGCATACCTACGTCTGAGATTACCGCGTATTCTACGGTCAGATCCCAAGACGACGGGGCGGATTGATTATTTGGAGATATCGACAAATCAGTTCTCGCAAAAACGCCACCTCGTTCTGCTTTGGGGGCCCGCCTAATATCCATCGCAGAGAAAATAACGACTGACAAGCATAGTGCACGCACGTACTTGAACAAGCTACTCAGATTCAGTCGTGAATTGTAATTTCATTCAAGATCGTCGCCTAGCTAGCGTCTCATGGATCATCCAATCTATCACATGTCGGCAGATAATTCGATCGAGGTCATAGAATTTTGGTACGACTTGCGCATTTATCCGAGACGGTGAGAGTCCCAGTAAGAGTGCATCTGGAATTTCGCAAGACTAGGACTCAGACCTAATCTCACTTTGACCGGAATTAACTAGTGCCTTACTACAACTTGTTTTAAGGGATCGTGAAGGCAAAGCTCGCTTACGGACCCAATTGATCGACAGCTCGGCAGAAACCTCACGCACCTAACTAAGTTAGTTCGGACCCTATACGATAACATTCAACGCGAGAAAGCTGTTCAGTGGCTGGTTAATTGTGTAGTTTCACCAATGACATTGACCGTGCGGTGATTATTGCTAGATTTGTGGAGGCGAGTTAAAGGACGACTTTAGGCTCATGCCGGTGTGGTGCAAACGTTCGACTGCTGAACTGGTCCCAGAGGAGCGACATTGATGGGTGCGAATACGATTGAATTTACTGACGACAATTTCCAACAGGAAGTCTTGAACTCCAGTCAAGCTGTTCTGGTGGATTTCTGGGCGCCTTGGTGTGGTCCGTGTCGTCAGATTGCACCTCTAATCGATCAATTGGCTACGCAATTTGCCGGATCGGTCAAAATAGGCAAACTCAATATTGATGATAATCCTCAGGTTACCAGCCAATATGGCATTCAAAGCATTCCCACGCTTTTGCTGCTCCGAAATGGCGAAGTTACGGAACGATTCGTAGGCATGCCACCGAGAATGAAGTTAGAGGAAGCGCTAACTTCCGCTCAAGAATAGAACTCTATTCAATTGAATGCCGCAATTCGAATTGCTCGGCACCTAGTTCGATAATTTGGGCCGATTTGGCAACTGTTCGATCGGTCCAATGCCTCCTTGAGTCTCGAGGGAAACGAGTCCATGACGACAATTCGATTGGACTCCGATTGCGAGCGGCGATTATTGGATGTTGCTCACGCGCTTATTGATCAAACTGCCTCCAGGATTATTGTCCACCCCAATCAGCCCGCTGCTGGTTTTTGGTTTGGTGGTGGAAACTTGATCGCTGACGGTGATGCTCTTTTCCTGGCCGGAAGGTACCGCAACGCTGGGGACTCGCGATTAGGATTGGGCCAAGGAGACCGGGGCTTGGAACTGGCCATTTTTCGTTCCACAGACCAAGGCGCGAGTTTCGATAAGATTGCCAGCTTTTCAAAGGGAGCAGTCAGTCCTCCTGGACATACTGTTGTATCAATCGAAGGCAGCGCTCTGTGGCGCTCGAACAGTGGCATAGAGCTGTTTGTTTCATCCGAGAAAACTTCGCTCGCGTACCCAGATGAAGTTGCAAGCTTTCAAAAACCCGGCACTGGTGTCTGGTCGATTGATCAACTCTCGGCACAGCACATTGATGATTGGGGCTCTACTTCCTGCCGAGAGGTGATTCGGTCGTCATCTCCGGAGTTCTTGCATTTGAAAGATCCGTGGATCTTTCGACAAGGCAATCACCTTCAATTGGGATTCTGTAGCCATCCGTTCAGTTGGACCAGTTCGAATACCGCGATCGCCAGCTTAACCTCAACCGATGGAGTGCTCGAACCCAATTTCCGCTGCTTTCCACGTGGTACTACTTGGGACGTCGCCATGACGAGGACCACATGTATCATCGATTTGCCGCGGACAGGTCGATTGCGCGATATCCAGGTGAGCTTGCTGTTCTATGATGGTGGCGAGTGTGTGCGCAAGCTGGATGAACACCCGTCTGCAGTAAAACGTCCGCGAGGCTACTCCTGCGAAGAGTTGGGTGGACTGGCTTATATGCTTGATCATCGCTGGGAAAACGTCCACCGACTCTCTCGCCATGCTCCAGCATTCATCAGCCCCTGGGGAACTGGATGTTCGCGCTACGTCAGTGTGTTGGCTACACCTAATGGGATGTACGCAATTTGGCAACAATCTCAGCCCGATTTTTCTCAACCCTTAGTTATGAACTTTCTTGATAAGTCGCAAATTGAAAAGCGGCTCGCATAGGATTTCAAAAGGCGATGTTGTCTAGATGGACAGCGCCACTTTGCGCTCCAAATGTGGTCTTAAGCCCGAGCTCTGTAGTCGTTTAACCCGCAGCCAAAGGCGAG
>CAZVBC010000402.1:0-6175 GCA_964625155.1 uncultured Pirellulaceae bacterium
GTTACTTGCGGTTTGTCGCTCAAATGGCCGACTTGATGAGCGACTTTTTGCGGCGTGCGAAACTGCGAGACATGTTAAGCGAACAAGATTACGTCGCCCGATTTCAACAACATCTTTCCACTGTCGCCAGTGTCTCTCTGACAGCCGCGCGAGTGCAAGCAGTTGCCGATAGTCTAGCCAGCCTGCTGGAAGCCGACAAAGTAATCATTTTGAACGGAGACCGCCGACTTCGCGTACGAGCAATAAATCATCTAGATGCGTTCGACCCACGATCGGAAGTCATACTCTCAGCCGAGCGGGTCGCCAGAATTGGCCATCAATATCTAGAAAGATTGGGGGATTTAAATCCAACACCGAACCAAGAGACAATGATTGCCGGTGCAGAACAAAATCCCCACGCCGATCAAGCTCGTCTAGTGGTTTTGCATCCCGACTTGCACACAACTCATCCAGAAATCGTTCAGTTGGCAGAGTTGATGAATGTGGACCGACTGTATGCGCTGCGATTGAATTCATTCCCGTGCGTGATGGCGCTAGTTGGCACAAAGTCGCTGGCGCTTGAACCCAAGTTCCTCGATCGAGCAGAACGTCTCGCTTGTGCTTTTGGCACGCTAATTTCCCCTCGCGATTCGTGGCTTGCTCGCACTGTCCAGGTTACGCTCGATCGGTTATGGCAAGGAGGGAAACCTCGACAGTCCAATTCTCGCAGTCGGGCGCGATGGTTCGCCGTCCAGCGCTGGATGTCGCGATTAGCTATCGCTGGATTAATGGTGGTGCTCGCGCTGTTTCCTGTACCGCAACAAGTTTCAGTGCCTGCGATTCTTGAACCTGTCGAAAAACAACTTTACTATGCTCCGTCAGCAAGTGTGGTCGATAAAGTAAATGTCAATGAAGGAGATTCCGTTCAGGCTGGCGATTCGCTCATTGAACTGGTCGACCAGCAGTTATTGATGCAGGTCGAGCGATTGACGGGAGAACTTGAAGAGAATCACTCTCGCATTGGTGCTATTGGGGACACCCTCAGTCGCGATACCCAAATGCGTCCGGTTGAGCGAGACTTGCTTGAAAGCCAACGGCAACAATTGACACTTGAAGTCGCCAGTTTACAAGATCAACTCGCGCTATTGAGTGCTCACAAGGACCGCCTCAACATCCGAGCGCGCCGAAGTGGCCAAGTAGCTTCGTGGGACCTGCGCAATCGCTTCACTGCGCGCCCAATGGCGGCTGGTCAATTACTCGTCACTACCTTCGAACCCGACGGCCTTTGGCAATTGCAACTATCGATTCCTGAAATTCGCTGCGGCATGGTTGCACAAGCCATCGAATCGAATGCAACCGGAGCAAGAATACAATATTCGCTCACCGGTCATCCTGGATTGGTACTCGAAGGACGCCTCGCAACCATGAACACACAAGCGTTTAAGGACTCGGCGGGCCAAACGGTTATCTTGGCTACGGCGAAAGTCGAATCTCGCACGTTGCCAATAAAAAAAGATGGGGCCGTGGCCCGAGCTACCATCGATTGTGGACAAGTACCGGCGATATGGCTGGTGCTTCGTGACGCAGTAGAGGCACTTCGTGCGCGTATTGAAATGGTCTGGTAAAAACGGCAACTTCTTTATGACTACACTTCGATTCAGTGGAATTCCTCATGTCGCTGGCTGCGTTGCTGGATGTCTCGGGGCGTTGAGTTTAATTGCCGTGGCGCAACAGCCCGTCTCCAAGACACGTGAAGCAGCTTGGTTGGCGATCGAACATTGTCCGGTACTACTCGATGAATCGGCCGAAGTGCCCTCCTCCGACAGCGGTGTCATCGAGACGCTGAATGTTCAGCCGAACACTTCGGTAACTGGCGGACAAGAAATCGGGCGATTGGAAAGCAGCCTCGCCATCATGGAAACCAAAATCGCCAAGCTGCAGTACACGGCGGCATTAGAATTGGCCAATGATAATTCTAACGTCCATTACCACCAGGCTGTTTTGGAAGAGGCTCGCGAAGAACTAACGAATTATCGGACGCTGGGCAAGAACATTTCGCGATCCGAACTTACCCGCATGGAGCTGGGAGTAAAAAGTCGCGATTTGGCTCTACAGCGTAGTAAGCAAGAGCAAAAGCAAACAACGCTGGACGCTCAGCTTAAGCAGGCTGCGCATGAAGCGGCTCAAGTGCGGCTGAGAAATCGTATGCTAGTCGCTCCGTTCGACGGAGTTGTCATGAACGTTTTGCGACAGAAGGGAGAATGGGTACAAGCCGGCCAGTCGGTCGTGCGCATCGGAAACTTCAAACAGCTTAAGGTCGATTGTTTAGTACATATCAGCCAGGTCGATCGTGAACACATTACCGGCTCAGAAGTTCGCATAACACCCGATCAGCCGAGTACAGATAGGAAAGTACTAATGGGCAAGGTCACGTCTTACGATCCGGAAATCAGCGCCCAGGGATACTTGCGACTACACATTCGTGTACCCAATGAACAGACCAACGGGCATTGGTTACTGCTGCCTGGGCAAAGCGCCCGAGTTGAATTGCCGACTCAGGTCAAGTTCGAAGTCCAAGGAGTACAGTGATTGAACCCTGCCGACTTCGCCCTGCCACTGCCGCAGTCGAATTGCCAGGCTGACAATCCATCTGGTCGAGCGTGCGATGTGTCGTGCCGAGAACCGCTGCCACAGAGCGAAATTGAGCGACCGCGTGTGCGCGGGGATCTGAAGTGGACATTCTCGCCCCGCTCAGTTCTGCAGCCAACGGCATT
This sequence comes from uncultured Pirellulaceae bacterium, assembly GCA_964625155.1. Taxonomy (GTDB): domain Bacteria; phylum Planctomycetota; class Planctomycetia; order Pirellulales; family Pirellulaceae; genus Aureliella. The sequence continues at coordinate 2,754 of CAZVBC010000402.1, forward strand.
ATGGATTGCGTTTGACCCCATTACTCGTCAGTGCTATCGCTTTGGCGAGACTGAATATTGGTTAATTCAGCAAATGCGAGGCCACAGTACGTTGCAGCACATCTGTGATAGATTTGAAAAGGAGTTCTCGGGCCAGGAAATTGCACATAGTGAGTTGCAAAAATTTTGCCAGCACCTGTGGAATCGACAACTTTTGTGTCGCGATACGCGAAGTGCTCCGACGAATATTTCACGACAAAATCGGTATCTGAAAAGCTGGCTAAGCCCTTCGAGTTGGGTTTCATGGCGTGCGAGGGGCGTTAACATCGATCGCTTACTCGATCGACTCAGGCCGCTGAGTTGCTATTTTTTTGCGCGTTGGGCCGTGGGATGCTGGTTGGTTTTCTGTCTTTCAGTTTCCATGCTGGTACTACTTGATTTTCCTCGGCTCGCACAACAAACCGTGGAATGGAACTGGCTGACCCAGCCGACCCAATTCGGTAACCTCTTCTGCGTCTTTTTGTTGACTCGTGCCCTGCATGAATTCGGGCATGCAATGGTTTGCAAGCGGTTTGGAATTCGATGTCCCGACATCGGCGTGTTTGTCGTCTTGGGTGCACCCTGTGTCTACTGCGATGTCTCTGAAAGCTGGCGATTGCCAGCCGCTTGGCAGCGCGCGGCCGTTGCTTCGGCTGGTATGTATGTTGAATTGATCGTCGCGGCGCTGGCGGGAATTATTTGGCTGGCCACTGTCGAAAGCAGCATCAATACGATTGCCCTACAAACGATGTTGATCTGTTCTGTGAGTACCTTGTTGATCAACGCAAATCCACTTATGCGATTTGACGGCTACTATATTCTCAGCGACTTGACCAACGAAGCCAACCTGCGTTCACGCGCGGATGAAGCTTGCTTGCGCGAGTTGTACCTCTGCTTGTTAGGTCGGAAGGCGGTAGCAGGGAAACCAGTCGTCATGCCGGCATTTCGCAGGCGATGGCTGGTCGGATTCAGCGCGGCGGGTTGGATTTACCGAGCTAGCTTGACGGTGGTCATTGCCAGCATATTGGTCTCATTGTACGAATCGTGGTACGTATCTTGGTTTGGTAGGTTTCTAGCAGTTTCGATCATTATCGCATGGTGGGGAATTCCAATGGTTCGACTGTTGCAAGGCTTGGCCAGGACTGCATGGCAAGTTGGAACAATGCTAAGGTTGTCGTTAGTGGCGATACTGTTGATCGCTGCGTTTCTAACGCTACCGATCGCAGGTCGCAGTTCGGCGAAAGGCTGGTTGCAACCCAGCCAAATGTCAGGTTTGTTCGCTCCAACAACCGGTCAGTTGATACGCATTGCCACCCGTGATGGACAGTCTTTAGATGCAGGTGACGTCGTATTTGAAATCGACGATTATCAAGTTCGCTTAGCCCAATTGGCCATCGACAGCAGAGTCCAAAAAGGAGAAGCACAATTAGCAGCAGCCAGAAGAAGTCGCTATTTTACGTCCGTCGATTTACCCACGTTGGAAAAGTCGACTACGTCCCTCAAGCAACAATCACTCCATGCTCGTCGACATGTTGAAAAACTTACGCTTCGAGCACCGATTGCTGGCCGACTGTTGGCTCTCCAAGCACCACCAATCTTGGAACCTGATGGCGCACGGCAAGCGCCGACAACACAAGTTTGGACCGACCCTTCCCAACTGGGACGACAAGTATCGCAAGGCACTATGTTAGGAGCGATTTGTTCGACCGATGCAACCGCCATTATTCCACTGGACGACACTCACTTAGCTTCGGTTGCAGCCGGAACAGCAGTGCGAATTCGCGCAATGACCGCGCAAAGCACAGTCTTTCACTGCCGTGTTGACTCCGTCGTACAACTGTCCGAACTCGATGCAGCATGGCGACTTTTGACGGCCCATGACCCGGGCTCGACTCAAGGAATAGCAACAACTCCCAAGGACACATCAACCCCAGCGACCGTTTCTAGTCTCGTTTCCGGCTACGCAGCAGTGATTCATTTACCAAAGGAATGTCGAGCAACTCCTGGTGCACAGATTCAAGCAGTGTTCGTTTTGCCCAGTCGAACTGCATTTCAGCTTGCCACGCAATGGTGCTACCAGAACCTCCGCTGGTTAGCCGACTAAGTTCACCGCGGGCCGGAGAGTTACTTTAGACCAATAACTTCATTCACCCAGTTCGGTGCGAGTCGTTGCAAGGAGCAAGTATTCGCCCTGTCTAAACTGCGAAACGAAAACCGCCGGTTGCATGCTTGAAAGCGGATACGTTTTCGCGTTACTTCGTCAATAATTAGCTTGGCCAGCGCCACTTTCGATTTTTTGCATGCCGAGCTAAGGCATTGCAGCGAAATCGTTTAACCGCGCGTGCCCATCGGGCCGCGTGTGCAGCATCCGCAGGTTTACTATTGCCCTGTCACACCTAAGAGTTGGCGTTCGATGAAACGGTAGAGCGAGGACAGCGAGGATCCTACCGAGCCGCCACTAAACTAACTCAGAATAAGTTTTGCCCTCCCGTACTTTTCCCAAGCTGGCCTTACTTTTTGGCGCTACGGCTGAACCGCGCCAGGCGATAAGGTGTGGGATCGATTGGCGGAGATTGATGGTTCATCATTGATGCAATCATCAATCCAGTTCCTGGAGCCATGCTCATACCCAACATGTTGTGACCTGCTGACAAAAATACGTTGGACCAGTTGGGTGAGATATCAATAATGGGCACGCTGTCGTATGTCATTGGCCGCCAACCAAACCACGTGGACAACTCCGGTTGGCAGCGGGGATTTCGCAAATAAAGTTCAGCGGCCTGGCGCAGCAAGTCCAGCCGCTCTGGGCGAATCGAACTATCGTAACCAGCGAACTCCATGATGGAGCCAAGCCGATATCGCGACTGCATTGGCGTTACTGCCACGTGATGTTCTGGGAAAATCAGTGGAACTTGTGGGCAAATCTCGGGACGTGGCATCGTAATCGAGTATCCCTTGCCAGGTTGAATGGGGATCTTCGCACCGATTATCTGATTGAGTTGTGGAGTCCACGCACCTGTCGCGATCAGAAAAGTGTCCGCTCGCAAATGGCCTTGAGTCGTTTCGGCAACTTGAGCCACACCACCTTGCCCTGAGAATCCCTGGAGCGCGCAGTTCTCCATGATCACAACTCCCTGGTCCTCAAGCAAAGCTCGTAACGACTGCAGCAATTTGTCAGGCCTCAGATGACCGTCGTGCTCATACAACCATCCACCGGCCACTGAATCCAGCAGCGCAGGTTCGTGGTGTACAACATCGGTGGCACTCAAGAATCTCGCAGGCTCATTAAAGTGACCGGTCATTGTTTCATTAGTGACCGCGTACGCCTCCAACGCTCGTGGACAGTTGTAGACAAATAACAATCCACGTTGCTGCCACTCGCAATCAAAGCGATCGTCTTCCAT